>CP040556.1:1800000-2170000 GCA_013378335.1 Streptococcus sanguinis
CCAAAAATAAGCAACATTTGATTTTTCTGAATTATCCCTAGAATTATAAACACAACAGCTAATACTAGCCAAGCAAGAGGAATAAGCAGATGATTTATTTTCCTATTCATGCTATCGCTCCTTTCATCATTATAAGTCTATTATACAATATATTTTAAATAATGCAATATATAATTTACATTTTATCTTTTATTTTTTACATTATTTCAGAAGTAATTTCCACAGATTTAAACATCAAAAAGAGAAGACCAGTTTGATCTTCTCCAAATCTTATCCGCAACCTAGATCTGTTGACAAAGAGTCAAAGTCTTCTAAGTCGCTATGGCCTGCTTAAAATATAGTCAGAGGCAGAGACTTCTATTTCCCATACCTACCCTAAAACTTATTGTTTAAACGCTTCCCAATCCTTCATAAATTGGGCTATTCCATCGGTAGTCAGTGGATGCTGCGTCATTTTTTCAAATAAATTATCCGGAATGGTCGCAATGTGAACACCAAGTTTTGCAACAGCTTCAACATGTGCTGAATTACGAATACTAGCTGCAATGATTTCAGCTTTAAAATCATAAATATCAATAATCGTGCGCAAATCTGCAAGAAGTCGTAAATTGTTTAAATTGTCCAGTTCCTGATGGACAACTGTATGATTCACCACTAGCAAAAAAGCCGCCCAGTCGTATAGGCAGCTATTCTTTGATAGAAACTACTATGATTAATCTTTTTTGAGGCTTCCTGCGCGGGTGCGGGTGCGAGCGTAAGCAGTCAGCAAGACAGTTCCGATGACAGCTACTGTCGCAGAATTCACCAGAATTGCTACAATACTTTGAGCAATAACCTTATTGACCGGCTCACCAGACACAATCACGTCACCAATCGGGCCTATTAGCCAAGCGATTGCATTGGCTCCAATCTGAATCAAGTTAAAGCGGATAATGTCCTTGACTTCAAATTTTCCTTCTTCCACTTGGAAGAATTTTCTAAAGAAGCCAACTAATAGACCGAAGACTCCGCTGCCAGCAATCCAGAACCACCAGAGTCCGCCACCGCTCATAGCGTCTTTAATGGCGTGGCCAATGAAGCCCATAAGGAAACCGACGATTGGTCCAAAGATGACGCTAAAAAGAGCTTGCAGAGGGTATTGGAGCTGGATGCTGGTATTGGGTACAGGCGTTGGAATATTGATCATTCCGAGGACTACGAATAGGGCTGCTCCAATTCCTGTTGCGACTACGTTTCTGATTGTATTATTTTTCATGTTCTTCTTCCTTAATTTTCAATTCTCTTGATTTCAATATGCCATTGGGCACCGACACCAACATTGTAGGCCTTAGCAAAGGAACCTTGGTTAATCGCTAAGCCGACCCGATAGAGGGAGTTGATATAGAGGATAGGCTGACCGATGCGGACATCCGCAAAGGACTTGCCATAGGTTACTTGGTTTTGATAAACCAGCATGTCATTGTTGTAGATGGTAACCTCGAAGCGGTCGCCAAATTCTGGTTTTAAGGTGCAGAATTCTTCGCGGGTGATAGAGGTCCAAAGAGAGCCGAAGCGGACATCCAGAATATCAATAGCTCCGCTGACATAATTATCCGCAATCGTAGTTTCGACTACCTGAATTTCGACAATGTCTTCAACTTTAAGCTCTGGTCCAACCTCTTCAAAGCTGATGTGACCGCTGGCTAGCTTAGCACCCGTATAGGCATAGACATCACGACCATGGAAAGTATAGGAATGTTCAGTATTCTTACGACGGTTTTCCACTTCAGAAATTTCCCGAATGGCCTCAATGCCGACATGCTTCTTGATGAAAGACAGGGTGCCGTTATCAGGCGTAACGATGTACTGACCTTTTTTAGTCTTGGCTACCACACTCTTACGCTTGGAGCCCACACCCGGATCCACTACTGACACAAAGGTCGTTCCTGCCGGCCAGTAATTAACTGTCTGAAAGAGACGATAGCTTCCCTCAAAGATATTGTAAGGGGTGATATCGTGAGTCAGATGGTGAATTTTCAGAGTGGGAGACTCTTCTAGCGCCACTCCGATCATGGCTGACACAGCTCCATCTACCAGACCAAAGTCCGACTGGAGTACGAGTAAATTGTTCATATTTTCTCCTTACTTATATTTACAATGATAGTTAGACTGAAGCTGACTTGGAATGTCTAACTTTAAGGATTTTTCTTCCTAATAGGGCGCCTAGTAAAGCCCCCAGTAAAATGCTGGCTACAAACCAGAGGACTAAGCTGGGTTCCGGCTTAAGCATGACTTGCTCGATGTAAGCCTGAGTCTTTCCTCTGGCAAGAAGACTAGCTTCATACTGCTTGGGCGCCAGCCACATTAGGAAAATAGGCCCCGCTGTGCTAAAGCTGAAAACCATAAAAGACAGCAAGCTTCTAACAGTCTTTTGATAGCCGCCTGACCGAGCTATAAGATCCGCTAAAACACCGCAAATCAAACCTGGTAGAAAGGCTCCAAAGCCATGTCGACTAAGCAGAAAGAAGAGACCTAGCAGACAGCCTAAGCCGCTGATTAGACCGAAGGTCTTTATTTTCTCAGTATAGAAGATAAACAGAACTCCACCAAAGAAAGCTGTAAAAGCTGGAGCGTAAAACATATTGCCTGAGCGGTCAAATAGAAGCCCAACCAAGACGCCTAAGATCATGGCTAGGAAATAAAAGAGGTAAAAGAAGCCAGCCTGCTTCAGTTTGTCTTTTCTTATAGAGTATAGCATAAGACTTCCTTTCCCGCTAGTCAGCTTTACTGTAACTGCCAATCAACTCCTGAATGAGCTCAATATGCGTATAATAATCAGCAATTTTCACATTCTCATCTCCGCCATGGTCTCGGCTGTTGGCATTTCCAAGTCCGAAAGCCGCCATAGGAACCTCCAAGGCTTCATAGACCGTGTGCATCGGACCAGTTCCAGCTGAGGTCGGCAGAACAGAGATGCCCTCTTGGTAGTAATCTTTAGCCAGCTCAATAAGATTGAGAATGGAAGGCGCACTCATGTCGCTGCGATAACTCATCTCTCCTAAGGTATAGGTCAGCTCAACCGCTGGATAGCCATTTTTATCTAGTTGCTGACGAATCTTGTCCAAAACATCTTGTGGCTCCAGACCTGGCACCAGACGAACCTCCATCTTAGCCTGGGCATCTGAAGGTAAAATGGTTTTAACCCCTTGGCCTTGATAGCCTGATCCGAAGCCTTCAATATTCAGCGAAGGTTCAAAGTAAAAGCGACGGAGAAATTCCTTACGTTCGTCCAGCAAAACCGGTAATTTTAAGCCATAGACCTGACTCAGTTCTGCAGGAGTCCGCAGGGCATATTCCTCAATCAAGGCTAGTTCCCGCTCATTAGGCTCTTGAACTTGCTCATAGATTCCTTCAACTAAGATGCGGCCGTCTGGACTGCGCAAGCTAGATAGAGCATTGAGCAAATACCAAGAAGCTGAATTGATAACGCCACCGAAGCTGGAATGAATATCTACATCTGCACTTTTGACTGTCATATCAAAGGTAACAATCCCCTTGTTACCGCCCGAGATTTCTAGCTGCCCTAGATTGTTGCGGCTGCCTTGCTCCCAGACCAGCAAATCTGCTCCTCGCAGGCGTTTGCGATGCTTGGCCAGATATTTATCTAAGTCTGTCGAAGCGGACTCTTCTGCCCCTTCCATCATAAAGATGATATTGACTGGCAAATCACCGTGCTCTCGAATATACTTGCGAACGGCTGTCAGACGAGCGGTAATGTGTCCCTTGTCATCATCCACTCCTCGCCCATACATAACTCCGTAATGAACTGACAATGTAAAAGGATTATTGGTCCAGGGCTGATCATCATCTGCTGGCACTGTATCGTAGTGGTTGTAGAAAATAATGGTCTTAGCAGCAGGATTTGAAGAAAGAAACTCCGCCAAAATAAAGGGAGCAGTATAGCTGTCGTCAATCATGACCTTGGCTCCAGCAGCTGTAAAAATCTCTCCCAAATAGTTGGCTACTTCCTGCAGGCCAACCTGCTGGGCAAAGATTGATTTTTTAGAGATCAAGGTCCGCAGCACTTCAAAATAGTGCTGGGCTACCTCGTCGTTTTCAAATTTCTTGATTTGTTCAGTCTCAGTTGAGAAAGGCATGCGTTACTCCTATTAACAGCAGATAAAGGGCTGGGGAAATAAGCTTCCCCGCCCTTATCGTATTTCTTGTATCAAAGTCTAGTCGGCCAAATGCAGACCGAACTTGATGGGATTTCTTACTTGATGTCTTTTGCATCTGGCAGGTAAGAGCCGCCAAAGAATTCTTGTGATAGTTTTTCAAGCGTACCATCCTCATAGAGTTCTTTGATTCGCTTGTTGACAAATTTTTGCAAGTCTTCCTGACCGCTTGCAATAATCGGATAAACATAAGGCTGCTGGTCGCTTGGAAGTTCAATCACTTCCAGATTATCCAAGCCTTGATCTTTGATAATAGAGTCTACAGTTATGCGCTCAAAAATCTTATAGTCCGTACGGCCGTCATTCAGATTGGCCAAGATTTGCTGAATGGTTCCATCCGTATAATTGATTTTTGTCGGATTATCGCTATGTTCCTTGTTGTAGTCCTCTAGCTGCTGAGCTGTTGAAGTCCCCTGAACAACCTCAGTAGACTTGCCGCCAATGTCATCCAGCGATTTGATTCCCTCACCCTTACGGACAACTAAAACTGTTGGATTTTTCGCATAGGGACTAGCATAGAGATATTTGTCAGCCCGTTCTTCAGAATAGCTGATATTATTAGCACCGATCTGGTAGCGGTCGCTGTCCAGACCTGAGAAAATAGATGCCCACTTGGTCTTATTGAAATTGACTTCATACTTGTCTGAGTCCTTAAAGATAGCACGAAGGACTTCGATCTCATAGCCAGTCAGATTGCCGTCTTTATCCTCGTATGAAAATGGTTTGGTCGTTCCCACTGTTCCGACTTCTACCTTTGTTTTCTCTGTTTTCTTCTCACTTGATGATGAGCAAGCCACCAAAGCACCAAGGGCCAAGACACTGACGGCTGCCAGAGAGAAGTATTTCAAGGTTTTCTTCAGGTTCATATTTCGAATTCCTCCTAAAAAGTCTTTCTTTATCATATCAAATAAGAAGAAGCTTGACCATTATATATTTTTTATGGAGGTGATAGCTTTTCTTTATCAGCTCTGAGGCAGTCATTTACTAGACTTTCTGCCTGTAGTGCTGCAGGAGAAAGAGGGCACTTTCGACATAGTAAGGAACGGAAATTTTGAAGGCTTCGTCGTCAATAACCATGCTGTCATGATGGAGATCAGGAGCATTTTCCGCACCATTTGAGCCGATAAAGGCAAAGACGCCTGGAAGCTTCTCCTGATAAAAGGCAAAATCTTCTCCAGCCGAGGATGGGCTGGCAGGCAGGACCTCTGCCAGATTCTGTGAGTGCTCATAAAGCAGCTCAGCCAATTCGGGGTCATTATAGGTCACTGGCGGAGTATGGTCCCAAGAAATCCTGACCTGAGCTCCAAAATTCTCAGCTGTATTCTCTACAATTCGGATAAAGTCTTCCTTGAGACGCTGCTGCAAGGTCGGATTGAAGCTGCGAATCGTTCCTTCAAAAAAGCCCGACTGCGGCAGTACATTCCAAGTTGCCCCCGCTTCTATATGAGTTACAGACAAGACAGCCGCTTCAAAAGGAGACACTGTGCGGGCCACTAGAGCCTGCAGGTTTTGAATCATACTGGTTAAGGTCAATACTGTATCAACACCCAAATCTGGTCTAGCCGCATGGCTGCTGACTCCTTCTACCTCCACCTTGAACTTCTCAACTCCAGCCATCATGGCTCCCGCTTTAAGTGCCAGCTGTCCCGGCTTAAGCTGAGGCATATTGTGAAAGCCGATAATAGCAGACACATCGTCCAATAGGCCAGTAGCAAGAACCTGGCTGGCTCCCTGAGAAGTTTCCTCAGCCGGCTGGAAGATCAGACGAACTGTCCCTCTCAAATCACTTTCCATAGCCTTGAGCAGCTCCGCTGCCCCCAAAAGGCTGGTCTGATGAAAATCATGGCCGCAAGCGTGCATGACGCCTGATTTCTGACTGGCATAGGGCAGACCTGTCCGCTCCAAAATGGGCAGAGCATCGATATCTGCTCTCAGGGCAATAACCGGCCTGCCAGAGCCAATCTCGGCAACTAGGCCAGTTTTCAGACCGGTTTCTAAAATCCTAATCTCCAAATCTTCTAAATAGCCTTTTAGAAAAGCTGTCGTTTCAAATTCCTGCCCAGACAGCTCTGGATGCTGATGAAGATAATGTCGCGTTCGCATTAGTTTATCATAAAATTTTTTCATGGCAGACTCCTTTACTCGAATACACCTATCTACCATCCAGTATAGCACAAAGCTGAACGCGGAAACAAAAATAGAGAGCCAATCATCAATCATTAGCTCTCCAATTTTAGAATTATGATATATCACCTTCAAAAGAGATGACAATAGATTCATAAGAAAAATCATGCTCCAAGACCCACTTGCCATCTGTCTTTACAAATTTCAACTGATAATCTCGTTCTGGGGTTTGGAGCAAAGCACAGGCCGTCAAGCTCATCTCTTTAATAAGTTAATACTATGACTTTTGTACTTTACCATACTTAGCTGCACTGGTAAATACAGTTTGATATTTCTCATTACAGAAAAACCTGTAGCTCCAACTACAGGTCAAGTTTCTTTAGAATCCATCTACATTCGTATAGATTTTTTGGACATCTTCGTCATCTTCTAAAACGCTATATAGTTTTTCAAAGGTTTCGAGGTCTTCACCGGTCAACTCTACTTCAGACTGAGGAATCATTTCAAGCTCAGTTACTTGGAATTCCTGAATACCAGATTCACGCAGAGCCACGATGGCCTTGTGAAGGTCGGTTGGCGCTGTATAGACAGTGATGCTTCCTTCTTCTGCTTCAACATCATCAACATCCACATCCGCTTCCAGCAGCTGCTCAAAGACGCTGTCAGCGTCGTCACCCGCAAAGACAATCACGCCTTTATTATCAAACAAATAGGCAACTGAGCCACTAGCTCCCATATTACCGCCATTTTTACCAAAAGCAGCACGGACATTGGCTGCAGTCCGATTGACATTTGAAGTCAGTGTATCGACAATCAGCATAGAACCGCTTGGCCCAAATCCTTCATAGCGGCCTTCAGTAAAGGTTTCGTCAGTGTTTCCTTTTGCCTTATCAATGGCCTTGTCAATGACATGCTTCGGCACTTGAGCCTGCTTAGCTCGGTCGATAACGAATTTCAAAGCTGTGTTAGACTCTGGATCTGGATCACCCTTTTTAGCAGCTACATAGATTTCCACACCAAACTTAGCATATACTTTTGAGTTCGCGCCATCTTTGGCCGTTTTCTTTGCCACAATATTGGCCCATTTACGTCCCATTGGAGATTCTCCTTTTGATAAATTACATTTTTAATCTTTCTTATTATAACACAGGGAATCAGAAAAATCACTAAGAAAAAATGATAGCTTCTAGAAGATTCTGGTTGTATTCTTCAACTTCTGCTGGGCTGAAATCGAGACAAAATTGATTTCAGTTTTCAATTCCATAAAAAATCCAGTCGCTCAAAGAGCAACTGGACGATAAATTCTATTTCCCGAATCCGGCAGGTCTGTCATAGCGGACCTTTACCGAAATCCATCAAAAATATTACTGATAATTTTTCACAATAGTCAAATCCGGTTTGCACCTGCTTAAGCAGGCAAAAACATCCTCTATTCTGCCATCTAAAAAAGTGACATCTACTCGAACCGACTTGCCATGATAAGGCTTGACATATAGGTAGTCTCTCCGATAGTACTTGACTCCCAGTCGAAAAGAAGCCTGCCCATCAGAAGTTCTTCCCCAAGCCGGCCGGTAAAAGACACTTTCCAGCTGATTCCAAGCAAAGCTATGCTCTTTCAAAAAAGCTCCTCGCACGGTCAAGCCCCATTCTGTTCCCGCAAGAACAAAGCACTTTTTACTCAGCTTGCGTCCCGCATGGATTATTATAAAAATTTCAAGTAGACAGACTAACAGAAAGGTAAGAAAAGAAGGCAAACCGAATGAAATAATTCCTGCTCCAGGCATAGCTTTATCAATTGAAAACAAGAGCAGGCAAGCTAAAGCACCGAAAATGATGCCTGATACTAAGAAGACAGATGCCAAGATTACTATGGTCAAATAGAGTCCTCTACGGTAGCGAAAAGCAAACAATAAAGGCATGACTTTTCCTTTCTTTCTCAGCTAATAGTTTAGAAGCTATTCTGTCAATGCTTTACTGAGGCGCCTTAAACTCATCTTCATCTATAGTGTTCCAGTCAGAATAATGAGTATCTGTTTGAACATCCATACTACCTTTTTCACCTTTATAAGATAAACCTAGCTTAAAGTCTTTTAAGAATAAGGTCTTTTTATCCAAGCGTACCTCTAACTTCTTATCCATATCTGCCTGAGTAACACCTGACAGCTCTAGTTTGAATTCTTCACCAAAAAGCCCTAGCAAATCAGCATTTTTACTGCTTAATTTAAAGACATATTCATCACCGCTTTCCTTTACAGTGACATCATCAGCCATTTGATAAAAGCCATCCATGAGTTTGAAATAATCGGGCTGAACATAATAATCTGCCCCGCTTCCCATTTCTTGCTTAGACCATGTTCCATTTTTAGAAGAACGAGTATACAAAAGTTTATCCTGTCCGCCCGGCATAATCGCTTCTTGATAACTCTCCTGGCCGCTCTCTTTTCCATCTATTACTAAATGTCCCTTGGCCAATTCATCAGTGCTTTTATCATAGAGAAGGTCTCCGCTCATCGTTTGAGTTTTATTGGAACCATCTACAGTGATAGATAGTTTTACCTTCATTTTCATTGAAGTTAGATCTTCATTCGCAGTTTCTGCTTTCTCCAAGAGTTCTTCAATATCGTCAGAAGAAGTATTCTTTTGGCTCTCACGGGAACTATTCTCAGTCACACCCTGATTCTTTTGAGAATGCTTCTGCCCAATCAAGCTACAAGCCCCTAAACTAAGCGTCAGTAAAGCTGTAAGGGCCATAAAGGTAATCTTTTGAATTTTCATGAGTCTTCCTCCTTTGAGACATGGATATGAAAGATAATCATTCAATCAAGCTCAGCAAAGTTTTATTGACCGAATATTAGCTTTCATACCTACAGTCAAGCCACTAAAAAGCAAATCATGCTCCTTAGTGAAAACAAGTTTATTCATTTATTATACCATTTTTTCTGTACTATCACAAATAAAGCAAAAAGACTGAAGATTCAGCCTTGCTTGTCTTTCATAATCGGAACCCGTCCAAAGTTCTGTTCCTTAAGTGCAGGATTGCCTAGCTGATAGATCTTATCAGCCTGCTGGGTCACACTGTCCCATGGCACCTTGCCGATACGGCTGACCAGTTCCACTTTTCCCTTGAATCTGGCCAGATGCTGGCGTCCCTGCTCGGAGAAACCCAAGATATGGATTGCTGATGGAAGCTCTTCTTGTCTAGCTCCGACCAGGATATAGGTCAGCAGACGCCGAACCCGAGCCTTGGTATAGCGCTTGGTCGCCACCTGCTCGACCAGCTCTTCTATAGTCTCACTGCTTTTCAAGGCCTCTCTAATCCTAACGGCCAACTCCTGATTGACCTGATAAAAGTCCGTCAAATCCGGACAGGTCACTATCTGGTAACGGAGATAAGGAAAAAGGTCCGACCAGGTCACCTTGGGGGCAATTTCAAGCAAGTGATGAGCTGGGGTGAATTTTTTGAGAAAGTCTGGCTGATCCAGATTCTGACGAAGGGCTGTCGCTGAGGCAAATTCCTGATTAGCTGACAAGGAATGATAGCCAGCCCCCTGACGTTGAATGGGACACAGCTTGATATCCTTTCCCGCCACAGCCTTGGCATAAGCCAAGCCCAAGATATGATTGGGAGTAGAGCCTGAAAAATTGAGCCCTGCAAATTCCTGCCACATGGCCTGAGTCTTCTGGGGATAGGATAGGGAATCAGGCAGGCCAGCCAGATAAGCCTCCATCTGCTCTGCCTTTTGACCATAGACCCTCGAAATGCTCTCATAGTCCAACACTTCCTCGGTCCCAAAAGTCAGCTGTTCGATACCCAGTCTCTCTAAGAGGTCTACTGCTCCCTTAGCGAAAAAATCTGCCGCCTGAACGCTGACCAAGAAAGGCAGCTCAAGGACCAGATCGGCTCCAGCTTCCAAAGCCATCTGTGCCCGAGTCCACTTATCCACGATAGCCGGCTCCCCTCGCTGAACAAAATTACCGCTCATAGCAATGATTTTCAGACCAGAAGCCTGCTCCAGCAGATATTTGTGCCCATTATGAAAAGGATTAAACTCTGCGATAATACCGGTAACTGTCATCTCATTTCTCCGCCACAAAGAACCAGCGAGCGCTCTTGTCAGTTGGCTCCTTGTCCTCAAAGTCCGCGTAGACCTTGACATTCTTAAAGCCAGCCTGCTCCAGCAAGATATCATAGGTCAGAATCTCATAGGTCCGCTCCTCATGCACCTCATCATGGCGCGTGAAACGCCCATCCTCATCTTGGACAAAGAAGGTCAACTCATGCACGATAGAATGAGGCGGTTCGTCCGCATAAGAATCCCACACCATGGCAAAAGTTTCAGCATTTTCATGATAAGAATAGCCTGGAAAAACCTCATCAATCTGGTAAATTGAGTGCACATCAAAGATAAAGCGACCGCCCTCATTTAGATGCTGGTAGACTTGAGTGAAAACCTGACCGACATCAACTTCATCCTCCATATAGCAAATCGAGTCCGAATAACAAGTCACCAAATCAAACTGACCGACGCAACTCAAATCCAGCATATTACCTTGTATAAAGGGAATGTCAAAACCGGCCTCTCTGCTGCGCTTCTCTGCCAAATCCAGCATTTCCTGACTCAGGTCCAACCCCGTCACATCAAAACCAGCCTGCTTAAAATAAATAGACTGAATGCCTGTTCCACAGGCCAGCTCCAGCAGCTTTTTCTTATCCTTGGGAAAATGCCGCAGGCTGAAATCCGTCCATTTCTCATACAAAGAATCATCCATAATCGCATCGTAAACCGACGCGAAGGTTTCATAAGTTGCCATACTTTTCCTTTCAAAAATAGCCCAGCCAGCAGGCTGACTGAGCCGAATTCTACTTTCTGTCCAAGGGCAAAAAATCACTTGTTTTTTTCTTCCAATAAGGCTGCAACGTCCACACCAGTTGCTTCGTGCCAGAGTTTTTCCAGATTGTAATGCGCCCGCATTTCCTCAGAAAAGACATGGACGACTACACCACCCAGGTCCAAGAGAACCCAACCACCAGCTGCGTCTCCCTCAACATGGCCAGCAGAAACACCTGCCGCAGCAGCTTTCTCACAGATATTTTCAGCGACTGCATCTAGCTGACGGCTGTTCATAGAGCTGACGATGACAAAGTAGTCTGTCACAGTAGTCAGACCTTGCAAGTCCAAAGCCACAATATCTTCTGCACGCTTTTCATCGGCCGCCTTCACGACCAGTTCCAATAATTCTTGTTCTTTCATAGTTCCTCTTTAATTTTCTTCTATTTCCTTCAAATACCCTACAAAGGCATTGTAGGTCTCCAAGGTCTGCGGGTAGATAGGGATTCCTTTGTGAGCCAAATGCTCCACTGTCCTTGCTGTTTCATAAGCCACAGCTAGATTGAGCGACCGCTGAGCCAAGTCTCTAGCCTTGTCTACTCCCGGAAAGTCTCGGTTATGCTCAATGTAATCGGCCACATAGACGACCTTGTCTAGCTCAGACATGGTGCCACTACCCACTGTATGAATCTCGATAGCTCGCAGAATCTCGGCATCTTCGATGCCTAAGTCTTCCTGAATCTTGTAAATGCCCACCATGCCATGCCAGACATTATTGCCCCAGTTTTTCAGGTCAGGATCCAGCTGGTATTTGTCAATCAAGGATAGGAAATCCTCATCCGAGACCTTTTTAGCATAGTCGTGCAGGAGTCCTGCTAGACCCGCTTTTTCGACATCAAGACCGAAGCGCTCCGCTAATTCACGGGCAGCCTTTTCCACACCTAGACAATGCCGCAGGCGCTTCTCTGACATAACGGTTTCCATCTTAGCCAGCAAGGCCTCACGGCCCATACTGATATAGCTTTCATAGGTCATAGATAAAGCCCTTCTTTCTCAATATAGTCTAAGACTGGCTGAGGTAGCAGGAAATTAGGAGTCCGTCCCTGAGCCAGAAAATCCCGCACCATACTGGAGGAAATATCCATAAGCGGTACATCCACCCAGATGACAGAGTAAGAAGTCCCAGCCTTGTAGCGCGGCCGCTGAACACCGACAAACTGAACCAGCTCAACCAGCTCATCAATGCGGTACCACTTGGGCAGATAGTCCACCATATCCGCACCGATGATAAAGTAATAGTCCGTATCTGGATGTTGCTCTGTCAGCAGCTTCATGGTGTCGTAGCTGTAACTGATTCCCTTGCGTTCTAACTCAATAGGCTCAATCCCTAATCCTGCAATGCCCTCGATAGCCAGCTCCAGCATTTTCAGCCGATGCTGTTCATCGATGGTCTCTTTCTTATCCACATGCGGCGGCTCGTACTCTGGCATGAGCAGGACCTGATCCAAGCCTAACTGTTGGCGGACCTGATCCGCCACGACCAAATGAGCATGGTGGACAGGGTTGAAATTCCCACCTAAAATGCCAATCTGCTTGCGTTTTTTATCTTTAACTTCTGGTTCTAATTCCACCTTGGTAAAGGGGGTCAGTAATTCAATAGCCATAGGCTGACATCTCCACAGAAATTTTTCCTTAAATTTGCTTGACTTTGACAGAGAGTTTACGATTTTCCTTCTTGCTGGACTGCTTGTAGAGAATCAAGATCCGGCCAATCTTCTGCACCGTATCCACTCCGATTTCTTCTTCCAAAATCTCAGCAACTTCATGGATATTCTCATCTGTATTCTGCAAGAGCGTAACCTTGATCAGCTCTCGCGCATCCAGTGCCTGACGGACGCTGGTTTTGATTTGGTCGTTGAGCCCATTTTTCCCTATCTGAATGATAGGTTTGAGACTATGTGCCTGACTGTTGAGAAAGGCGCGTTGTTTTGATGTTAGTGTCATGTTCTTCTATAAGGCTTGAGCCAGTTGGGACCTGCTTTTCCCCTACTGTTCATAGCCTTTTCCTTCCTTATTTTAAGGAGATTTATTCCCCTTGGTGTCTTGAGTATTATATAATAGCTTTCCGAGTGACAACCGCCACACCCTCTGGCGCCCAGCCAGCTACTCGAGCAGGACCACTGACGCGAATCCAACCCAGACCAGAGAAGACGATATCTGTCTTGTCCTTGATAGTAAATTCATGCTTGACCAAGGCTGGAAATTCTTCCTTTTCCTTACCAACTGGCGGCACCAAGAGACTGCCAACATGCTTGTCATAAAAGCCGCTGGCACCTTGCAACTTAGTCCGGTGGAGCTTGAGCTCATTGTCAAAATAAGCCGTGAAGCCCTGCTTGTCACCTGCCACAAAGTCGAAACGGCCTAAACCACCCAAAAAGAGGGTTTGCTCTGGATTAAGCTGGTAGGTTTTGGGTTTGATTTCCTTTTTAGGACTGATGTATTTGAGATTCTTAGCAGAAAGATAGTGAGCCATCTGGTGACGATGGATAATGCCCGGTGTATCATAGATATGACTGCCGTCTGCTAAAGGAATCTCGATTTTGTCCAGAGTTGTACCCGGGAAACGCGAAGTCGTAATAATATCCTTATCACCCGTGATTTCCTGAATAATGGCGTTAATCAAAGTGGACTTGCCCACATTGGTCACGCCGACCACATAAACATCACGTCCCTTACGGCAATGCTCAATCTTGTCAATCAAGTCCTTGATGGCCTGCTTGTTCTGAGCAGAAGTCAAGACCACATCAACTGGACGTAGGCCTTCTTCGTGAGCCCGCTCCGTCAGCCATTGGGTCACCTTGCTGTCCTTGACCGATTTAGGCAAAATATCTTTTTTATTCCCGACCAAGAGAACATCATTTCCTGCGACAAAGCGAGGCAGACCAGGAATGACCGAGCCATTAAAGTCAAAAATATCGACAACATTGACGACCAAGGCGTCGCTATCTCCAACCTCATGCAGAAGCCGCAGAAAGTCATCATCCGTCAGCTGGACATCGCTGATTTCATTATAATGGCGCAGGCGGAAACAGCGCTGACAATAGAGTTCACCTGTCTCCAAGCCTTTTTCTAGAGCTGATTGGGGCGTGTAGCCTAGCTTACCCTTATCTTCTGTCTGAATAGTGGCTCCGCAGCCGATACAGAGAAGTTCTTCCATGCTTAAATTCCTTTTTTGTATTGAATTGGGCCGTATTTTTCAGTTATTTTTTTGAGCACACGGCGTTCACGCGCCCGATTGATTTGGGTCTTGATAGAGTCGTGTTCAACCAGCGGTTTGACCAAAATGGAACGAATCCCGGCCCGATGAGCTGCCCGAATATCCGTCATAAGCTGGTCGCCTACCATGACCACTTCATTTTTTTTAAAATGAAAAAGCTTGAGCGCTCGGTCAATTCCCCAAGTGAAGGGTTTCATAGCCCCGTAGACATAGTCAATTTCAAACTTTTCAACGGCCCGCTTGACCCGTTTTTGATTGTTATTGGACACCACGATAATCCGAATGCCAGCATCCCGCAAATCATGGAGCCACTTCTTCATCTCTGGGGTTCCGTCAGGATTATTCCAAGCAATCAAGGTGTTATCCAAATCCACCAAAACCGCTTTGATCCCCTGTCTTTTCAAACTCTCTACTGTCAAATCGTAAACTGCCTCGACCACAAAGTCCGGCATATAATCTTCAATCGCCACATCTCTCTCCAAAAATTCGTATTCTCATTATTATAGCATAAAATGGGCTTTTTGGCACCTTCAGTCTCAAAGGTTACAAAAAGGACAAAAAATGATATTATAGTGGTGATAGTATAAATGTCCTGGAGGATTGTATGACAGAAAAAAACAGGCAGATGCAGGCTGTTTCCCCTCTTTTGCAAAAGATTATCAACTGGTCGTCCACTATTGGCGCTCTAGGAACGGTGGCCTTTTGTCTTTGGGCCTATTTCGCTGGCGTCCTCCAATCCAAGGAAACTCTCTCAGCCTTCATCCAGCAGGCAGGCATCTGGGGTCCACCTCTCTTTATCTTGCTGCAGATTCTACAGACGGTCGTGCCCATTATCCCTGGCGCCCTGACCTCAGTCGCTGGTGTTTTCATCTACGGCCATATCGTCGGCACCATTTATAACTATATCGGCATTGTCATTGGCTGCGCCCTGATATTTTATCTGGCGCGCACCTATGGTCCGGCTTTTGTCCAGTCTGTCGTCAGCAAGCGCACCTATGATAAATATATCGGCTGGCTGGATAAGGGGAATCGCTTTGAGCGCTTCTTTATCTTCATGATGATTTGGCCCATCAGTCCAGCCGACTTTCTCTGCATGCTGGCCGCCTTGACTAAGATGACTTTCAAAAAGTACATGCTGATTATCCTTCTCTGCAAACCCATAACTCTCGTCATCTATACCTACGGACTGACCTATATCATTGATTTTTTCTGGAAAATGGCCTCCAAATAAAAAGAAGTTGGATCAACTCAACTCCTTTTTTATTTATCCTTTTTGTCTCCCATATATAATGGTTCAACTAGGAGAGGTTGCAAGACTTTTTCTTCTTTTGCAGCCATAAATCTTTAAGGGAAATGAGCGAAACAGCTATTAAAATCATAGCAATCCCTACCAGATCAAGGACATAAAAACGCTCATTCATCAGAAAAAAGGCAAAGAAGACCGCTGAAATAGGCTCAGCGGAAGCTAGAAGACTGGATTTGACAGGGCCTATCAGGGAAGTACCCTTTAAAAAGACCGTGCAGGAAAAGATGGTCCCAACTACTACGATTCCCACCAAGGCTAACAGAATATTAGGACTGAGATCCCACTGGTGCTGAGCTAGACCGCTAATGGGAAGTAAGAGAAGCCCTGCCATGGTCATTCCAATGCCAATCACCAGTATACTGCCCCATTCTTAATCAAGTCAATAGAGAGCAAGATGTAAAGCCCATGTGTAAAAGCTGAAAAAAGACCAACCAATAAACCTTTAGGAGTAATGGCTAACTGATTCAGCTGACCGTGGGTCGCAATCAAAAAGGTGCCTCCAATCGCTAACAGCATAGAACAAAGCTCCGATACTGTAGGCGCAACCCGATCCTTGATACAGACATAGGCCAAAATCCCTATTGGGCAGAGGTATTGCAAGACCGTCGCTGTACCTGCATTGGTTTCTCGAATGGCCTCCAAGTAGGCAAATTGGTTGAGAAATATGGCAAAGAGGGCAAAAATAAAAATAGAAAACAAGGAAGACTTATCTTTTAAGAGATTCCGAAAATGGTCCCGATTTGCCAAATAGGCCACACCCATCAAGGCAAGGCCTGAAAGCAGCAAGCGGAGATTGGTCAGCGCTAACGCAGAAAAACCATGCCCTAGCAGATATTGGCCGCTAGTACCAGAAAATCCCCAAGCAATTCCAGCAGCTAATGTGTAAATTGTTCCTTTCAAAACTTTTGACATCCTAAACCCTTTTCTATATCTTTGCTTATTATAGCACAAAGCATAAAGAAAAATCAGCCAGTTTTGACTGATTTTCATCTCATGGTTAAGCAAAGATTTATTCCGGCGATACCAAAATCTTGATCTGCGCCTTGTCCTGAGTCAGCTCAATAAATCCTTCTTGTACAATATCCTCCAGCTTAATCTTCTTGGTCACAAGCTTATCCGCAGAGAAGTAGCCCTGCTCCATCAGCTCCAGCACCTTAGGAAATATATGCCGATAGGCGATAATGCCCTTGAGTGATTTTTCTTGAATAGCAAATTCATTTGGATTAATGCTAGCTTCTCGTTCCCAGATAGAAACCACCATACATTCTCCAGCCTTGTGAACAGCAGCCAAAGCCTGCCTCAGCACAACCGGCACCCCGGTCACTTCATAAGACACATCTGCCCCGCCACCAGTTAAACGATGAATAGCAGCTACCACGTCTTCGCCTTCTTCTGGACGCACAATGATGGCCCCAAGCTCCTCAGCCTTGGCTTGACGTTCCGGAGATAACTCAACACCATAAATCTTAGAAGCGCCTGCCGCTCGCAAAGCCTCTACAATCAAGAGTCCAATTGGTCCCAAACCGAAGACCACCGCAGTATCGCCCGTCTTAAGAGCTGACTGACGGACCGCGTAAACTGCCACAGCAGCAGGTTCTGTCAAGGCTGCCTGCTCATAGCTAAGACTGTCTGGAACTTTGTGAACAATGTCTCCATCCAAAACACAGTACTTGGCAAAACCACCGTCTGCCGCCAGACCGACAAAGTTTAGATTGGGGTCCAGATTGTAATCACCGACAAGATTATGTTTAGCCAAAATGGGCTCAACTGTCACCCGGTCGCCAACTTTGACCCGTGTCACAGCACTGCCGACCTCAACAATCTCCCCAGCAAACTCATGTCCCAAGGTTACAGGCGCTTTCTGCCCAGAGTAGATATGCTCTGTTTCTGTCGGAATAAAAATCGGTCCGTCCAAGTATTCATGCAAGTCAGTTCCACAGATTCCTGTGAACTTGACCGCAATTTTAACCTGATGCGGTTTGACTTCCGGTACATCCACTTCTTCAATACGAACATCTTTAGCGCCATACCAACGTGCAGCATTCATTTTTGCCATAAACATACCTCGCTTTATAATTTGTTAGTTTTATTGTAAACCCTTTCAGAAATCTTGTCAAAAGATTAGCTACTTTTTCAAAAAATAACATACAAAAAACCAGCATCAGCTGGTCATAGACTTATTCTACAATTCTAGCAGAGTAGAAAGGAAGAAGGAACATTAAAACAATATAAAGAATCAAGAGAATCGCACGAAGTAATCCACCAAATAGAAAAGCAACTACTAAAGTTCCCAAACAAATAGAAAAATTAGTAAAATTTGTTTCAATCAGCAAGGTTTGCCCTGCTTTAACTGTCACTGGCTTGGTTTTCATAGGAGCTGCTCCTACACGAACAACAGCTTCTTCTCCCTCAATAGGAAAAATAGCCTCGTCACCATTCTTAATTGCGCCAACTTTCTGATCATTGATAAAGATTGGAAACTTTCCAATAATCCCTACAAAACCTGTCCCGCGTTTCACTTTGATTTCCGACATAAAAGACTCCTTTGTTTTTTAATTATTTTAACATAGAAAACTTGAGACTACAAATAGGGGAATTATAAAACAGCAAAATATCAATAGCATGCATATTACAAATTAACAATTCCATTCGTTAACTGATATTTATAATCAATGCTCAGAAGAACTAGAGCTACTAGAATGGTTTTCATCATCAGATGATGAACTGTTTTTAAAGCCGCTAGAAGATGATGACGAGCTTGTTGACGATGGTGTCGTTGCTTCTGTCACGTAAAGAGTGATTTTTTCATTAGACTTGAGGTCAATTGTCTGACCTGCCGCTGGTGACTGGGAAGTTACCAAGTCTGCCTGAGTCGAAGTGACCGAACGGTCAACAACTCGCTCAATTCGAGACGATGAAATTCCCATTTGAATCAAGTAAGAACGTGCATTAGCGTAGGTGTACTGCATGCTGCCAAAGTCAGGCATGGCCACACTAGACACTTCTTTCGCTACTGTCAGCACAATCTGACGATTAGAAGTCAAATCATAAGTAGAACCAGCAGTCGGAGACTGGCGAATCACCTGACCAGTCTCGTACTCGTTCGACTCCTCCTCAACAATTTTAATCAATTTCCCAGAAATCTTATGATTCGTTTTCAGATCCTCAACCACTGCTGATTTTGCTTGACCAACATAGTTCTCCATAGTAAATGTTTTTTGATTAGCTTCACTTGCAGCACTATTATTTTTTGTCTTGTCTATTTTTGAATCCTTCTTTGATGAAGAACTAGCATTAGAACTAATCGATGAAGTTTGATCACGTACACTCTTGCTACTTAATTTATTTGACATCCAAGCAGTTAAGGCTATTACAAGAAATATAAGAAAAACACTTCCTATGATAACTCGCTTAATGAAACTTTTTCTGCGTTCTATTTTAACTGTTTGTTGCTTTTCTTTTTCAATTCTCTGAAGTTTTTGTTCATATTGTTTTAAGAATTGCTGTCTCTTCTCTTCTTCAATTTGTCTTATTCTTTCTTTATCTTCTAAATAATCATTATATTCCTGCTCAGCTTCGGCAATTAAAATTTGATACCGCTGTTGTTGACTAGTATCATTCGATTCAGCCCATCGCTTTTTTAATTCTAGAATTTTATCTTTGTATTCTTTTTCTTGCTCTCTGTCTGCTACTTCTATTATTCTCTTTTCTTCTAAACGTAAAAGTTCTTCATACTGAGCCTCTATTTTACGATAATGTTCTTCTTTTGCTTTATTCCCTTCATCTATTAGTCGGTTATGCTCATCAATTTTACTATTTGATTCATCAATCAGTCTTTTCTTTTCCCAATCTTCCATATTATCCCCCGTTTTATTTTTATCCTAATTCGCATTATAGCCAAATTCTCTTGACTGTAGCACCTTTTTCCAATACTTTTCACGATTAAGCGCTTTTTGTTTTCCCAATTCATTCTTAGAAAATATTTCTAAAATAGAATACTGAAAATGTTTTTTTATATAATCGATTCCTTTTTTATCCACAATCTCTTTCAATCTCTTATTGGGATATTTATTATCTTCCAGCTCTAATCTATCATATCCATCGTTCAAGTAAGCTGACCAACGTCCATAAACTCCATTTTCCCCATAAGCAGAGCCTACATAAAGTTTTCCTGTTTTTGTATCAGTAATAAGATAAACGCCATAAACAGTTGAAAGATGCTCTCTCCAAGTTCTATTATTCCAATGTGTCTTCAACTTTTCGTAAGTCATAGACAAATTTTCATAACCGGGAAAATCTATTGTTTTTTCAAAATAAGAACGATTCGCTATCTCAGCAACTTCAACAAAATCAGTACGCCTACGGTCAACATAAAACCAAGATTGCCCTGTATTTGTATGGTCGACAACTAATTTTTCTATATATTTATCGTAATCTTCAATTCTTTCCGCTAGAGCATATTTCACATCACGGTTGCCATAAGCCACTTTCTTTACTTGACTATCTTTTTCCTTTATAAGATAAGCACCAACAAAAAGCCATTTATGATATTCTACTTCAATAAACTGAAATTGAATATCGTCATTTCTATTTCTACTTTTCTTCTCGCTACCATCACTCAAAATCCAAGGCAGAAAATCATCAGATTGATTAATATAATCTACTACAAAATTATAATCTCCCCAATTTTTATTAAAGCGTAGCTTTATCCGACGCCCTTTAAACTCTGGTCTAGCCAACAAGTCATCAAATTGAAAGATATCCTTCAACAAAATTTTTCCTTCCATAATCTACCTCCCTTAAAAACAATTTTATTTGTGTTTCCTCCTTAATTATAATCCAAAGTTGTCACTTGGTCAACGTTTTATACAGTTGATTTTTTTAGATTTCTCCACAACAAAAACCAGCCTCTTGACTGGTTTTCTACTTATTTCTACAATTTCTCCAACTCTTCATTGAGCAGTTTTTGTGCTACTTGTGGGTTGGCTTGACCCTTAGTGGCCTTCATAAGCTGACCAATTAGTGACTTGGCCGCATTCTTATTGCCCCCTTATAGTCATTGATCGCTTTTTCGTTGTTGGCAAATACTTCTTGGATAATTGGCAGAAGTTGGGCAGGGTCTGAGATTTGAATCAGACCTGCTTTCTGCACATATTCCTTGGCAGAACCACCATTTTTAGCTAGATGGACAAAGACCTTCTTAGCAATCTTAGAGGAAATCGTTCCGTCTGCAATCAGAGCAATCATCTCAGTCAGGTTCTCAGGTGTCAGCTCAATCTCAGAGATGGTCTTTCCTTCGGCATTGAGATATTGAGCCACTTCTCCTTGGAGCCAGTTAGAGACAGCCTTAGCGTCACCGCCTGCTGCAAGAGCTGCTTCAAAGAAGTCTGACACAGCCTTCGTCGCTGTCAGCTGCTTGGCATCGTAGTCAGACAGACCGTAGTCGCCCACATACTTGGCACGGCGTTCTTTTGGAAAGGCTGGCAAGCTGCTGCGAACTTGCTCAATCCAAGTATCTTCAATCTCAAAGATTGGCAGATCAGGCTCTGGGAAGTAACGGTAGTCCGCTGAACCTTCCTTAACCCGCATGAGCAGGGTTTCGCCAGTCGCTTCATCATAACGACGGGTTTCCTGACGGATTTGACCACCGCTACGTAGGATTTCTGCTTGGCGTTTTTCCTCAAATGCCAGACCCTTACGGACAAAGTTGAAGGAGTTAAGGTTTTTCAGCTCAGTCTTAGTACCAAACTCTTCCTGTCCGTAAGGACGGATGGAAATATTGGCATCGACCCGCATGGAGCCCTCTTCCATCTTGACATCCGAAATACCCGTGTACTGGATGATTTCCTTGAGAGCAGTCAGATAGGCATAAGCTTCTTCTGGACTGCGCATATCTGCTTCCGATACAATCTCAATCAATGGCACCCCTTGGCGGTTGAGATCCACATAAGAGTAGCCATCGCTGCCGTGGGTATTCTTTCCGGCATCTTCTTCCAAGTGGGCCCGCTCGATACGGATTTTCTTGGTCGTGCCATCTTCTAGCTCAATCTCAATCCAGCCATTGTAGCCAATCGGCTCATCAAACTGAGAAATTTGATAGGCTTTGGGATTGTCCGGATAGAAGTAATTCTTGCGGTCAAAGTGCATCTTCTGGTGAATATCCATGTTCAAAGCCAGAGCAGCTTTGATACCATAGTCAATAACACCTTTATTCATAACAGGCAGCACACCTGGGAAGGACCAATCGATGATATTGGTGTTGGCATTTGGATCTTCACCAAAGTGAGCTGGAGCCGGTGAGAAAATTTTTGAATTGGTCTTCAATTCAACATGGACTTCCAGTCCGATAACTGTTTCAAAGTTCATTATTTTTCACCTCCAAAGATAACTGGCTGCTGTTTGTGGTAGTCAGTCGTCGCTTCAAATGCTGCGGCTGCCTGATAGATGGTCGCTTCATCAAAGTGGTTACCGATCAGCTGCAAGCCGACTGGAAGACCATCTGCAAAGCCAGCTGGGATTGAAATGCCCGGCAGACCAGCCAGATTAACTGGAATGGTCAAAAGGTCAGCCAGATACATGGCCACTGGATCCTGGTTTTGACTGCCTAAGTCATAAGCAACAGTCGGTGCAGTTGGACCTAAGATCAAATCATATTTTTCAAAAACCTTAGCAAAATCTTGCATAATCAGAGTCCGAACCTGACCAGCTTTCTTGAAGTAAGCATCATAGTAACCAGATGACAGACTGAAAGTTCCAAGCATGATGCGGCGTTTCACTTCTTCACCAAAGCCTTCGCTGCGAGATTTGACATAGACATCTTCTAGATTTTCAATTCCTTCTGCACGGTAGCCATAGCGAATACCATCAAAACGCTGCAGGTTAGAGCTAGCTTCAGAAGAAGCAATGATATAGTAAACAGCCACGCCGTACTTGCTGTGAGGCAGACTAACTTCTTCAACGATAGCTCCTAGACTTTCCAAGTGCTTCGCTGCTGCCAGAATCGTTTCCTTGACCTTGCTGTCAATTCCCTCACCCATGTATTCCTTAGGCAGGGCAATCTTCATGCCCTTGATGTCTTGGCCAATCTTGCTGGTAAAGTCTGGCACTGCCTCTTGTGATGATGTAGAATCCTTAGGATCATTACCAGAAATAACATTCAGAAGCTGTGCATTTTCCTTAACCGTTTGAGAGAAAGGCCCAATCTGGTCTAAAGAAGATCCAAAAGCAATGAGACCAAAACGAGAAACCCGTCCGTAGGTTGGCTTGAGGCCGACTACACCGTTAAAGGAAGCCGGCTGACGAATAGAACCACCCGTATCTGACCCCAGTGACAGACGAACCTGACCAGAGGCAACAGCTGTCGCTGATCCACCAGATGATCCACCTGGAACCTTGCTGCTGTCCCAAGCATTCTTAGTCGTCTTAAAGTAAGAGTTTTCACTGGATCCACCCATGGCAAACTCGTCCATGTTGGTCTTCCCGACGATAATCATGTCCTCACCATAAAGCTTCTCCACGCTGGTCGCATCGAAAATAGGCTTGTAGTTGTAGAGGATTTTAGAGGCAGCTGTCGTCAAGATTCCCTTGGTTGAGATATTGTCCTTAACCGCCAGCGGAATCCCACTCATAAGATTATCGGCGTCAATGCCCTTAGCATCCAGAGCCGCGGCCTGAGCCAAAGCTTCCTCTTCACTGACAGTAATGAAGCTGTCCACAGCTCCTTCACGTTCTTTGATGTCTGCCAAAGTTGCCTGAGTTAACTCTACCGCAGAAATTTCTTTCTTGACCAGCAAGTCGTGCAGTTCTTCAATGGTCTTGTGATTAAAAGTCATTAGGCATCTCCTCCGTCATCTAGGATGGCAGGCACTTTGATGTAGCCCCGCTCTTTTTCAGGTACATTTTGGAAAAGCTCTTCCCGGCTCCAGCCTGGCTGAGCCACATCTTTTCGCATATAGTTGATATTGGCAGCTACATTAGAAGTGAAAGGCACACCCTCCGTGTCCACTTCATTGAGCAATTCGACCATGTCGACAATCTTGGTTAAGGTCGTCGCAAACTCAGCAGTTTCTTCTGGTGAGAAAGCCAGTTTTGACAGCTTAGCTACGTGACTTACTTCTTCTTGAGTAATCTTCATCTCTGATTCCTTTCATAAGATATGTGAGCTTTAGCGACTGGAAATAAGAATTTCTAGATGACATCTTTATTTCCAAGCTTCAGCTCACCTTTACTTTGACAAGCCAGGGACGCTGATTTATTTGCCATCCACTAGCTCTTTTCTTCAGCTTCTTCCTGCCATTCTTCAGGAATTCGCATCATTTCATTTTACCATATTTCAGGCTAATTCTTCAATTCCAAATGCAGTTCTTTGAGCTGTCTTTGGTCCACCAAACTTGGGCTTTCCAGCATAGGATCAAAGCCAGTACCATTTTTCGGAAAAGCGATGACTTGGCGGATATTTTCTTCCCCAGCTAAAATCATAACCAAGCGATCTAAGCCTAGAGCCAAGCCGCCGTGCGGTGGGAAGCCGTATTCTAAGGCTTCTAGGAAGAAACCAAAGTCCCGCTCATAATCTTCTCGGCTCATGCCCAACAGTTCAAACATCGCTTCCTGAGCCTTCCGATCATGAATCCGCAGACTCCCTCCGCCAATCTCATAGCCGTTTAAGACGATGTCGTAAGCGTGGCTGCGGAATTGGTCTGGCTCTTGTCCATCTTCAAAGATTCCCTGTGTGAAAGGATGGTGCATGGCTTGATAGCGGTTTTGGTCTTCATTCCATTCCAGCAGCGGCCAATCCACAACCCAAAGGAAATGAAGCAGACTCGGGTCAATCAAATCCAAAGCTTTTGCGACTTCTATACGCAAATGTCCCAAAGCTTCCTGAGCCCGGCGCTTCTTAGCCATGACTAGCAGGATGAGGTCTCCATCCTTGGCCTCAAAACGTACCTGCAAATCCTGACTTTCAGCCTCAAAGGTACTAGCCAAATCACCAACTAACTGGCCATTTTCAACCTTTAGACTGGCAAAACGACTGCAGCCAAATTCCTTCATTTCCTGATAGTAGTGACTCAGCTGTTTCTTGCTAAAAGCACTAGCCGCATCTGGCACACAGATTCCCATCACTTCCTCTTGGTTATCCAGAGCTTTCTTGATGAGAAGCGAATCATTGGACTGACACAAATCTGTCAAACTCTTTAGCTCTAAACCAAAGCGAGTGTCTGGCTTATCAGAACCAAATCGACTCATAGCCTCTTCATAGCTGATAGTCGGAAAAGCTTCCGTCAGCTCTAAACCATGAGTTTTCTTGACAACAGCCTTGAGCATAGCTTCAACCAGATCTCGGATTTCTTCCTCGCTGGCAAAACTCAGCTCTAAGTCCACCTGGGTAAACTCTGGCTGACGATCGCCTCGCAAGTCTTCGTCACGGAAACAACGAACAATCTGATAATAGCGCTCAAGGCCAGCTCCCATAAGCAACTGCTTGAGCATCTGTGGGCTCTGCGGCAAGGCGTAGAACTGATTTTTAAAGACCCGACTAGGCACCAGAAAATCCCTAGCCCCTTCAGGTGTCGACTTGGTCAGATATGGCGTCTCCACTTCCAAAAAGTCCAAACCGTTTAAATATTCCCGAATGGTTGAGGTGATCTGGTGACGTAGTTTGAGGTTATGTGTCATCTTCTCACGGCGCAAGTCTAGATAGCGATATTTCTGACGCAGGTCTTCTCCTGTATGGGCATGCTGATCCAGCTCAAAAGGCAGGGCCTTGCTGCTAGCAATAAGCTCAATCTTTTCAGCCCTCAACTCAACTTGACCGGACTTAATAGCCTTGTTGACAAAGCGTTCTTCTCGCTGAACTACTTGCCCTGTCACTGCAATGACATCCTCTTTGCCAATGTCTTCCAGTTTAGCAAAATCTTCAATCTCACCGCCGACGAAGACCTGAAGCAAGCCTTCGCGGTCCCGCAATTCAATAAAGGCCAGCTTACCATGATTGCGGATATTTGCCACCCAACCTTGTGCTGTCATAATCTGTCCGACCTGCTCTAAACCATAGTTTCCGATAAAAATTTCTTTCATGTTCTTTCCCTCTCAAATCAATTTGTAGCTCCGCCCTGTTGTTCAGGATATTAGCAACATTCCCTCATCGTCTTCACCTGACCTACCGCAAAATAAAAAGCTTCCGTCTCTAAAACAGACGAAAGCCGTGGTACCACTGTTATTCGCTGCCCTAAAAGGCAGCCTCTGAGCTCGTAACGTGAGCGACGTTTGTGCTTGATCACACAAAAGATTACGAAACATGTTCTTCGGTTTTTGCTTTCTTGGTGCTGGTCTCAGCTATCAGCACTCTCTGTACAAGTCAGCAAGCCTACTCTGTTTCTCATTTACTCTTAAATTGTATCTATTATAGTCGAACCCAGAACATTTTGCAAGTGGTTTAAGGCAAATTTGTGATTTTCCTCTGACAGAGAAGCCACTGCGGGCTCTACCACCTGAATCTGATAACCAAGATTATAGGCATCAATCGCTGTATGCAAGACGCAAATATCCGTCAAGACTCCTGTCAAAATGACCGTATCTACCTTTCTTTCCCGCAGACGGATATCTAAATCCGTGCCGGAAAAAGCAGAATAATGACGCTTATCCATCCAAAATACCCGCGAGTCTGCTTGATGATTCTCATAAAAATCAGCCAAAGGGCCATAAAGATTGCGACCGCTAGTCCCTTTGATATTATGAGGCGGAAACAGCTTGCTTTCAGGGTGAAAGGCATCATTCTCATCATGGGCATCAATAGCAAAGAAGATATAATCTCCTCGGTCAAAAGCTGCCTCCGTCACTTGAGCAATGGCTTCAGAAATTGCCTGAGCTGGCGCTCCTGCTGTCAACTTGCCCTCATCTGCGACAAAATCAACTGTATAATCAATGGAAATCAGTGCTTTTGGCATTAGTAGTCCCTCTTTTTAATTTCATCAAAGACATCCGGAATCAGCACTTTCAGATAAGTTCCTTTCATCCCCAGCGAACGGCTTTCAATAATCCCAGCACTTTCCAGCTTACGCAAGGCATTGACAATCACTGAACGGGTAATCCCAATGCGATCAGCGATGACAGACGCTGTCAGCTGGCCTTCATTGCCATTGAGCTCGCCCAAAATAGCTGAAACAGCCCTCAGTTCTGAGTAAGACAGGGTATTGACTGCCATGGTCACTGCTGTCCGGCGGCGGATATTTTTCTCATCCTCTTCCCTCTGGAAGTTAAGCAGCTGGATACCAACCACTGTGCTGGCAATCTCAATCAAAATCAGATCATCGTCCGCAAATTCCTTGTCATTCCGCCAGATAATCAGTGAGCCCAGACGAATCCCTGACACATGAATGGGTGCAATGGTAGTCAGCCCGTCCGGAAACTCATCCTTGGTCTCCACTGGGAAAATCGTCAAATCATGTGCAACTGGGAGATTAGCCTCTGTTTCATAGACCAGATTGGCTTCGTGAACGTATTCCTCTGGGAAATTCTTATCCTGGAAAAAAGCTTCCACACGGTCATTATTGGTCTTATAGCGCATGAAATAGCCTAGAAGACGGCCCTTGCTGTTGATAATGCAGGCATTGCAGTGGATAATATCAGCCAACTGACGCGTAATAGCATTGTAGGGCAGTTCTTCCTGCATCTGCTCCTCCGAGCGCTTCAAAATAGACGTAATTTTTCGTGTTTTTTCTAGTAAATTGGCCATGTTTTTACCTCATATTTATTAGCTTAATTGTAACATAAAAGCAGTGAAATTTCAATAATTATCTGAAAATTTTTTATTGAAAAACAATTACATACAATTCGATAAAATAAAGAATTTTTCAAGTATATGACTTGATATATCAAGCCATATTAAACAAAAAACAGTCAAATTTTTGACTGTTTTTGATTGATTTTGTTCTTTCTAATCAAGAGAACGTTTCTTGTAGAATAATTTCATAGCCATGAGCAGAAGCATTTGGCCTGCCAGAAGAAGCCAAGAAGAGTTTTCTCCTGTCTTAGGTAAGACATGACCTGAAGCAGCCGCCTGTTTATGGTTTACAGGGCTAGCACTTCCAACAGTTCCAGTCGTTCCAGCAGTTCCAGTCGTTCCAAGAGCTGTATGCTGGGAAGCTACGGCTTGTCCAGTATGCGATGAGCGAGCGAAGCGCTCCTCTGTATGAGCCAAAACAGATTGGTAATAGCGAATATCTTCTTCCTTATTTTGTTCTGCATAAGTTTGAGCTAGCAAGTCGTATGTCGCCTTAGCTTGTGCTTGAACTGCAGTTAAAACTGCTACTTTTGCTTCTTGATCTGTTTGAGCTGTAAGAGCCGCTTGGTAAGCAGACTGTGCTGCGGCTAGCTTGCTTTTAGCTTGTTCCAAGTTTTCTTCTGCATTTTCAAGATTTGACAATGACTCTTTAGCTGTTTGCAAGGCTGCTTCAGCATCTGTAAGAGCTTTTTCAAGGCTAGTCTTTCTTTCTTTTGCTGCATTCAAAGTTGCTTCTAGCTGAGCCAACTTATCTGATTCAGTTTTTAGAGCTTGCTGTGCTGCGGCAACTGTTGCTTGAACAGCAGTCAGAGCTTCTTGGGCCTGAGTTAATTTTTCCGCTTTAGTCTTGTCATCCAAGTTTGAGTTTTGCAGAGCCGCTTGTGCTGCTGCCAAAGCTGCTTGATCAGCTGCCAACTTCTCTTGAGCTGCTGCAAGAGCTGCTTGAGCCTGAGCAGTTGCTGACTCACCTGCTTGAGCTTGCGCCTGAGCCAGTTGCTGGTTGGTCTGCTCTAAAGCTGCAGCTCTCCGATTATAAGTAGACTGGGCAACTCCCTTAGATGCCAGAGCCAGTTGATTGGCCTTGAAAGCAGCATCATAGGCAGTTTGAGCCTTAGCTACTTCCTGCGGATCTACTTTTGCTGTTGGAGCTTTTCCTGTAATCGGGCTGGCATTGAAGTTCTTTTTGCTAGCATACTTGACTTGATCTTCTGACACCATGGTGAAATGAGCCATAGTGATGTCGCCTTCCATTGAGAAATCAACTCCCAGATAGTTTTTCTGGCGACCAGTATTGAGACCAGAGATTGATGTAGCATGCAGCCATTCATAGCCATTGAACATGAATTCAACAACGGAATCATAGATTCGTCTCTTCATTTCAGCTACACTCATTTGACTAGCATTTTCTCGCCAGATATAAGCGTTTTCATAGTACTGGAGACCTTTACTCTCCTGCTCAGCACTTGTGGTCATCAAACCATATTCACGCGCTACGCGGTTAATTCCTCTAGCATCGTGATGGTATTCCTCCATCAAATCCCAGTTCCAGTTGTCTTTGCGGTATTCTGTTGCCACTTTATCAGCGAAATCAATTGAAGATGGTGTCACAACTACTTCGCCTGTTCCCATCTGAGCACGCAGCTGGTTGATGAGTTCTGAAGCAAACTGTGAAAGTTCCTGACGAACATTCTTTGGAATATTGTTGGTATCAATCAAAGCTTTGCTATCTGTAGGATCAGCTACATAACGGTTGAGAGCCTTAGCACTGGCATTAAGTGCAGCCAGTCTCTTTTGAATCTCATTAGTTTTTTGCTCTGATAAATTCGGTGCAATTAGCTCTCTCAAGGCTGCAATGTATTCCGGAGTCATTGACACACGGTTTTTATTGCTAGAAGCTTCAGTAGTAATCGTTCCAGCTTGAGCCTTTTTTAAAGCCTGTTGAGCTTGATTCAAGTCTGACTGGGTCTTCTCAGCTGCAGCAGTTTTATCCTGCAAGTTCTTCTGAGAAGCATCACGAGCCGTCTTAGCCTGAGTCTGGTTGGTCTGAGCTTTTGTAACTTCAGCCTGCTTCTGACTGTCAGTCTGACGAGCTGTAGCTACTTTTGCTTGAGCTGTTTCAACAGCAGACTGGTCAGCCGCCACCTTATCTTGGGCTGCTTTCACATTCTTTTCTGCCTTAGCTGTAGCTTCACCGCTTAGGTTAGCCTGAGCTTCCTTCACGTCATTTTGAGCTTTAGCAAGGCGTCCTTCTTGAGTTTTCGCTTGCTCTTGAGCTTCTTTAGTCTTGGCTGCCTGAGCATCGCGCTCAGCTTCAGCCGTCTTGGTTGCTTGGTCAGCTTTAGCCAATTCTGACTTGTTGCTGTCCACTTGAGCTTTTTGATTGCTCTCTTCTTGCTTAGCTGTTTCAATAGCTTCCGGACCAGCTTTATCAGCTGCCTCCTGTGCCCGGTTCGCTTCAGCTTGTGCTTGCTCGACCTGACTTTGAGCTGCTGCAGTATTTGCCTGAGCTTGAGCCAAATCAGCTTTCCCTTGTGCAACATTGCTGTCGGCTTCTTGTACAAGAGCCTGAGCAGCGTCTACCTGTTCTTTCGAAACAGATTCATCCTTCTGTGTGTTTTCTGCCTGTGGTTGGCTTTGACTAACGGGCGCATCAGAATAAGACTGATTATCAACTAATTGATCAGCCTGAACTCCTTCTGCGAGCACCAAAGACAATGCCGCTGCACTGACAGAAAAAGCACTAAGTGTCTTTTTCATTGTCAATATAATCTCCTCCACTTTTTCATCATTGTTAAAAACATTGACAAACACATTCTACCATGTTTGTCTTCTGGAAGGAAGACGCTAACACATTTTTTTAAGCATTTTTGGACAGATACATAAAAAATGTTGGACAAAATCCTAAAAAATGTCGGTAAATCCGCCTATAATTTTTACCAATCGACCTGAAATTCGATTTCCAGAGCATCTTAATTTTTTTATTTTTGCAATTCAAAGACAGCTATTAAACTAAAAAATATGTAAGAGGCATAAGAAAAAGACCGGAATATTTTCCAGCCTTTTTGCAACATCCGCTTATTAACGGCGATATTGGCGCAAGAAGCGCGTCATTTTTTCTTGGATTTGAGCTAGTTCATCTACTCGAGGCAGATAAACGATTCGGAAATGATTTGGTTCCTGCCAGTTAAAGCCTCGTCCATGGACGAGAAGGACTTTCTCCTGCTTGAGGAAATTGAGCACAAACTGCTCATCATCGTCGATGCGATACATGTTCCGGTCAATTTTCGGGAAAATATAGAGACCTGCTTTAGGTTTTACAGCTGATAGCCCCGGGATATCCTGAATAGCCTGATAGATGAAATTACGCTGCTCATAGATACGGCCACCTGGCAAGAGCAGTTCATCCACAGATTGATGACCGCCAAGTGACGTTTGAACGACCTGTTGAGCCAAGACATTGGAGCACAGGCGCATGTTGGAGAGCATGTTCAACCCTTCAATATAGCCCTTAACATGATGCTTAGGCCCAGATAGCACCATCCAGCCAACCCGGAAGCCTGCAATACGGTGCGACTTAGAAAGACCATTCATGCTGACACAGAAAAGGTCGGGTGCTAGACTAGCTACAGAGGTGTGGAGATTGCCGTCCATCACCAGGCGGTCATAGATTTCATCCGCAAAGATAATGAGATTGTTCTGGCGAGCAATTTCCACAATTTCCAGCAGCAGTTCCTTAGGATAAAGTGCTCCCGTTGGATTGTTAGGGTTGATGATAATGATAGCCTTGGTATTAGATGTGATTTTTGACTTGATATCGTCAATATCTGGATACCATTCTGCCTGCTCATCACAGACATAGTGAACAGCATTCCCACCAGCCAGACTGACTGCAGCCGTCCAGAGTGGGTAGTCTGGCATTGGCACCAGCACCTCATCTCCGTCATCCAGCAATCCCTGCATGGACATGACAATCAGCTCGCTGACGCCATTTCCCAGATAAATGTCATCAATATCTACATTAGGGAAATTCTTAAGCTGGCAGTACTGCATGATAGCCTTGCGGGCTGAAAAAATTCCCTTGGAGTCAGAGTAACCTTCACTGTCACGCGCATTCATAATCAAATCATGAATGACCTCATCCGGAGCGGTAAAACCAAATTCTGCCGGATTCCCTGTATTGAGGCGGAGAATCTTTTCGCCATTGGCCCGCATGCGCATAGCTTCATCCAAAACCGGACCGCGAATATCATAGGCAACATGTTCCAGCTTGCTGGACTTGTCAAATTCTTTCATTCTTATTTTTCCTCTATTCATCAGAATGTTATCATTATACCACCAGAAAAAGCGATTGACAACAAAAAATAAACTCGCTTTCCATGTAATTAAAAAGAGAATTATAGGATACAAAGCGCCATTCTTCTAATTCCTCAAAGTAACGGATTCTTTCTCAGCTTGCAATTTTCTGACAGCATTTCCATTTTATCTTTACTTTTTTTCTGAAAAGGGTTACAATAGAAACAAGAAAATAGTTGCAAATCACTCGGACGTTATGGACTGATTGATTTTTGGTCAGCCCAATCATTCTGTGAATGATGCGACGTCCTTTGCCGACCATTTTAGAGGAGGTAGCTCTATGACTCAGAAATATGAAAACATTATGGTTGCTGTGGATGGTTCTCATGAATCCGAACTAGCCTTTGAAAAGGGCGTTAACGTGGCGCTCCGAAACGGCTCTCGTCTCACCATCACCCACGTCATTGATACCCGGGCTTTGCAAAGTGTCTCAACCTTTGATGCAGATGTCTATGAGGACTTGCAGGAAGATGCCAAAAAACTGACAGCAGAGCTAAAAGAAAAGGCTCAAAAATCCGGTATCAAGTATGTTGACATTGTCATTGAGATGGGCAATCCCAAGACTCTCTTGGCTACAGATATCCCAGAAGAGCACAAGGTAGATCTGATCATGGTCGGTGCTACCGGCCTCAATGCCTTTGAACGGCTGCTAGTCGGTTCTTCATCTGAATATATCCTGCGCCACGCCAAGGTTGACTTGCTGGTGGTCAGAGACCCAGAAAAGACTTTATAAAAACTAGAGCAGTTCAGTGACTGCTCTAGTTTTTTGTTTATGCGAGATATCTTTTCACTCTATAAAATCCTTAACTTCTGATAGTAGATTTTCGCCCAATTTAGCTTTTTCTTCAAATTCACTCAAATTTTTAAAATATTGGCTTTCCTCCGGCTTTCCGTGCCGTTGCTGGCTCAAATGTAATCGGATTGATCCCTTCTTCAAGAATGTAATGATTGAACTTAACCATGTAATTAGGATTACGCCAGCTAAGCAATTTCTGACTGTCCATCAGAAAGTAACGGTCAATTACATAGCTGCGATTAGCCCTCTCCGTCTCTGACATGAATATACCGCTATATGAATCATCAAATTTGTTACCTTAAGGCAACTCCATAAAAATGTTTCCCATTTTTTAATTTTCCACTATGTAAACTTGAAAACTCTTGACCTTACCGCCAACAACATGTTTTTCAACATCACTTTCCCACCAAGGAAGAACATCTTCTTCCAAAATTTCTAAAAATAAGTCTTTAGAAGATAAGTCATCGTTTAAGAAACCATCATAATTTTCAAAAATAAAAGTGTATTCTTCAGCTTTTAACCATGATAAGTCTGTCAGCCAATCTGTAATAGATGACCAATTATTCGCATCAGGAAGGCCGGCAGTTTTTTCAAGAAAACGGAATAGCTCTTCTTTGTTTTGGATCTGCTTCCCATCAAAAATTGCTACAAAGCCGCTGAAAGGCAATAGGTCTTTCAATTCAAGCTTTGTAATGTAATGAATTTTGTTTTTCACGATTTCAAACCTCTATTCTATTTTTTTAAATGTTTTATAATGGTCTTCCGTGTAATAGACACTGCCATCACTTCCCCTTACAAACCTCTCACCATCTCTTCCTTGGGATGGGAGTTTATTATTGACATCAAATTCTTTATAAGTGATTGGAGTGTTGTGCTGATCAGTAGCCGGCAAAACATTATCAGCATTTCTGAATTTTTTCCCTGCTGCTGTTCCTTCTGTCTGACCTTTAAAATTACCTTCCCAACCCACCTTTGTATACTCATTGTAAGAATTTTGTGCATTATCAGGTAAACTAGAGTAATTTAATTTAGGAATTCCAGTATTCACTTCAGCAGCTGGCACCACCGGCTGATTCCTCACCGCATCCTTAATCTGATAATACTCATTAATCTGGGCATCAGCCCTTTGTGTTTGTATATCCTTATTATAAGCCCGAGTACTCCAAGCTGCTGTTCCTACCATTAGGAAGTCATAACCCGCTTTTATACTCGGTGCATACTTGGTATAGTTTGTGGCATAATTCAGGAGTTCCTCATCAGCCTCTTTGCCTGTGACTAGATCAAGGCCCGTTTCAGCGATATAGTAAAAACGTTTTTTTAGTTGAGGTCTTGTTTGTCAGGCAATATAATATATTATATTAAAATAATAGAGAGCAGCCAACTCTAACTTTTGGATACACTACTACTTCTTCTACTAGGTTTTCTCAACCTTTACTGACTGGATTAATTCTTCAAAATCTGCTTGAATCTTTTTTCTCTGCTCTGTGGAAGTATGAATGCGGTCCAATTGATATTGAATTTCCAAATAAGAGTCACCATCTTTGAAAATATAAGAATAAATTTCATATTGAGTACTTAAAGCATATACCCTAGCATAAAGTTGCTCATCATCCACAAATGTATATTCATAAGCTTCAAGCGGCCCCAAAACTGGATAAATTTGGATTCTATATCTTTGGACTCAAAAGAATCATAGCCATTATCTATCATGAAAGCAAGTATGTTTTTAGAATTCTCACTGTCCGCGTACATTTGATAAGCATCTGTATGTCCATCTCCAAAATCTTCATAACCGTCAGGTAATTCTTGGTAGGAAATTAGATTATCCTCCAACGATTTAAAATTAAGTTTCTCGCTTCTGTCAACATCATAATCTGTCAGAAGTTGCTGAATATGGGGAATATTAGCTTCTAAATCAGAAATAGAAAACTCAAAATCATACCCTTTATCCAATCCGTAGCCACCATCAGCAATACGCTTCAGTTTCTGAACCAAACATACACCATCTTTTTCTCTAATTCTGATACAAGAAAACTGCTTATTAAAAGTTTTATATGATTTAATTCCATCTACTTCCCAAAAACGATATTCCTGATGTCTTTCAATATATGGAAATTTCTCAGCTAATTTAAAACCTTCCAAAATGAGCTTTTTATAGTCTAGTTTAGTTACTTTTCCTCGAACAATTCTAACTGGATCTAACTGGGTTGGTAAGTTATTAACTTTGTTAATGGTTCGAACGCTGGCAATTAGACCAAATTCTTGTTTAAAATATAAGGTTACTACTTTTTGCATTATTTTCCTCCAACATAAATATTTACTGTAACACCATTCTCTTTCCCGTATGCTATAGCTTCATTTAATCCATCTATCTGACTTTGACTTAATTTTGTATTCGGAACGACTATATCCAAATTTCTTTTTGTAATTGTTTCGCCCTCCAATTCTATCCCTTTCCAATTAACTAATTCAAAATCTTTTAATTTGTTTATGTCTTGTTTGACAACGCTCTTAAGTTTGGATCCGTTTTGATAAGTCTTAGCATTTAAATCTCGGCTTTTAACGCTAGTAGCTGTTTCTGTAACGGGGTCATAGCGATCTATTACCGGATAATTTTTGCCCACATTATTTCCTCCATTCAAATTTTCATCAATGTAAAATCCACGTTCCGAATTTCCTTTTTGCCAAGTTCCATCTTGTAAATCAATAGTCTAAATTTCTGTATTTAATTTACTAAATGATGCATTTTGATTCACAGATGGATTTGCATTGACCCTGTTCACCGCATCCTTAATCTGATAATACTCATTAATCTGGGCATCAGCCCTTTGTGTTTGTATATCCTTATTATAAGCCCGAGTACTCCAAGCTGCTGTCCCTACTATTAGGAAGTCATAACCCGCTTTTATACAATTCACTTAGCAAGACTTTAAAAATTGCGAGAAAGGCTCAGGAATTAAAATAGCGTCTGAAAACAAAACTGGAACATATTTTTCTGGATTTCTAAAAATCACTTCCTGATAAGTATTATCTTTTTTCCATTCAATACGGTCGTATTCAATGTCCTCATCGCTAGAATTAATAATAATAAGTATATTCTCTCTCAATCCAATTGAGATAATATTATCCAATAAAGCAATATTATAATTTTTTTGTAGGCAAAAGTATGAAAATATTCTACTCACTATTGCATCTTCTTCTAAAAATGATTGTAGTAATTCAATTAAATCTATTTTATCCATCTTAATTTCCTTTATTTTTGTAATGGAATTCTAACAATTTCCCCATTATAGGTAGTCTTCAAATATGGCTTTCCATGTATATAATCTGTCGCATTCTCATATCCATAATTTAATTGCCATGAATTTCCTTTACCATCATAATATCTCACTCCATCGCCCCTTTTCAAAGGCGCTTTCCTATAACCTTGAAGTTCATTGTCTAAAAAAGCCTCAACACTTTTAATATTCGCGTTATCAAAGCTATCTATATCATTCAAATTAAAGTTCAAATTATTGGAAACTTCTACGCCTCCAGTGTTTATAGCAGGAGCATCAGTATTCCCTCCTGTATTAATCTCCGACACCATCGACTGACTTCCCACGATTGTCTTAGTTTCAACTTTCGGCAATTCTAGTGTCCAATTCTTTGATGGGAGTTGAGGACCGACAATCGGCCGACTCCCCACACTCGAATTCCTCACCGCATCCTTAATATGATAATGCTCATTTATCTGGGCATCAGCCCTTTGTGTTTGTATATCCTTATTATAAGCCCGAGTACTCCAAGCTGCTGTCCCTACCACGAGGAAATTAGGACTGTGTTGCTTAACAAATCTATGATACGAAAAGGGCAAGGAAACCATCCTACCCTAAATTCTTTATACTTGATTAATCTTCTAAGACCACGGGAAAAATATCTTTCCCTCTGTTCATTTTATCTTCCATTTATTTTCATAAGCAAAACCTTGTGATTTCAAAGTTTCGCCAACAATTTTTTTGAATTCTGTATTATTCATTAAAAATTAGAACCCCAGATATTCTTTCACATGTTTTTGCAAAGAAACTTAAAATGAGGGTGTAACTCAAAATAGTTTGCTAATCCATCGCCAAAAGATTGGTGCAGCTTAAGATTTAGGAATTCCTTAAAAGTTTAATTGAATAATTACAGAACCTGAACAGACACAAGCTGTGTAATTATATTATTAATAAATCCCTCTCATTATTAAGTATGGCTAGATGCACATACATTTTCCCTTTTTATTGAAATAGTATGTCCTAATCTCAATATTTATTCTAAAACAGATATAAATTTACTAGCAATAGGTTCTGAAAGCCAAATATCTTCGTTTCCAAGATAAAATTTTATTCCTGAATCCCAGGCCTTATGTGCATCAATTTTTAAAATAATTGCCTTTTTATCTCGTCTTAAGGCAACCTTTTTAGCTGTTTCAGGAGTTGTAGATAGATGTACATACTGTCGTTCCTTTGTAATCAGTCCTTTTTCGAGAATAGAATCTACAAATTTTTCAACAGTTCCATGATATAAAACATTAGGTGGCTGGCAAGGATTTTTTTGTACCTTTTCTTTTAGTGAATGACCATAAAAGGCTCGAATCTTGTCAGACTGAATTTCATGTCTTTTTTTATCAGAAGAAGCAATCATTTTCTCTAAGTCTTTCTTAGAAAGACCATTCCATTCAGATCTAGCATTTAATTTTTGTAATAAATCATTAATGTCTGCCCACCCCTCTTTATCCAACGTTAAATTGTATTTTTGAGGATTATGTCTTAAAATATATGAAATTTCTCTGCTCAGTTTTTGATAATCAAACAAGTCTCTCTACCTCAAATTTTTTAGCAAATATTTGGAAAAATCCATATCCATCCAAATAAAGAGCATAGTGCTTAGGGGACCAAAATGAGTATTCATGATTATTAATTGTTTCTAACTCAATCAATCTTTCAGAACTTTGCACCTCTACGAGTGTATCATAAGAACCATTAATAATTCCAAAAACAGGGGAAGTTTTAGTAAACTCAATTACCGAATAGAATTTAAATTTAACTTCGCTTAAATTCTCATCGTCATCATAACCTGATATTGTAATAGAAACTTGCATACCTTTGATTTCAATAATTGGATCATTTACTAAATTTGAAGAAAACATTGGTAAGATATATTTTTCTGTGATATTCATTTTAATCTCCTTTTCGTGTGCTAGGTCTAACTTCTGATATACCTTCAGAAGTTAGTTTATTACGCTTTAATTGCCCATCAAGTAAAGATTCATATAAAGAATTTCCTGTTCTATTAATTGTAAACCATTCACTCCTTGGGATACCTGCTTGGGTTAGTGCTTGAGAAGTTCTGGTATTCAATATCAAGGTATGTCCATCCCTTTCGATATATTCAACCGGTAACTCGCTTATTGATATTTTTTTAGTATTTATAGAATCAACTAAATCATCAATTGTGTTAATTGGTTCCCCAGCCAACTCAGAATATTTTTCTCTGCCCATTTCACTAAATGAATTGCTATATGTCTTTTGGGCATAATTAGCGTTATCTGGCATCCCGATTTTTATAGGGATATCTTTTACAACATTATTCCTCACCGCATCCTTAATCTGATAATACTTATTAATCTGGGTGTCAGCCCTTTGTGTTTGTAAATCCTTATTATAAGCCCGAGTACTCCAAGCTGCTGCCCCTACCATTAGGAAGTCATAACCCGCTTTTATACTCGGTGCATACTTGGTATAGTTTGTGGCATAATTCAGGAGTTCCTCATCAGCCTTTTTGCCTGTGACTGGATCAAGGCCCGTTTCAGCGATATAGTCAAAACGTTTTTGCTCGAAGTTAGGATCGTGTTTGCTTAACAAATTTATGATGCGAAAAGGGCAAGGAAATCACTCTTACCCCAATTTCTTTATACTAGTTCAATCTTCTAAGATTACGGGAAAAATATCTTCCCCTCTGTCCATTTTTTCTTCCATTTATTTTCATAAGCAAAATCTTGTGATTTCAAAGTTTCTCCAACAATCTTGTTGAATTCTGCTTTGTTCATTTGTAGGTGGAATCTAAATATTCCTTTACTGTCAAAGGAAGTCTTCGTTTTAAGTGAGGATACATTTCCAAATAGTCATCAATCCCTCTCTCAAAGGCTAGTTTAATAAACTTCTCTGTATTCTCTAAAATACTCTCTGAAAGACTTTCCTTCGTCAAATCAGATAATTTGTAATCTCCAATCATTTTGTCGTTATCATTGTAAACAAAGCGACCTCTAAAATCTCCAAAACCGTGACTTAACCTCTCTAATTTTTCATGAAGCTTTTTTATAAAAAAGCCGTAATTGATATAGAAAGAGTTCTCAAAGTTAGATTTTTGAAAGCCAATAAATACCTTTAAATCAGCATTCTCAAATGTATAATATTTATTTTCATAAGCAAAACCTTGTGATTTCAAAGTTTCGCCAACAATTTTTTTGAATTCTGTATTATTCATTAAAAATTAGAAGCCCAGATATTCTTTCACACGTTTTTTACAAAGAAACTTGAAGTGAGGGTACAACTCAAAATAGTTTGCTAGTCCATCATCAAAGGCAGGCTGAATCAACATTTTGATATTACTATTAATAGAAGCCACTAAACTTTCTGAGGTTATCTTCTCTAGATTATAGCTATCTAGGTCCTGATAAACAAATCTACCACCAAAGTCTTCCAAACCCTGTTTATATAGAGGTAATTTCCCATCATAAATACCTTTGATCAAAAAGCCGTAATTGATATAGAAAGAGTTCTCAAAGTTAGATTTTTGAAAGCCAATAAATACCTTTAAATCAGTATTTTCAAATGTATAATATTTATTTTCATAAGCAAAACCTTGTGATTTCAAAGTTTCACCAACAATCTTTTTAAATTCTGTTTTGTTCATAATTTACCTCTTTATTAGTAAGTATCTAAGACACCCTTCCAATTTCCTCCGAATTCAGCATTTATTTCCTCAATATATCCTTGAAGTTGCTTCACGCCTAATTTAATCTGTTTAGGATTATTTGGCTTCAATTCATAAACAGTCTGGTTTTCAAAATCAATAAAGTCAACTCTCCTCCCACTTGGTAGTACAAATTCTTTCCTCCGAGTACTTCCATTTATTTCTGAAGCTTTATACTCTTTATGAACTTCTCTACCAAGTTTTAAACTTGATTTAGTATAACCTCTTTCATTAACAGGAATTTCCATACTTGGTTTGAAAGTTGGTTTCGGGATGTCAGTGTTTCCTTCAGTCAATATTGGCATTTTAGGTCTCCAGCCCTCAGAAACTATATTGGGACCATAAACAGGGGTAATTTCTGGCAATTCCGGAGTCCAATTCTTTGATGGAAGTTGAGGGCCAACCACCGACTGACTCCCCGCGTTCTGAGTCCTCACCGCATCCTTAATCTGATAATACTCATTAATCTGGGCATCAGCCCTTTGTGTTTGTATATCCTTATTATAAGCCCGAGTACTCCAAGCTGCTGTCCCTACCATGAGGAAGTCATAACCCGCTTTTATACTCGGTGCATACTTGGCATAGTTTGTGGCATAATTCAGGAGTTCCTTATCAGCCTCTTTACCTGTGGCTGGATCAAGTCCCGTTTCAGCGATATACTCAAAACGTTTTTGCTCAAAGTTGGGATCATGTTTACTGATAGGATTTTGGCTATCCAATTCTTGATAGCGAGCAGCCAGATATATATCATTCGCCTCATCTGTTTCGGATGAATAATAGTTATGATCTAGAATCGGAGCTATAGGACTAAATTTTAATCCAGGATAATATTCTTCCAGCTCCTTCTGGTTCATTCGGTCAATCTTTGCTTTGAAAAAGGGATCCACTTTCTGCAAAGTATACTTACTAACATTGTTTTTCCGAGGTAAGTCTTTTACTTCTTCGTACCTCTTAACAACAGCTTTTTCAAGTCTAAGCCTATATTGAGTCTTATTTGGCTTATAGAGTGGACTGTTTAAATCGCCACTCTCTTTTGCTGAAATAATTTCAGAATAATTATGAAGCAAATCATCATAATCCATCTCTGCGATTCTATCAAACTCTGTCTTCTTGGCATTTTGCCTCTTCACTTCCTCAATCATCTCCTGCCGCTTAGTCCATCCAGAATTGATGGTAGCTTTCCAGCTGAGATCAGCATCTCGGCGAGGAGGGAGATAAGTCTGAGTCGACGCATCCCAGCTCTGACCTGCCTGAGATAGCCCCGTAGATGCGGCTGCCAAGTAAGACTCAGCCTCCGCGAAGATAGTTGGTGAACTATCATTGAAGGCAAGCAAATTATCCAAAATTTCTTGGAAGACTTGCTTAGCACTTTCTGCTACAGCGATGGAAGCGCTGAAGTCCACAATAGACATACCCTTATTATTTGAATAGAGTTGAGATTTGCGTTCCAACTCTGCCAGTTGCTGTTCCGCAAAACGAATTTTCTCTTCCAGTTCTGATTGGCGCCAGCTCTTACCATCTACTTCTGCTGTGTAGTTACTAACAAAATTTTGACAAGCTAAGGCTATCGCTTCCTGATAGAGAATGACTCCCTGAACAATCGGGATAACAGTTCCAACAACATGATTTTTGGCAGAATCATAGGCTTTACCTGTTAGTTCATCCTCATTATGAAAAGCTGATAAAACGCTTATTAATTTGAGATTCTGCCCCAAACATTGTTCAACCGCTCGCCCAAGGCTTTCTGCCTGCGTTCGAGCAGCTTCTAAATACATATCAATACTCATCTTTACTCCTCGACAGCTAAGACACGCTTCTCTTGGTATACTTCCTCTAGCTGATTTTCTGCATTTTGATGTTCTTTCCGCAGTTTTTGTATCTGATCCTCTATATCAATCTTTAGTTGTCTGCTTTGATGAGAAAAATCTAGCTGACAATCGGCTATCTTACTGTAATATCGGCTTCCTTCGAAATCATAAGACAGATCATGAAACCACGTCCCCATAGAATCCAACTGACATAATACATCTTCTTCTTGAGCTTTTGCCTGCCCCAACTTTTGATAGAGTTCCCATTCATGATCAGCAAGTCTCCGCTCCTTGGCCAACAAGTCAGCCCATCGCTTATCTTCCTGCATTGATTATTCCTCCAAAGCAGTCAAGGTATTCAGACCTAAATCTTTTTTAGTGACTGTCGGTTCCTTTTTAGGCGGTAAATAGTTAGTAGTCAGACTTTGACGAATCATAGCATCCTTATCCTCAAACTCTGCTGCTACACTATGAACATTCTGAATAATACTTGTAATGTGTGCCCCGAGCTGCCCTTGTAAGCTTTCAACATGTGAAATCCCTGCATTTGCATTAGAATTTCCAGCAACAGTTGTCTGCGAATCTCGAGTAATAGCCATCATCTGCAGGAAATTTGCATCCCCGATTGCTGTTGCATGACGGGCTGCTGTTGATAGGTCGCTCTTAACTTGGTATTGATCCATCCGTCCTCTCCTCTACATTTTTTTCTTATTGTACCATAAAATAAAAAAAGAGCAAAAAATTTCCAAGAAATAGTCTGCTCTTGAAGTATTTATTCTTTGTTTTCTTCTTTCTGCTCGATGCTACGCTGGTAAGCTTGAATCTGTCGTTCCAGTTCTTCTTTGATAGCTCCTTCGGGAGCGTATTTTTCTTCCCAGTCATCTGGTTTGAGGATTTTATGGGTGACGGGGTCGAAGTGAGCCTTCCCGTCTGGGAAAATTTTGCCCATATTAGCCCGATGGACAATATCGAACAGCTGCTCTGGATCCACTCCCATCAGGACAAAACTGCCATAAGTAAAGTAAAGAGTATCAATCAAGGCATCTACCTGACCGACCAGAGAAACCTCAGCCTGACTCTTGGAGCGAACCTTATCGGCAGCCTGATCCAGCGCCTGATGGAGATAGGCTATAGAGCTGTCAAAGTCTTCCTCTGACTTACTAGCCGCTCGCAGAAACTCGACCAGCTCTTCCAGTTTGAAGCCTGCCCGATAGCGAGCGTCCTGAGGCGTCCAGGCAATAGGCTCTTCCTGAGTACTTTCATCCATGACACTATGGAACTCTTTAACCTTATTAAAGTGATGGTCGCTGCTGGTAAAGACCTTTTCCCTCGCTAGGATACCAAAATGCTCCAGAGCCTTGTGAATCCCATCCTGACTATTGCTGGTGGTTGTGTGCTTGGCCACTTCCTTGACCGAGCTAGTTCCATTTCCCATAGCAATGGACAGTCCAACTCCCGATAGCATTTCCAAGTCATTGTCAGAGTCGCCGAAGGCCATGACCTGATGAATGTCAAAGCCATATTCCTTGCCAACTCGGCGAATCCCTTCTAGCTTAGACGTGTCTTTATTGATAATATCGACCGCATAGGGGCTGCTGCGGGTAAATTTCAAGTCAGGAAAGTCTGCTTCAATCTTACGGCTTTCTTCTGGACTGGCCAAAATCAAAGCTTGATAAATCGGCTCCTGAATCAGCTGCAGGAGATCCTTTTCATGCTGGGGCAGGGCCTTGCTGATGACCTTATTAAATCCATGACTGACTGTTCGCGCCATTCGCTTAGGGATGAAGCGGCTAGTCCACTGGGAGAACGGGCTCATGCCGAAGGACATAATCTTGGAGCCCAGCATAGCCTCAGCCGTCCCCAAGGAAATTTCTTTCCGATGCTTCTTAGCATAGGCGATTAAATCCCGCAAACTCTGCTTGTCAATAGGACTGGCAGAAATTACCCTGTCTCTTGAAAAAATATACTGGCCATTGTAGGTCACAGCAAAGTCTAAGTCCAATTGCTCCATAAAAGGTTTGACAAAGAAAGGACCACGGCCTGTTGCCAAACCAACCAATATTCCTTGCTCCTTTAAACTCTGAATAGCCTTTTCTGTAGATTTCAAAACCGTTCGACTGTCATTGACCAGTGTCCCATCAATATCAAAAAAGACGGCCTTTACTTCCATTGATTTTCTCATTCTTTCCTTTTATGATACAATAAATTATAACACAAAAATGACATACAATCACATGAATTGCAGAAAAGAAAAGCTGGAGTAATATCTATGCAACAGGATTGAAAACTCTATGAAAACAGAATGTAAGTTTTTGAATCTGCATCATGACTACAAGGAGAAAAAGGATTTATGACAAAGAAAATCTTGGTCCTGCACACAGGAGGAACCATTTCCATGCAGGCTGACGGCTCTGGGGCTGTCGTTACCAATGCTGATAACCCTATGAACCATGTGACAGTTCCGCTAAAGGGGATTGAGACGGAAGTCATTGACTTTTTTAATATTCCCAGTCCTCATATCACGCCCCAGCACATGCTCAAACTTTACCAAAAAATCAAAGCCAGTGCTGACCAATTTGACGGAGTAGTTATTACTCATGGGACGGACACTTTAGAAGAGACGGCTTACTTTCTGGATACTATGCAGCTGCCGAAGATTCCAGTAGTTCTGACCGGAGCTATGCGCAGTTCCAATGAGCTGGGGAGCGACGGAGTCTATAACTACCTGACAGCCCTGCGGGTGGCTAGTGATGAAAAAGCCAGTGATAAAGGCGTGCTTGTCGTTATGAATGACGAGGCACATGCTGCCAAGTATGTAACCAAAACCCACACGACCAATGTCAGCACCTTCCAGACACCGACTCACGGACCACTTGGCTTGATTATGAAGCAGGAAATTCTCTATTTTAAGACAGCGGAACCTCGGGTCCGCTTTGACTTAAACAGCATCTCTGGTCTGGTGCCCATCATTCCAGCTTATGCTGGTATGAAGACAGAGCTTCTGGACATGCTGGATTTAGACAAGATAGACGGCCTCATCATAGAGGCATTCGGTGCTGGCAACCTCCCCAAGGAAGTAGCTGACAAGCTGGCTGATATGATAGCAGCCGGACTGCCAATCGCTCTGGTCTCTCGCTGCTTTAACGGGATCGCTGAGCCAGTCTATGCTTATGAAGGAGGCGGCGTTCAGCTGCACCAGGCTGGTATCTTCTTTGTCAAAGAGCTCAATGCCCAAAAGGCCAGAATCAAACTGCTCATCGCCCTGAATGCTGGACTAAAAGGCCAAGAACTCCGAGATTATATGGAAGGCTGAGAGAAAAAGTCCCTATTTATTTTCTTTAAATCAAAAAGAGAGTGGGACAGAAATCGGTAATTCGTTAGAATTCGATTTCGTCGTCCCACCTCCGCACAGTTGAGTAGGGCTGTAAAAGCTGATGAAATCAGCGTAATAGAGCCCACTCAACCACTGCGTCTTGCTCGACAATCCAAAGACAATTGAGAGGCTAGGACTTTTGTCCCAGCCTCTTTTTTGACTCTTTCATATTCTAACACTGGAAAAACTTCATTGAATCGCTGGACTTAGAAGATAACCTCAAACAGAGATTCTAGAATTTCAAAAATATAATCATTTACCATAAGTCACCTCCATTTTCTGAGCTGGCTTAAATGTCTTGGGATAGTGGACTTTGATTGCAACTTTCATAGCTTTTACCTCGCTTATCATTCATTCTTTAAGAGCAAAAACGAAACTCTTGGGGCGTTTGACCTCAAGTTTGGCAGTTAATCTTTTTGTTCTTACTTGGATATAAGGATACAGCCCTAAACTTAAGAATCTCTTATAGATTTCTTAGGGAAAGCTTATAGTCAAAGAAGTCCGACAGCAATCCTTATCTACTATTTGAAATGAACAAGTATTTTCAATTAAATACAAAAAAACTTCACCGATCGAGTGAAGCTTGTGATTTGTTAGGAAATTTATGATGAAAAAATTCTAAATTATTCTTATTCTTTGAGTGGCTCATACCTCGTAGGTCTTCTAGTCTTCAAGCTTTGGTTACGGGATTTTAAGGGATGTTTATATTGTCATTGGTCCTACCTCTTTCTTTGATTTGACAATAGTATAATCCCTCAACCTTAAAGCCTACTTATAAATAACTTGCAGGAAACTTAATCCAAAGAACTCTTAATCTAGGTAATCTCGCTTGTCCAAATGAAGAGCAATCAAGCGCCAACTAGGATCTGTCCGCCAGTTCGGATCAGCTGTAATCTGGCTGGCAACCTTTCTGGCTTCTTCTAAAATCGGATAATCTTCTACGATGTCTGCCACTTGAAACTCAGGAATACCAGACTGCCGAGTGCCAAAGATTTCTCCAGAGCCTCGCATTTTCAGATCCTCCTCAGCCAGCAGGAAACCATCGGTCGTCTCAGTCATGATTTTCATGCGGCGCTTGCCCGACTCCGTCTTAGGATTGGCAACAAGGACGGCATAAGACTGCTTGTTCCCTCGGCCGACACGACCTCTCAGCTGATGAAGCTGGCTGAGTCCAAAGCGGTCCGCATCCATGATGATCATCACCGTAGCATTGGGGACGTTGACTCCGACCTCAATGACCGTGGTAGAGACCAGAATATCAGTCCGTCCTTCCTTGAAGTCCTGCATAATCGCCTCTTTTTCCTCGCTCTTCATCTTGCCATGAAGCAGAACCACTTGGGCCTGACGACCAAAATAGGCTGTCAGTTCTTCTTCTAAGGCAATGGCATTCTTAAGATCCAACGCCTCAGATTCCTCAATCAAGGGAGAAATAAAGTAGACCTGAGCGCCCTTGTGGAGCTCTTTTTTCAGCCAGTCGAGGACGACTTCCAACTGCTCATGCTTGACCCAGCGAGTGATGATAGGTTTGCGTCCCGCCGGCATCTGGTCAATAATGGACACATCCATATCACCAAAAGCTGTAATAGCAAGGGTTCTGGGAATAGGCGTCGCCGTCATCATGAGAACATCAGGATTGTCTCCCTTTTCCCGTAAAATCCGGCGTTGCTCCACCCCAAAGCGATGCTGCTCGTCAATGATGACCAAGCCCAATGCATGGTAACGGACTCCTTCCTGAATCAAGGCATGGGTTCCGACAATCATGTCCACCTGACCCTTTTCAATCACTGCCAAGGTTTCCCGGCGTTCAGCTGCTTTCATTCCCCAGTAAGTAGGGCTAGCTTCAATTCTGGAAATAGCTGAGCTAGGCTGTCAAAATGCTGCTCAGCCAAAATTTCTGTTGGAACCATCAGAGCTGATTGAAAGCCTGCTGTATAAACAGCATACATAGCCAGACCAGCGACCACTGTCTTTCCGCTTCCCACATCGCCCTGCAGCAGGCGATTCATGTGCCCAGGCGACCGCAAATCCTGCAAAATCTCTGTCAGACTGCGCTCCTGAGCCGAAGTCAGCTCAAAAGGTAAGCTCTTCTTTTTCACGGCCACAGCACCCGACTGCCAATCAATCTTCAATCCATTGCTGACAGCCTTGGTTTCTCTCTTCAAGACCTGCAGCTGCATCTGGAAATAAAAAAGTTCTTCAAATTTAACCCGCCGAAGAGCCTGCTTGTAATCCGCAAAGTCCTTTGGAAAATGCATGGCCCGCACAGCCTCCACTCTGCTCACTAGCTGGTAGCGTTCCAACAGAGACTGGGGTAGATTTTCCTCTAAGAGCAAGTCCAATCCTTGGTCAAAGGCAGTCTTAATCAGCTTGACCAAACTGGCCTGACTAATTCCCTGAGCCAGCCGATAGACAGGCTGCAAGTCGTCCTCTACCTGAGCCAGCAGTTTCATTCCAGTCAGACTGGCCTTGGCTTTGTCCCACTTTCCAAAGACGGCTATATTAGCCCCCACTTCAATCTTGTCCGCTAGATAAGGCCGGTTAAAGAAATTAACTGCCAGAGCGACTTCCCCTTGCTTGATGGTGAAGCGCAGGCGATTGCGTTTGTAGCCATAATACTGGACATTGGCTGGGGTCACGACCTGACCAGAAATAACTGCCTTTTCTCCATCCTCCAAGTCCAAGACATTCTTGCTCTTAAAATCCTCATAACGAAAAGGAAAATAAAGCAGTAAATCCTGCAAGGTCTCTAGACCTAGCTTGGTAAATTTTTCTGCTGATTTCGGTCCCACACCAGGCAGAACCGTCAAAGGTTGGTGTAAATTCATAATTCCTCCTTCAGTTCTGATACTGCTGCGGTGCTAATATAGCAGATAGGGGGCCAAGCTAGAACATTATCAAATACTTCAAGCTGTGCCCTGCATTAGTCTTCTTAGTCTTTATAGACCCTCGGTACACGGTCGCTAATCAAACAAACCACCTCATAGTTAATGGTGCCACGCTTTTCTGCCACATCTGTCGCCGTAATGGTCTCTGCTCCGCTATTTCCAATCAACACAACCGGCGTGCCAAGGGGATAAGCCTGAGGCAGGCGCACTGTAATCTGGTCCATGGAAACGCGGCCAACAAGCGGGCAACGCTGACCATCAATCAAGACATCAAAGCCCTGCATATCCCGTGTCCAGCCATCCGCATAGCCCAAAGGAATGGTACCAATCCACTCTTGAGACTCGCTGGTGTAGGTGGCTCCATAGCCAATATCTGCTCCAGCCTCAACTTCCTTGATATGTACCAATTCTGAGACCAGAGATAAGGCCGGCTTGAATTCATAAGGAAGTTCTAAAACAGTTCCGCTAGGGTTGAGACCATAGATGATGTCACCTAGCCGGACGGCATTTAGAACGGTCTCGCTGTGCCAGAGAGAGGTGGCGGAATTACTAGCGTGAACGAGAGGAGGCACACTGTCCAGCTCAGATAAGATCTGATGAAAACGAGTCAGCTGGGCTTCAAACTTATGGGGCTCCGCTTCATCTGCTGTTGCAAAGTGGGTAAAAATTCCCTCCGCGACAGCCCCAGCAGCCTGCAAGCGATGGATTGCCTCCTGAGATTCCTGACTATCTCGAAAACCAATCCGCCCCATACCAGAGTCAATCTTGATATGAAAATTCAATCCTGTTAAGTCTTTTTCCGCAGCTAAAGCTAAATCCAACCACTCCAGACTGGCTACGGTCAGAGACACCTTTCCCTTTCTAGCCAGCGGAAGCGCAGCCGGATCTGATACTCCTAACACCAGAATTTTTTTGCTAATGCCAGCTGAGCGAAGCTCCAAGGCTTCATCAATATTAGACACACAAAATCCATCTACGAGTGGCTCAATGTGCTTAGAAACCTCAATAGATCCGTGACCATAAGCATTGGCCTTGACGACAGCCCACTTCTCTGTCGTCTGAGGCAGATGGGCACTCAGTTGTCTAATATTAAAAGCAATGGCAGCTAAATCAATCACTGCCTTGCTGGGTCTATGCAGACTAGCTTTCATCATTTTCCTCCAAAATTACGCTGGCTGTAACTAAGCCAGCAGCGTGGCTGAGCGAAATCCAAACCTTCCCAGTAAAAGGTGACCGGCTGAAATAAGGCGCTCCCTGGCGATCATTTAAAATCTCCAAGTCCTGAAACCTGAGTTTACCGATACCGGTTCCCCAAGCTTTAGAAAAAGCCTCCTTGGCAGCCCAACGGCCAGCCAGAAATTCGATTTTCCGCTTGCCGGATAACTCCTCAAAACGAGAAAGCTCCGCCTCGGTCAGCACCTTCTTTGCAAAGTGGGCATTTTTCAGATAGGCTCGCTCAATGGCAGTCAACTCTTCTATGTCAATTCCGTGTCCTTTTATCATATCATTCTCTGGAAAGGCGACAAAACTCAGCTGGGCCGCCAGCTGAGTTCATCTTCACCCGACAGTTAGTCCTCTTTACAGGTCAAGACTGTCCCTTTCAATTTTCCTTATTTATCTAAAGTGTTGTAAATTTCTTCAATGAGCTGAACAGTATTGTCCCAGCCCAGGCAAGGGTCGGTGATGGATTTACCAAAGACTTCCGGCTCATTTTGCCGACCGTCTTCCAGATAAGACTCAATCATAAAACCACGAACCGATCTCTTAATCTTTTCGTTCCAATCCCGATTAAGCAAGGTCTGACGCACAATCCTAATCTGTTCCAGATACTGCTTGCCTGAGTTATCGTGATTGGTATCAATGACGATGAAAGGATTCTCCAAGCCCATCTTTTCATAGTAGGAAATGGCATCCAGCATATTCTCATAGTAGAAATTTGGAATATTTTTACCATATTCATTGGTAGCCCCACGCAGAATAACGTGAGCCAAAGAATTCCCAGAGGTTTCTACTTCCTGACCATGAAAAAGGAAAGTCTGCTTATTTTGTGCCGCATAGACAGCGTTAAACATAACACCCAGATTGCCAGAAGTTGGATTTTTCATGCCGACCGGAGCGTCAATACCTGACGCCACAAAACGGTGCTCCTGATCTTCAACTGAGCGGGCACCCACAGCATGATAGCTAACCAAGTCATCTACCAGCACAAGATTGGACGGATAGAGCATCTCATCAGCCGTCGTCAGACCAGTCTCTGTAATGACGCGGTAGTGCAGCTGACGAACTGCCTGCAAACCATTGATAAGGCTAGGTGCTTTAGAAGTATCCGGCTGGTGAACTAAGCCCTTATAGCCATCCCCATTGGTCCGCGGCTTAGCAGTATAGACCCGCATTACGATAAAAATCTTATCCGCGACCTTCTTCTGCAGCTCTGACAAACGGCGGGCATACTCCAGCACAGCCTCTTCATTGTCCGATGAACAAGGGCCAATCACCAAGAGAATACGCTCGTCTTCACCACTGAGAATCTCAGCTAGTTCTTGGTCTCGCTTGTTTTTATGAGCCAAGGCCTGACCAGTCAATCTGGTTCTGGACTTAATCTGCTCAATGTCAATCTTCTGACCTTTTTCTATAAATGCCATACTATTTTCCTAATGTATCATAAATTTCACGAACCAGCTGTTCTGTATTGGCCCAGCCCAGACAAGGATCAGTAATGGACTTGCCAAAGACTTCTGGTTCGTCCTGACGACCGTCTTCCAGATAAGACTCAATCATAAAGCCACGTACTGTAGCCTTAATCTTTTCATTCCAGTCCCGGTTAATCAGAGTCTGGCGAACGATACGAACCTGCTCCAGATACTGCTTACCAGAGTTATCATGATTGGTGTCAATGATGATAAAGGGATTTTCTAAGCCCATTTTTTCATACTGGGCAATGGTGTCCAGCAGGTTATCATAATAGTAATTGGGAATATTCTTACCGTACTCATTCAGAGCACCGCGCAAAATGGCATGCGCCAAGGGATTGCCAGATGTTTCGACTTCCTTACCTGAAAAGAGGAAACTCTGCTTGTTCTGAGCTGCATAGATGCCGTTAAACATGACATTGAGATTGCCAGAGGTTGGATTCTTCAAGCCCGTTGGCAGGTCTGCTCCACTGGCAACAAAGCGGTGCTGCTGGTCTTCGACTGAGCGAGCTCCGACAGCCATGTAAGAAATCAAATCATCTACCAGAGGCAGATTTTCTGGATAGAGCATCTCATCAGCCGTCGTCATGCCTGTCTCGGAAATAACCCGATAGTGCAGATTGCGGACTGCCTTGATGCCGTTAATCAGACTTGGAGCGGCCGTCGCATTAGGCTGGTGAATAAGCCCTTTGTAGCCATCTCCGTTCGTCCGAGGCTTGGCAGTATAAACACGCATGACCATGAAAATACGGTCTTTTACTTCTTCTTGGAGAGCAGATAGACGCTTGGCATACTCCAGCACCGCTTCTTCATTATCTGAAGAGCAGGGACCAATGACCAAGAGAATGCGGTCATCCTGACCACGCAGAATTGCTTCTAACTCTCGGTCACGCTTTTCCTTGCGAGCGAGCATGTCGCCTTCTAGCTTAGCAAGTTGGCGAACTTCTGCCACATCAATGGGTTGACTGGTTGCTTTAAAGGTCATCTATTCTCCTTCTTTTATGCTTACTTTCTACGGCCGTGACAGTTCTTGAACTTCTTGCCAGAGCCACATGGACAAGGGTCGTTTCTCTTTACGTTAGACAGGTCTGCATTCTCAGGCATATTTGGCGCCTTAGCAGAGATATTGCGGGTAGCAGTCGTACTGATAGCACGCTCTGTCCGCGGACGCTCTTGCTCATGAATCTGCGCTTTCATCATCAGACGAGTCACATCAAACTCGATGGAGCCAATCATGTCATTGAACATACGGAAACTCTCTGCTTGGTATTCGACAACTGGGTTATTTTGTGCATAACCACGCAGTCCAACAGCATTGCGCAGCTGGTCAAGGGCATCAATATGATCAGTCCACTTGCTGTCCACTACGCGCAGAATCAAGACCTTCTGGAATTCACGCACTGCTTCTTCATCTCGCAGCTTAGCAATTTGACTGTCGTAGACTTCCAACGCACGTTCAAACAGATAATCTTTGATTTCTTGGTCAGACTTGCCTTCCAAATCGCTATCTGAAATAGAATCTTCTGAAACCAAGTTATACTTAGCAAAGTTTAAAATCGCTTCAATCTTATCATCCTGATCAGAGTGGCTGCTGCCATCAACGATACGGTTGATAGTCCGCTTAATCATAGCCTGGATTTCGGGACTGAGGTCACGGTCAGCAGTAATGACATCGTGGCGCTCGGCATAGATAATTTCCCGTTGCTCACGCATCACATCGTCATACTGCAAGACTTGTTTCCGCGTATCGTAGTTATTTCCTTCGACACGCTTCTGAGCTGCCTCTACCTGACGGGTCAGCATGCCAGATTTGATAACAGAATCTTCGTCACTAAGGTTCATTCGATCCAAGAGAGCTTTAATGCGCTCTGACCCAAAGCGGCGCATAAGCTCATCTTCCAGTGAGAGGTAGAACTGTGACTCACCTGGATCACCCTGACGGCCTGAACGTCCGCGCAGCTGATTGTCAATCCGGCGGCTTTCATGGCGCTCTGTACCGATCACGCAGAGACCGCCCAGTTCGCGAACACCTTCACCCAACTTGATATCGGTTCCCCGTCCGGCCATATTGGTCGCAATAGTAACTGCCCCACGTTGACCAGCGTTCATGATAATTTGTGCCTCTTTATAGTGGTTTTTCGCATTAAGAACTTCGTGAGGAACCCCAGCTTCTACCAATTTCTTAGAAATATAATCACTGGTTTCAACCGCAACGGTACCGACCAGAACTGGCTGGCCTTTTTCATGACGCTCTTTAACATCCTGAACAACTGCCTTGAACTTAGAATCAATACTTGGGTAGAGCAGGTCAGAATGGTCAATACGTGCTACCGGACGGTTGGTTGGAATCGGAATAACACGAATGTTGTATGTTTCGCGGAACTCTTCTTCCTCCGTCTTAGCTGTACCTGTCATACCGGACAGCTTCTTATACATACGGAAGAGGTTCTGATAAGTAATAGAAGCAGAAGTCTTTGTTTCTTCCTGAATCGGCACGCCTTCTTTGGCTTCAATCGCTTGGTGGAGACCGTCAGAGTAACGGCGGCCTTCCATAGTCCGACCAGTAAACTGATCAACAATCAGAATTTCCTGATCTTCACTGACCACATAGTCAATGTCAAGGAGCATGATGTAGTTAGCTCGCAGAGCATTGTCGATAAAGTGAGTCAGAGCAACATTTTCAATATCGTAGAGATTGTCCAGCTTGAAGTAGCTTTCTGCCTTGTCAATCCCTGAGTCAGACAGACCAATCGTCTTAGACTGAACATCAATGATGTAGTCGTCCTTATCCAGAGATTTGACATAGTGGTCAGCCATATGATAAAGCTGGTTGGTATCTGAAGAAACTGGTCCAGATACAATCAATGGTGTCCGAGCTTCGTCAATCAGGATTGAGTCCACCTCATCGACCAAGGCATAGTTGAGTGGACGCTGCACCATGTTTTCAGCGCGGACTACCATGTTATCACGCAGGTAGTCAAAGCCGATCTCAGCATTGGTTGAATAGGTAATGTCGCAAGCGTATGCTTCTTTCTTCTCAGATGGAGACTTAGCGGCCAGATTGATACCGACAGAAAGGCCCAGCCAAGAGTAAAGTTCACCCATTTCGGTCGCGTCACGCTCAGTCAGGTATTCATTGACTGTGACAACGTGCACACCTTTGCCTGCAAGGGCATTTAAGTAAACTGGCATCGTCGCAGTCAAGGTTTTTCCTTCACCGGTACGCATCTCTGGAACGTCACCATGATGGAGAACAATTCCCCCATAACCTGAACCTTATAAGGGAAAAGGCCCAACACTCGCTTAGCTCCTTCACGGACAACCGCAAAAGCTTCAAATAAGAGCTGATCTAAAGTTTCGCCATCAGCATAGCGTTTCTTGAATTCTTCTGTTTTTGCCTGAAGTTCTTCATCAGACAAAGCTGCCATTTCGTCTTCATAAGCCAAGACCTTGTCAGCCATTTTTTCTAATTTTCTTAATTCACCTTTATCATTTTCAATGATAGTCTTTAAAATATTTGCCATTTTTTTCCTTACTATATAATAATCTTTCCGATTTTTAGAATGTTCTTTTCATTATAGCATGTTTTCCTATATCTTTCAAGAATGAAAAAAGCAAAAAAGCTCTATCAGACTGTGCTTACAGAACTGGAAGATAGCAAGATATCTAAGCTAAAAAAGAAAAGGCAGAGGTCTTGCTCTGTCCTTTCAAATACGAATGTTACAAGGATAAACTAGTCCTCTTTTTTCTTTTTGATAAAGAGACCTGTTCCTGATAAGATAGCAATGCCGCCCAAAGATGTTAGACCAAACTGAGCTTTCTCGCCAGTATCGGGCAGACTTGACAAGCTTGAAGTTTTGGTAGATTTTTCTGATGCTGTGTTAGATACATTTTGAGAAACTGTATTGCCTGAAGATTTACTCTTTATGGCGGATAGAGTTTGGGGCTTGGATTTTACAGAAAACTGCGTTCCCCTGCTAGCTGTCTCAGCTTGCGGTGATTGGTCAGATTGAAGAGACTGGCTCGTTTGAGTTGCAGCTGCTTCTATTTCTAAGTCTGGAAGCGAACTTGTGTCATATAAGACTTGACTTTGGAATTCCGGATCCCCATTTGATGAATCTGAATCCGACTTACTAATGGTATCAGCTAAAGATGTATCAACTGCAGCAGCTTGTACTGCAAACTGAACTCCGTCAGCAGTATTGGTCGGAGAAAATCTTGTTATTCCTGTAGGTGGTGTTGGTGGCGTTCCAGTACCATCCCAGTTTGGAGGAGTTGGCTGGCTACCATCGGTAGAGTTCATTCCTGGAGCAAACTGTCCCATAGCACTTGGATTTCCCATAGGACCACCCATTCCAAATTCTTTATTACTGCCTTCTTCGGTAGCAGTTGCTGTAGCTGAGTTACCACTAGAAGTTGTAATTGTATAGCTTTCACCCTCGACCAAAGCTTCTGTACTGAAGACTACATTGCCAAAGGAAGATGCTGCAACAGTCTGGGCAACAACATTGCCACTGCTGTCTGTCACCGTGACTGTATCTCCAGCATTACCACTGACATTGGCTATAATATAGGACTGACTGGATCCTGTAGTGAAAGCTTGAGCCATTCCTTGATTCCCTATTGCCCAAACCGTTCCACCAGAAATAATCCCTGTCCCATCATAATCGATAGCAGCATTATCAGCACTGGTCTGGGTCACATAAAGACTGCCGCTCTTGACAGTGACATTGCCATTACTGTCTATACCGTCACCACCTGCTACGACGATAACATTAGCTCCGTCAATATTGATAGCCACCGAGTTCTCCAAATCAGCTATTGTATTGGCCAAACTGCTTGTATCAGCATTGGTCTTACTTGTCCATTCTGTCGCATTAAGACCATCGTCTCCAGCATTGACCGTAACAGAACCGCCTGTCAGATTGATATAGCGGCCCTCAATTCCTTCGTCTCCTGCCGTGACATTAACCGTTGAAGAGCCGCTGACTGCTATCTCATCCGTCACAGTTATCCCCTTGTCCGAAGCATTAATAGTTACTGTAGAATCTTTGATGGTCACATCCCCGCTATTGACATCCGTTTCATCTTCAGCTTGAATGCCGTCATCAGCTGCTGTAATAGTTAGATTGGCTTTGTTTAAGACTACACTTTTGGCCACATGAATCCCATCCTTGGCATCCGAAGTCAAATTCAGCGTGGCATTGTCAACTGTCAAACTGTCAGCAGAAATAGCATTCTGCTCACTACTAGCAAGGGCTAGACTACTTCCTGTAGAACTGCTAATGCTTAAGGCACCCGATGTCTCTACTGCATTGTCAGTAGTAGAGCTGACCGAGCTGTCAGACACCACATTTATTGTGAGGTCTGCACTAGATTCTGATTTAATGCTCGAATCCGTCAGAGTTAGGCTATCTAAATTGAGCGTTACTGGATCTGTAACGCTGGCCGCTACTGTAATCGTATAGTTAACACCATTTCCTGTCAGAGTATAGGTCCCCGCAGAAGTAATGGTTACAGTCGTACCATCTATGATAACACCGCTGGCAGTGCTGCTGACTGAACTCCCATCAAAGGAAATAGTTCCATCACTAGCAGACGTATTAGCAGAGGTGGTAGTCTCTTTATTTTCACTTGTACTAGCAGTCGTATCTGTGGAAACTGCTGATGTCTCTGTAGCTGTAGTTTCTGAGTCAGCTGAACTATTGTTATTTGCATCCTTGCTAGCTGAATTATCTGAAGTGCTAGCAACCGCATCAGCACTAGCATTCTCTAATGCTGATCCCGTATCAGTTTCTGTAGAGTCAGAATTTGCTGTAGTTGGATCAGAAGTGGTCGTCACTGCGGCATCAGCGTTAGTATTTTCATCCGCTGAAACGGTCTGTCCTCCGACTAGGATGGCTGCCCCCAAAGCGAGAGTTGCTAGTAAGACAGATCCGGCACTCTTCCACTTAGAAGATTTTTTGAGACCGTAGCGTTCTTGTTTATCATTATGAGAGAAAAATAGTTGTTTCATAGTTATCTATTCCTTTCCTGAGCATATCCTTATTAAACCCTAGTTTTCCTTTACAAAACTTAAAAATAACTTGTAAAAAACTTAAAGAGCAGAGGTTACATTCAGGCAATTAAAGAGACAAGTCTAGACTATCATCGATTTGCTGACTGACATGCTGAAAAAGAAATTTGATGGACTCTCTCGCAAGTAATGTCTTTATTTTCACAGTCATAAGAGTTTGGGACAAAAAGATTTCAATTTTTAAAAATCTTAATTATTAAGCCCTTCAAATCTATAATTAAATGCGAAAAGCGAACAAAGCAGAATTCTGATTACCAGAAAACTAGTTTTGTTCGCTTTTTATATTTGAGGTTGGACTTTTGTCCCAGCCTCTTAGCAAACTTTTCTTCTAAATGTTGCAAGATTTTCTTACGTTTAGACATTTGGTAGTCATAATGAATCATAATAAGCGCATAACTTAAAATACTACCGAGTATCATCATCATCATATCACCATCTTTTAAATACAATATGGAAAGTAGTACCACACATGGGGTACCAAGTAATTGTGTTATTCTAATTACTTTATAATGTTTTTTTGCTTTTTCTATAAACTCCTTTCCCTCAGAACCTTCTAAATTTACTATAGAAAAAGTGGTTTTCTTTTTCATAGAAACCATTGCCATTCTAGTAATAATCCCAGTAAGAAAGATGGTTAAAATTAGTATTATTAATCGAATGTTAAAAGAATCTACTACAAGTTTCTTTGCTATCATCCTTAACAATGGACCAACTATCAGTATAAAGGCAGGGGTATAGGTCTGAATTTTCTCAGTATTTTGTAAAACGTTAGATAGTTTTAATTGTTCCTTCTCTAAATCATAATAAAGGGCCTTACCCTGATACCAGCCTAAGTTTACTAAATTAGAATATTTCTTCATTCATTTTCCTTTTAAAGTATATTTTTTATCATTGTTTAACTATATTGGGTATATTTGGTACACCCCTCAACTTTTTATCAGCTACTAAAAGAACTCAAATCAACTCATCACTTTTCGGATGCTTCTTTACATAAATAGCTGCATAAACCGCATCTACCATAACAGCTGGCAACGTTAAGGTTAACAAAATTCCCACTAAAATACCAAAGGCAATCTGAATATAGCCCGTTAGGAGGGAGGGAATGATTGTTGCCCCGCAAAAGCTACGGCAAAATTATTCCACCATGTTTTCTTTCTATCTCCCTTTTTCACTTGATTAAAAGCCCAGACTTTTCCTTGATTCTTTGGGAGATAGTACCAAGCATAGAGGCCACAAGCAAGTATAAAAAGGAACATCATCAATATTACATAAAATGGAGTAAGGGGGGATTGATATATTCCCTCTATACTTTTTGAATCTCCTACTATTGCAAACATCAACATTCCGATAAAATTGATCCAAACTAATGCGCTCCAAGTAAGCAAAGCAATCAGAATATAGGTTAAAAATTTAAATCGATTGATTAGAAACTTAGAAAAAGCAAATAACATACTTACCACATTAAGAATGATGCAAGTCAAAAATAGAACTTTAATCCATCCCTGACGACTTCCTGTTTCACCTATAAGTGCCCAGTAAAAGAAAAATGAGCAAAATGGTAAATTTATCCATGGAAATAATTTAATGTATCCTAAACTGACACCATGTGTAATCAAAGGACCATGGTATCTTTCTCTTTCTATACTAGTAATCTTTGCTTTATCTTTCATATTCACCTTCACCATTAACTAAACCAACCAAACAAACACTTTCTGAAGTAATTTAATGTATGAATCAAGGAATTCATTTAATTTCCGAAATTCTTTCAAAGACATAGACATTTATTACCTTTCGGTTTATAATTTTTCTATTTTTTCAAAAATAATATCTTGCTTTTCGTAACTTTCTCTGAGCGGTAACATACCTAAAATCAACGAAAAGAAGCCCAATAACAAGAGACAGCTAATGATTAGAATGGAACCCTCTGTTCCATTATCAATGAATGTATAAAATCCAAAACATCCTAAAAACACAGCGAAAACAAAAGGGAGAAGTCTGTACAGTTTTAACTGACGCTGTGACCTTGAGCGTTTGAATGTTATTTGATACTTTGATTCTTTATTTGAAAGCTTTTGATAAACCCTATAACGCCCCCCTAAAACAATGAACCAAAAAATAACATAAGCTAAAACGATAAATAGGACAAATAATCCTAATTTAAAGGGAAAATTATGACTAATGTCATAACTTATAAAAGAATTAGTCACGAGTCTATAACCAGCTCCACCTATTACAACTCCTATTGCTATACCAAGCGTTTTACTCATAGTTGGAGACAACCCCTCAAAACTCGTATCTCTTTTATCTAACTTTAGCATTTTTGCAGTGATTTCATTAGGAAGAGCGCCCCAGAAATAAGTTTTAGGACTAACGGTCGTCATATCCAAAAGATATTTTTCGCCCTCTACTTCCACAATTTTATGAAAAGTTTTATTTGTTTCTTTAAATTTTAGTTCCATGATCACCACCCAAACACTTTTTGAATTTTATTATAAGTTACTTTATACCTTTTTAAGTTCTTTAAATTCTAGGTATTTCTTTTGATAAGCATAAGTCAATGGAATAACGCCAGATTCAATCCAAATAAATAGATAAGCCAACAAACCATTCAACACTAGAATTGCACCTTCTGTTCCATCATCTAGTCCCATATAAATAGAGAAAGCAATTGCATGTAAAATGAGAAATAGATAGGCATGGAATTGCTTTTTTTTCTTATTATTCTGAAAGACTATTTTAAACCTCTTCTTTTCCTGCGATAAACGACTTGAAATCTCCTTCCTCGATTTCATTAAAATACTTTGATAGGCAATATAAGCTACCAAAATAGATATGGGAAATAAAGATACTTTTAAATACAGATAATGACTAATATTATAATATCTAAAAATTGATGTTACTACTCTATACAGAAGAAGGCTAAAAACAATAGCTACCATACGCATTCCTGAAGGACCCATCTTAATTTTTTTATCAAAATTTTTATCATGACTATCAAGTTCTATCAAATCAACTTCAAGATTTTCAGGGGAAAGTCCCCAATAATAATTTTTTGGTGTCGTGGAATTGGAATCTAAAACATACTTTTTTCCTCCTATCTCTAACACATCAAAATAAGCAACATCTAATCCTCTAAAATTAATTTTCACATTTACCACCCAAAAACTTTCTGGATTAACTCAATTACTGAATCAAAATCTTTCCCTACGTCTTTATATATTCTTCTCCCTACTGTATACTGCTATTACAACTCTTCAATTTTATTTAATAATAGCGTCTTATAATACGAGGGCACTTGTGGCATTCTCATCATTACAAAGTAGAACCAAGATATTATGCCATTTATAACTAACGAGGCTCCTTCTGAGCCATTATCAGTTCCCATAAAAAAAGCTAAACAAATAATATTAATTACAAATATGAAATACCAATCAATTATTCGTTTGCCTTTTGGTTCAAAAACGAGCCTATAACGTCTGCTATTTTTAGGGATTCTTGATTTATACTTTCGTATTGCAACTTTTTCATAACAGATAGCCATAAGATATGACAAAATCATAGAGAAAGCAAAGATACCTAATTTCAAAGAAAGTTGTTGACTTATACCCCAACCAATAAATGCCTCTTTCATGAGTCTATAAGAGATACCCACAAGTGGCTGAACCAAGATGGCTATAGTAGAAATTCCTAATGGTGCCTTAGATTTTATTTTAAAACTCTCATTGGATGAAGATAACTCACTCATATCTACTGTAACTTCTTTAGGAAGCAGTCCAAAAAAATATGACTTGCCTCTTATAGAAGTAGGATCTAAGATATATTGTTTATTTTCAAAGTTAACAATACGGAACACCGCTATATTCGAATATTTAAATTTTAATTCCAAATTACCACCCAAACACTTTCTGAACCGATTTGATACCTGAATCAAAGGATTTTCCAACGTCTGCAATACTTTTATTAAGATTATCAACTCATATTAAAGCAATTGTCAGTGAGTCAGAAATTGAAATATAGACATCTATAATAATCACATTCAAAAAATCGTAATATTTTTTCTTCATTTCGCAGCTCCTGTATTGATATTTTTGTTTCTTCTAAATATCTCAGTATAATTATTATCTATTTTAATTCATTCTTAATAAACAATCCAGTTATAGTGGCTAATTATTAGCATTTACTTCTTCCCTCCTAATGAAAAAAGAGGAAGTTATCTCTTCGATAATCCCCCTTCAATTCTACCATTTTTCAGGCACTTGATTTCTCCAGCCTGTGAAAACTTGTGCATAGCCCAATAGATACAAGGGCGTCAATGCGATGCTCAAGCCTACCAATGCAATAATCATATAGATTCCTGACAGCATAAACAGGCGAGTGATGACTGCTACTCCTGCTGACAGGCAACACAGGACAATGGCATGAATCTGCAAAATGTTGATCTTTTGTTTCTGTTCAAAATATCTCAATTTTGAAACGATCACCATCTGATAGAGCAAATTGATCAGCTGATAAGACAAGCTGAGTATGATAAAAATCATAAAAAATGCTAAGTAGTTCTCACCAAAAAAGATGGAACCCCAAAAAAGCAATTCAAAATGAAGAAATAGGTAAGAGCTGGTCGGAATGAGCTGCAAGGCTTTGGTATCAAAAAACTTTTGGAAGAGTAAAAAGGCCAGGAACAAGATAAGCGCGTGAACGATAGTAAAATTCATGACCATCATGCTCAGGTGATGCATCTCACCACGCAAGAAAATCGAAACGATAGATACCAGTGAGATAAAAAATAACTCAATTAAACCAGCCTTATAAAAATCTAAGTTTCTGATTGGATTACAATCCGTAACAAGGACATTCAAAAACTCATAATATCTCTTTTTCATATTATAACTCCCATTTATTAAAAAAATTCCCTAAACTTTGCGGAACTTTCTATAAAAAAATTCCACATTTCATTATATCATATAGGCTACAGGATTAGGAAGTCTTATAAAATATTGGTATATCTATATAGGAGGCAACCCTTTCTCAATCATTCGCCAAGTTGGCATTTTTCCGCTATAATAGTAAGGATGAACATCAAAGAAGAAATTATTAACTTAGCAAAAGACATTGGGATTTCTAAGATTGGCTTTACGACAGCGGACGATTTTGACTATCTGGAGAAGTCGCTGCGCTTGTCTGTCGAAGAGGGACGAAATTCAGGATTTGAGCATAAGAATATTGAGGAGCGGATCAAGCCTAAGCTGAGTCTAGCCTCAGCCAAGACCATTATCTCTATCGCAGTCGCCTACCCCCACAAGCTCAAGCAGCAGCCTCAGAAAACGGCCTACAAGCGGGGGAAATTCACCCCTAACAGCTGGGGACTGGACTACCACTATGTCCTGCAGGACAAGCTGGACCGGCTGGCCAAGGGAATCGAAGAACTGACCGCTGACTTTGAATACAAGGGCATGGTGGACACGGGCGCCTTGGTCGATACCGCCGTAGCCCAAAGAGCAGGAATCGGCTTTATCGGCAAGAACGGCTTGGTCATCTCCAAGGAATTTGGCTCCTATATGTTTTTGGGAGAGCTAATCACCAATCTGGACATCGAGCCTGATCAGCCCGTCGACTACGGCTGCGGAGACTGCAACCGCTGTGTGACAGCCTGCCCTACTTCTTGCTTGATTGGCGATGGCAGCATGAATGCCAAGCGCTGTCTGTCCTTTCAGACTCAGGACAAGGGCGTCATGGATTTGGAATTTCGTAAGAAGATTAAGACTGTCATCTATGGCTGCGATATCTGCCAAATCTGCTGTCCTTACAATAAAGGTTTGGACAATCCTCTGGCGACAGAAATTGACCCTGAACTCTCTCATCCAGAGCTCCTGCCTTTCTTGGAGCTTTCCAACGGTCAGTTTAAGGAGAAATTCGGCCATGTGGCCGGCAGCTGGCGGGGGAAAAACATTCTGCAGCGCAATGCCATTATCGCTCTGGCAAATGCTAATGATCGCTCTGCCATTCCCAAAATACTGGAAATTATCGACAAGGGGCAAAATCCGATTCATGTCGCTACAGCTATCTGGGCTCTGAGTCAGCTGGTGCGGGAAGTCCATCCAGAAATGATAGAACTAGTCATGGGCATCAAAAATCCGACACCGCAAATCCAAGAAGAGCAAGGCCGTTTCCTAGAGAAACTTGGCCTAGAAGAAAAGCTTGTGATAGAAAACTAAAAAAACATCAGGAAAAGGAACATTCCTGATGTTTTATTTGAGCATCAACCTGCATCTTCCTCTACAAACTGACTATTATAGAGGTCCGCATAGAAGCCATTCTGATCCATGAGTTCATCGTGGTTACCCTGCTCGATGATATTTCCATCGCGCATGACCAAGATAAGATCCGCATTACGGATAGTAGACAGGCGGTGGGCAATGACAAAGGAAGTCCGTCCTTCCATGAGTTTGTCCATAGCCTTTTGAATCAGCTCCTCCGTCCGCGTATCGACTGACGAAGTTGCCTCATCCAAGATCAAGAGCGGTGCATCTTTCAGCAGAGCACGAGCGATCGTCAGCAGCTGCTTCTGACCGACCGACAAGTTGACTGTGTCATCCAGCACTGTATCATAACCTTGCGGCAGAGTCATGATAAAGTGATGAACACCAACCGCCTTCGCTGCAGCGATAACCGCTTCATCTGTCACATGCTCCTGATTATAAATCAAGTTCTCACGGATAGTCCCCTCAAAGAGCCAGGTATCCTGCAAGACCATTGAAAAAGCATCGTGAACCTCGGAGCGTTTCATATCCTTAATATCTATACCATCAATGCTGATACGTCCTTTATCAATTTCATAGAACTTCATAAGGAGATTAACGATAGTCGTCTTACCAGCACCTGTTGGGCCGACAATGGCAATCTTCTGTCCGGCTTTGGCCTGGGCTGAGAAATCATGAATGATGGTCTGGTCTGGCTTGTAGCCAAAGAAGACTTCTTCAAAGGCAACATTTCCCTTGACAGCAGTAAGCTGCTGCTCTTTATGCTGGTCGTCTTCCATATCAGGCTCAGCCAGAAATTCAAAGACACGAACCAGTGCTGCACCAGCCTGCTGCAAGACGGCGATACCTTGGGCAATCTGTGACAAAGGCTGAGAGAAGGTCCGCACATAAACCATAAAGGCGACAATAATTCCGATACTAATAGAGCCATTAATCGCCAGAGCAGCACCGACCAAAATAACCAGCACATAAGAAAAATTCCCCGTAAAGAACATGAGCGGCATCATCATGCTAGAGATAAATTGAGACTTCCAAATACTGTTATAGAGATTGTGATTGAGAACTGCAAAGTGCTCCTTTGACTGCTCAATGGCATTATAGCTGGTAACGACATTATGGCCGGAGTACATCTCCTCCACATAACCGTTTACCGCAGCCAGATCGTTTTGCTGGGCGGTGAAATAGCCCTGAGACTTGCCCATGATGAGACCGACAAAGACAAAGCCGACTACAGTAGCCAAGATGGTTACCAAGGCCAAGATCCAGTTCATGAAGAACATAGTCAAAACCACAGCCACCAAGAGCAGGATGGAAGAGATAACATTTCCCAGACTCTGATTGAGGGATTGGCCGACCGTATCTACGTCATTAGTCACGCGCGACAGAGTATCCCCCTGAGAATGACCATCGAAATAGCCCAGCGGCAGCTTGTTAATCTTCTCTGCAATGGCCGTCCGCAGCCGCTTAGAGAAATACTGGATAACCGTACTGATGATAAAAGACTGCCCGTAGTTGAGCAGGGCTCCAACTGCATAGAGCACGGTCAGCAGAAGGGCAATCTGAGACACGGCTTTTAAATCAATATTGGTAGCCAAACCTTCAGAGATGAGATTGGTAATTTCTTTTAGTTTATTTGGCCCATAGACCGTGATAATGTTTGACAAGACAGCTCCCACAAATGCCAAAGCAAGAGGAAGCTGGAAGCCTTTGAGATAAGGTCGTATCTGGCTAAATAATGAAGGCTTCTTATTTTCCATTTTCTAATTCCTCCTTGGATAGTTGTGAGTAGGCAATTTCTTGATAGACTTCGTTGCTGGCCAAAAGCTCTCGGTGGGTACCTTGACCAACCACCTTACCAGCATCCAAGACCAAGATTTGATCCGCATCCATGATAGTAGAAATCCGCTGCGCCACGATTAGTTTGGTCATATCCTGCGTCCGCTCAGCCAATTCCTTGCGCAAAATACGGTCTGTCTTATAGTCCAGCGCTGAGAAAGAATCATCAAAGATGAGGATTTCTGGCTTACGAGCTAATGCTCTGGCAATAGCCAAACGCTGACGCTGACCACCAGAGAAGTTGGTCCCGCTTTGAGCCACTTCTGCTTTCAGCCCCTTTTCCTTCTCTTGGACAAAGGGTTTAGCCTGTGCTAGGTCAAGAGCCTCCCACATTTTCTGCTCATCCAGCGGGCTTTCTTTGCTTTGGCCGAAGTCCAGATTGCTCTCAACATCGCCAGAGAAAAGCACCGCCTTTTGAGGGATGTAGCCGACCTTATTATGCAAGTCTTCCAGCTGGTAATCCTGAACATTGACACCATCTACCAGAATCTCTCCTTCAGTCACATCATAGAAACGAGGAATGAGATTGACTAGCGTGGATTTTCCTGAACCGGTTGAACCGATAAAGGCCACGGTATCACCAGCCTGCGCTGTAAAGCTAACATGCTCAATGACTGCTTCTGAATTCTTGGAATAGCGGAAGGACACATCTCGAAAGACCACTTCTCCCTTGCTATCCGCTGCTGCCTTAGGCTGTTCTGGACTGGTGATAGAAGAATGCAGGTCCAGCACTTCATTAATCCGGCCAGCGGATACAATGGTCCGAGGCAGGACGATGAAGAGAGCCCCCATGAGCAAGAACCCAATCACAATCTGCATAGCATAGGACATAAAGACGACCATATCACTGAAGAGCGGGAGACGCTCCTGCAGTCCAGCTTCCTGAATCAAATAAGCACCAATCCAGTAAATAGCCAGTGTCAAACCGCTGGAAATCCCCATCATAACTGGATTTATCATAGCCATCAGACGACCGATAAAAAGATTGAGCCGGGTTACTTCATCATTGGCTGCCGCAAATTTCTCATCCTGATAATCCTCAGCATTGTAAGCCCGGACCACGCGAATCCCAGTCAGACTCTCTCTAGTGACGCTGTTTAGTTTATCGACCAAACGCTGCGCAACTGACTGTTTGGGAAAGGCCAAGGTCATCAAAACTGCTGTCATCAGGATATTGACTATAACAGCAATGAGAACCGCCATCAGCCAACTTTCTGACTTGCCGATAATCTTAGTCATAGCCCAAATCGCCATAATCGGTCCCCTGGTCACCACCTGCAGCCCCATGGTAATTAAGGTCTGTACCTGGGTAATATCATTCGTCGTCCGAGTCAGCAGACTAGGGATTGAAAATTTCTTAATCTCCGTCTGCGAATAGTCTAGCACACGGTTGAAAATATCGCTCCGCAAACTCTGGGTAAAGCTGGCTGCTACACGAGCGGCAAAAAAGCCAACCACAACAGCTGACAGCAAACTAGCAAAAGACAGGCCGATCATTTTCAGACCTGGCTCCCACAAATCCGCCAAACCAGTCCCCGGTGTTTGCAATAGCTCTGTAATCGTCGAAATATAGGTCGGAACTTCTAATTCCAAATATACTGTTAGGAAGGTGAAGAGCACACTGAGAACAATCATGCTCACTTCCCTTGCCGTCAGCCGTTTAAATAACTTAAACATCTTTCCCTCCATTTTCTAAACTTTCGATATTCTGATAAAACTTGGCCATGACTTGAGAAAAAATCAGCAGTTCCTGCTCAGAAACACCATTCAAAATAGAACGATCCATTTCATCAAAAAAATCACGGATTTTTTTCATTCTTTCCTGCGACTGCGGAGTGAGACGGATATATTTAGCCCGCTTGTCTGTCTTGCTCGTTTCCAGCTGGATAAATCCATTCTTCTCCATCCTTTTCATTAAGTTAGAGGCCACCGATTTGGAAATATCCAACTCCTGCTCAATATCCTTGATAAGAGTGTCCTTCCCCTCTTCCATACGATAGGCGACAATATGCAAGACCTGTCCCTGCGGCCCAGCCATGGACTCAATCCCTTGCTCCTTGGCAAGTTTTTCCACTATGAGATGAATCTTTCGTCCAAAACGCTTCATTTCTAATAAAGGCTTTTCCATCAAAACTTCCTTCCTAGATTGGTTCTCGTGAGAACTAATTAGTTTTCATGAGAACTATTTTAACACATGGAAGAAAAATGTCAAGAAAAAAGTTTCTATGAGAACTATTTTTTCGATAAAAAATTCAGCCCTTCTCAGGCTGAATGATTTCCTTAAATCAAGATTCCTTCCAAATGGTCCAATTCATGCTGGCAGATTTGGGCAGGCAGGCCTTTCAAAGTCATAGTCTGCTGCTGCCAATGTTTATCCAGATAATCGATTGTGATTTCCTGATAACGTTGGGTAGGACGGCTTCCAACCAAGGACAGGCAACCCTCTTCTGTCTGATAAGACCCTGATTTAGAGCGCAGCACCGGATTAAACATGACTACCGGCACCAAGCCATATAGAAAGATAATGACTCGCTTACGGACGCCAATCATATTGGCTGCGAGCCCTATACAATTTTCTCGATTGGCCTGCAGAGTATCCTGCAAGTCTTGAGCCAGATAAAGGTCTTCTCTACTAGCCTGCTCTGATGGCTGCTGTAGGAAGAAAATATCTTTGACAATTGCTTTTTCCATTACTTTTCCTCATAGAGAAGGGCCTGATAAATCAGACCCTATAAGCTTATTTTGCGTGGCGCTCACTAACTTCTTTGGCCAGTACAAAGTTGCCCAGCGTTGCGGAGCCATTTCCAGCTACAGCCGGTGTCACGATATAGTCACGAACATCGGGAACTGGCAAATAGCCATTCAGAAGAACTGTGAATTTCTCACGAACCCGATCCAGCATGTGCTGCTGCGCCATAACACCGCCACCAAAGACGATGACATCTGGACGGAAAGTCACTGTCGCCTGAATAGCCGCCTGAGCGATGTAGTAAGCTTGAATATCCCAGACGGAACTATTGAGTTTAATATTCTCTCCACGAACTCCAGTTCGCGCCTCTAAACTTGGCCCAGCCGCCAATCCTTCCAAACAGCCATTGTGGAAAGGACAAACACCATTGAACTCTTTCTCTACATCCATAGGGTGCTTAGCTACATAATAATGCCCCATCTCTGGGTGACCTGTCCCCCCTATAAATTCGCCTCGCTGGATAGCACCCGCACCGATTCCTGTCCCAATCGTATAATAGACCAGATTTTCAATACGGCCGCCAGCATTGTTACGGGCTACCACTTCACCATAAGCCGAGCTATTGACATCCGTTGTAAAGTAAATAGGCACATTGAGGGCCCGGCGCAGAGCGCCGACAATATCCACATTAGCCCAATGCAGCTTAGGCGTAGTCGTGATAAAGCCGTAAGTCTTTGAGTTAGGGTCAATATCAATCGGCCCGAAAGATCCAACAGCCAAACCAGCTAAATTGTCGAAACGAGAAAAGAACTCGATCGTCTTGTCTAGTGTTTCGATAGGCGTGGTCGTTGGAAACTGTGTCTTTTCAATAACTTCAAACCGCTCATCGCCTACAGCACAGACAAACTTAGTGCCTCCCGCTTCCAAACTTCCATACAATTTTGTCATTATAAATCCTCTTTTAATATTTGATTTCTACTCTATTCATTATAGCATATCTCTTGCAGACTTCTTGCTAAAAATAGTCTTTTTAAAGCTTTTTCAACAAGACTGTACTTATGACATAAAAAACGAACAAATCAACTTTTGTTCGTTTTCTAAATTCCATTAAGCTTTCACTTCAATAACTGCGTCGCCTTTAGCAAGAGCTCCTTCTGCTACTGGAGTCACAGAATCGTAGTCAGCTGTGTTGGTAACGATGACCATAGTCGTATCATCCAGACCAGCGGCTGCAATTTTCTCAGCTTCAAATGTTCCCAGAACATCACCAGCTTTGACCTTGTCGCCTTGAGCAACCTTTTGGTCAAAACCTTCGCCGCCCATAGACACTGTGTCGATTCCGACGTGAATCAAAATTTCAGCACCATTAGCTGTCTTCAAACCATAAGCGTGACCTGTTGCAAAAGCAATCGTCACTTCAGCATCAGCTGGTGCATACACGACACCCTCACTAGGTTTGATGGCAATTCCTTGTCCCATCGCTCCGCTAGAGAAAACAGGATCATTCACATCGCTCAAAGCCACTGCCTGACCAACAATTGGAGAAATAATCGTTTCGTCTTGGAGGGGTGCTGGCACATTACCAGTCTTTTCTTCTTCGACCAAGCGCTCTGTCTCTACTTCAGTAGCTACTTCTTCTTCGTCTTTATATCCAAAAGCATAAGTCAATCCAAAACCAAGACCAGTAGTTATTAATACCATCAAAATGTATTGAAGAATTTGGCCATTTAGATAAAGAAGAGTACCCGGAATAATGGTGATACCAAAGCTAGTTCCAGCTAAACCTAAAATGTTTGCGAACCAACCACCAGCAGCACCAGCAAGCAGGCCCATGATAAATGGTTTCCCATAACGAAGGTTAACCCCAAAAATAGCAGGTTCAGTGATGCCAAGTCCCGCAGAAAGAGCTGCTGGGAAGGCAAGAGCTTTGAGTTTTGGATTCTTCGTTTTAACACCAACCGCAAGTGTTGCTCCAAGTTGAGCAGTCATAGCTGCCGTAATAATAGCATTTAGTGGATTTTCTCCTGTAGAAGTTACCAAGTTAGACTCAAGTAGATTGAAAATATGATGGACACCTGTCACAACAATAACTTGGTGAACTCCACCAAGAACTAAACCACCCAAGCCAAATGGTAGGCTAAGTAACCAAGTTGTAGCGACTTTAACATATGATTCAATATCGTGAAAAACAGGCCCAATGACAAACAAAGCTAAAATAGACATCACTAGGAAGGTCAAAAATGGTACAACTAGTAAATCTAATACATCAGGAATACGCTTATGGAGCCACTTTTCAAGTTTTGCACCAATCAAACCAACGAAAAACGCTGGTAAAACTGAGTTTTGATAACCGACAACTTTAATAAATCCGAAGAAGATTAATGGCTTAGCATCTCCAGAAGCTACATCCCAAGCATTTGGTAAAGCAGAGTTAACCATCATCAATCCTAGAACCAAACCAATCAATGGATTACCACCGAAAACACGGAAGGCTGACCAACAAATCAAGGCTGGAAAGTATGCAAAAGCTGTATCTGTTAGTACGACTGTATAGGTATAGAAGTTTGTTGCTTTAAAAGCATCTGCAGTTGTGCCGAACAAAGATAGTACTTGGTCTTGCGCAATCGCACCACGGATACCCATAAACAAACCTGTTGCAACAATAGCAGGTAAAAGTGGTACAAATACATCACCCAAAGTACGGATGGCACGTTGGAACCAATTTCCTTGCTTGGCAGCTTCTGCTTTCATGTCATCTTTTGATGAAGTTGGCAATCCTAAGGCTACAACTTCGTCATAGATTTTATTAACCGTACCGGTACCAAAGATAATCTGGTACTGGCCTGAGTTAAAGAAGGCACCCTGAACTTTTTCCAGATTTTCGACAGTCTTTTTATCGATTTTACCTTCATCTTTTACCATCACGCGCAAGCGAGTCGCACAGTGAGCCACACTGTTGACATTCTCACGTCCGCCAAGGGCTTCGATGACTTTTTTTGCAATTTCAGTATTATTCATTTGCAAAAATCTCCTTATAAATATTTTTAACTTTTTGAAAGCGATTTTATCACCTTTACGAATATTATTTTACCATGATTCAAAAATATGTCAAGCGTTTTGCAGAAAAAATTTTTTTTTACTGTTAAATGTTGATTTTTCGGCAGAAAACGTTTACTATAGTAATAAGAAATAATATGATTCGGAGGACAAAAGATTGGCTTGGACGACTGAAAAACGCTACAAACGCTATGAAGACTGGACGCAGGAAGAGCTACAGCAGATCAAAGAAAACATTGCTAAATCTCCTTGGCGGGCTAACTACCATGTAGAGCCTCAGACAGGTCTGCTCAATGACCCCAACGGCTTTTCTTATTTTGACGGCAAGTGGGTGGTTTTCTACCAAAACTTTCCTTTCGGAGCAGCTCACGGCCTCAAGTGCTGGGTCCAGATGGAAAGCGATGACCTAGTTCACTTCACAGAAACTGGTCTTCGGGTGCTGCCAGATACTCCTCTGGACAGCCACGGCGCCTACTCTGGCTCTGCCATGCAGTTTGACGACAAGCTCTTTCTCTTCTACACTGGCAATGTCCGTGATGAGAATTGGGTGCGCCATCCTTATCAGATTGGTGCCTTGTTAGATAAATCAGGCAAGCTCGAAAAAATTGACAAAATCTTGATTGAGCAGCCTGCTGAAGCGACCGACCACTTCCGTGATCCGCAGATTTTCAACTACAAAGGACAGTTCTATGCCATTGTCGGTGGGCAAAACCTAGACAAGCAAGGCTATGTCAAGCTTTACAAGGCAGTCGATAATGACTATACCAACTGGGAAGCCGTCGGTGATTTAGGCTTCGCCAATGACAAGACAGCCTATATGATGGAATGTCCTAATCTAGTCTTTATCAATGACCAACCAGTCCTGCTCTATTGCCCTCAAGGTTTGTCTAAGGACGTACTGGATTATGACAACATTTATCCGAATATGTATAAAATAGGTCAATCGTTTGACACAAGCAAAGCTGCTATGATTGATCCTAGCCCTATCCAAAATCTGGACTACGGCTTCGACTGCTACGCCACCCAAGCCTTTAATGCACCTGACGGTCGTGCACTGGCTGTCAGCTGGCTAGGCTTGCCTGATGTGGAATACCCATCTGACCGCTTCGATCATCAAGGGGCCTTCTCCCTCGTCAAGGAATTAACCCTGAAAGACGGCAAGCTCTACCAGTACCCAGTGCCTGCTATCAAGAATTTGCGAGCAGAAGAACAGCCTTTCGCTGCTTTGGCAGAAAGCAAGAATAGCTACGAACTAGAACTGAATCTCGCTGCAGACACCGAACACGAAATCGTCCTCTTTGCAGACAAGGATGGCAAGGGGTTACGCATCAATTTTGATCTTAAGGAAGGTCAAGTGACCGTTGACCGCAGTCAAGCGGGTGAGCCATTCGCCCTGGACTTTGGAACCAGCCGAAGCTGTAATATTGACAAAGAAGCAACGAGTGCTTCTATCTTCATCGATAAATCAATTTTTGAAATTTTCATCAATAAAGGAGAGAAAGTATTTTCCGGCCGTGTCTTCCCGAGAGAAGACCAGACAGGTATTGCTATTACTAAGGGCAATCCAACCGGTACTTACTATGAATTAGATTATGGTCGCAAAGCTAACTGATGTAGCAAAACTTGCAGGAGTCAGCCCCACAACTGTTTCCCGCGTCATCAACAGAAAAGGCTACTTGTCTGACAAAACGATTTCGAAGGTTGAGGCAGCCATGCGAGAATTGGCCTACAAGCCCAACAATCTGGCGCGTAGCCTCCAAGGAAAATCAGCCAAGCTAATTGGACTTATTTTCCCTAATATCAGCAATGTCTTTTATGCAGAATTGATTGACAAGCTGGAGCATGAGCTCTTTAAACAAGGCTATAAAACCATCATCTGCAATAGTGAGCATGACTCTGACAAGGAGCGCGAATACCTTGAGATGCTGGAAGCTAATCAGGTGGACGGCATCATTTCTGGCAGCCACAATCTAGGCATCGAGGACTACAATCGCGTGACTGCACCAATCATTGCCTTTGACCGCAATCTTTCGCCGGATATCCCAGTTGTTTCCTCAGACAACTTTGGTGGCGGAGTGCTGGCGGCTCAGACCTTGGTCAAGGCTGGAGCGCAAAACATCATCATGATTACTGGCAATGACAATTCCAACTCACCGACCAGCCTGCGCCATGCCGGCTTTGCTTCCGTCCTGCCGAACGCACCGATTATCAATGTATCCAGTGACTTTTCTCCCGTCCGAAAGGAAATGGAAATCAAGCAAATCCTGAGTCAAACTAAGCCCGATGCTATTTTTGCTTCAGATGATTTGACAGCCATCTTAATTATGAAAATCGCTCAGGAGCTAGACATCCAGATTCCCAAAGATTTGAAAATCATCGGCTATGACGGCACCTACTTTGTGGAGAACTACTACCCACAGCTGGCAACGATCAAGCAGCCGCTGAAAGATATTGCCTGCCTCTCTGTGGACCTGCTCCTCAAAAAAATTGCTGGCCAAGAAGTCCAAACAACTGGCTATTTCCTGCCAGTCAGTCTCTTACCTGGTAAGAGCATCTAATTTTTATCCCAAAAAGAGTCTGGAACAAAAGTCCGGCCTTAAATATAAAAAGCGAACAAAACGAGTTATCTGACACTCAGAATTCTGTCTTGTTCGCTTTTTTGTCTAATCTATCGATTTTAAAAATTTATAATAAAGAATTCCTAAAATCAAAATCTTTTTGTCCCAGCCTCTTTTTATGTCTAATCTTTCAAAAGCTCTCATACTATTTATCAAAGCTTTCTAAAGCTTTTTCACGTTCTTCAACTTGGCCTTTGGCGTCTAATTTTTCGCCCTTGTAAACTGTGGATTCCCATGATCCATACATTGGATTAGGGAAGATGATGAATTTTTCACCAAATTCTTCTTGAAGTTCGTCCAATTTCTTGTCACGCTCTTCGGAAGACTTTTTAGAGAAGTCTGCAAAGTCAACTAAATTATCCCCAAAAAGCATAACTAGATTTGTCGTTTCTTGAACTTTTTGACGACGTCCTTCTTTTGAATTGACGCCTTCTTCCAAGAGCATCAAATGGTCACGCCCCTGAACAGGAATGCCTTCTTTTTCTAGGTTCTTAATGGTTGCATCTACCTGACTAGCCGCACGGTCAGAAATATAGTAAATTTGTACACCATTTTCATTGGCAAACTGGAGGAATTCTTTTGCTCCTGGAACGGCTTTAGCCTCCGCCTTTTGGACCCAAACATCCCAATTTTCAGGTGTAAATGCTGTGCCATCCTTTACATTTTTCACTTGATAGGGGCTGTTATCCAGTACAGTCTCATCCAAGTCTAATACGATGGAATAAGGTTTTTCTGTCGGTGTTTTTAATAATTCTTTCAGACGATTCGTTGCAACGTTATAACCTTGGAAATACAAAGCCTTGGTTTCAGCCGCCTTTTGATACCAAAGAGTAGACATGGTATTTTCTCTTGAACGAAGCTGATCATAGGTCATCGAAATCTTATTATCCGATGTACTGCTCTCTGTTGTCTTATTTTCTGTTGGTTTCGAAGCACAGCTCGTCAGAATAATAACTGATGCCAATGCAGAAAAAATAGTTACGGTAGCTTTCGTTGCTTTCATAAAAAAAAACATCCTCCTAATATTATTCTAATTAAATTATAACGCTTTCATAATGATTGTCAAGAAAAACCCTTATCTGAGCATCTAATAATCCGCTATTTTTTTGAAGGATTAACTTCCTTAAGGCTCTCGGCCTTTTGTCTTACTTCACTCCTAGCTTCATCTGCATTCTTTTTAGATTCCTTACACCAAAAAAGCCGAGATAAAAATCTCAGCTGACCTCCATTATTGGAAGTCGTCTTTATTTAGCCATAGTCTAAAAATTTCTCACAGGGCATTCATCAAATTATTACTCTTTCTTTCTAAAGGTTAGCAGACCGGCCAGGAAAGCAAGGAAGCCACCTAAAAGTGCCAGCAGAGAAGTGCTTGTTCCCGTTTTTGGCAAGGCTTTTTCTGTTTGGCTAGCCGCTTCTTTTACTGCTGAATCCTGATTGTTTTGCCCATCCAAGGATAAAGCCTGAGGCTGAGCCTTGGCTACAGAAGAGGCAGACAGCTGCTCTTCTTGAGCTGTTGGATCTTGGGATTTTTCTTCCTGAGCGGGGTTCGCTTTTCGAAGTCGCAAAATAGTCGCTGTTAGCGGAGCTAGGGCTAAACCATTGCTGTTTCTGGTGACACCTGCTGGATCAGCAATGGCCGTCACTCCTGCCGTATTGCCATCTGCCACAACCTCTGCACCTGCTAGATGCTTGTAAGCTTCACCAAAGTTGAATTGTCGTTCCTTGGTGTCTGCATTGACAAAGACTGCATAAATATCGCCATTAGAGGCAACCACTTGGTAGCCAAGGACCAGATCTTCTTTCTCAACACCATCCTTGCCAGGCTGGGTAATGAGGGTTACATTTTGCTCCACTTCATCTTTGGAGCTGCGGGTAAAGGCATCCGTTGATTTACGCAGAGCAATCAAGCCTTTCATATAGGCACGACTCTTGGCATTTTCAGGGAATTTCTCCGAATCAGTCGCCTTGGTCCAGTCAAAGTGGTTGACCGCGTCGCTCGAATCATAAGAATCATGAATGAAATACGGATAGTCAAAGGGAGTGCCGTCCTCATTGGTCAACAAATGCGCTTTGTTTGGAACCTTGTCTTCTGAGACAGGATATTTATAGTCGGGATCACGGAATTGCTTGGTCCGGCCGTACTCTTGACCAGAGTGGATAAATGGTGTCCCTTGCGAAGTCAGAATCATCAGATTTCCCAGACGTAGGCGGCGATGAATCTCTTGATAGTTGGCTGCCACTGCCGGATCTTTCTTGATCGACTGGGCAATGATATCAAAGAGCGTCAGATTATCATGGGCTGCGATGTATTGGATCACATCCCCTGGACTATCTGCCTCAAAATTGGTTGGCTGCGCCTTGATGTTTTTGAAGACATTTTCCACACTACGCTTGCCACCAGTGATAAAGGCTGGTGTTCCCTCATTTGGATACCCCGATTTCAAGGTATTCCGAATATCATCTGAGAAGACCGCTACCGTGTCTGTTGACTTCATCCAAGATTGGTCAGCAGGCTGGACAGCTTTATTTTCATCACCTACATAAGTCTTCCAGCCCTCACCCAGCATAATGAGGTTTGGATTGAGCTTTTTAGCTTCTTCAAAGGCTTTTTGGATGGACTCAGCATCGTGATCCCCCATCATATCAAAGCGGAAACCATCTACCTTGTACTGCTCTGTCAGGTACTTGATCGAATCTACCAAGACCCGTCTGCTCATATAGTGAGTAGTACCCAAGCGGCCGCCACCAAAGCTTGATCTCGGTGTACCATCCGCATCCATAAAGTGGTAGTAATTGGGCTCCAAATCTTCAAAGATAGAGGTCTTAGCCGTATGATTATAGACCACATCCAGGATAACGCCCATTCCACGCTTATGAATTTCGTTGACAAGATTTTTGAATTCCTCAATGCGTTTGGCTGGATCTGTCGGCGCGCTGGAGTACATACCTGTCAGCGAGAAGTAGTTTTGCGGATCATAGCCCCAGTTATAGTTGCTGTTGCTGGAGGCGTACTTGTCCATGCGCTCAGCATTTTTCAGCTCATTTACATAGTAATAACTTAGAACTGGCAGGAGCTGAACGTGGGTCACTCCCAAGTCTTTCAAATAATCCAATTTCTCAATGAAAGCTGAGAAAGTTCCAAATTGAGATTTCAAATCCTTTGAGATAGCTGGATCAGAGGTAAAGTCACGAACGTGCGCCTCATAAATCAAGGCATCTTCCCGCTTCTTGAAGTTCGGAATAGTAGCATAGGTCAGGTCTTTCGGTCCATATTCACTTGGATCTACAAAGGCTGCCTTGGCAATCTTGTAGGCATCCCCCTTGTCCGCATCTTCACTGTTCCAAGCAGCTAAAGACTTGGCATAAGGGTCCAGCACAAGAACCTTTTTGCCGCCACGAGTAATTTCATAATGATAGAAATAACCACGATAGTCAGAAATTCCTAGACCGCTCTCAGGCGTCAAGCTGCTGATCCATGTGCCAGACTCACCTTTCTGCATAGCCATGCGACCAACAACCTTATTCTGATCTTCTTTGTCATAGACCACCAAATCGACTTGGTCCGCACTCGGTGACCAGAAAGTTAGGTCCACTTGTTTGCCCGCTTGAGAAACACGAGCTCCCAAATCACCATCATACTTGTAAAGACTATCCTTCAGCTGCCAGTTCATGCTGGTTTTGAATTGATCATTGCCGTATTTGATAAGATAAGGTGACTGAGCTTGGTTAAAATCACCAATCAATTTGGCACTTTTATTCTTAGGATCCAGAATCACATCTTTAACAGCAACTTCTCCGCCATCTTTGTCCGTAATCTTTAAGTTCTTTAAAATGTCCTCTTTTTTGGCATTTTCTAAGGTAGAAAAGCTGGCTTCAATCTCGGTCAAGCCTATATGCTGGGCACCCGTCATACGAATATCATTGACAAAATAAGGGTTGGTATAAACTGTCGGATCCGCATCACGCAAGAAAATTTGGCTGTTTTTCTCCAAATTAGCGAAATTATAATCCTGATTTTGAATCTTCACATCATCTCCTGATTTGCTTTCGTCTAGAAGCAAAAAGCCAATCATCTTAGCAGCATCTTTCAAGGGAACATCTACATAGCGACCATATTTCCCAGTATTTTCAAAGTCCACTCCGTCAGGCCAATTCTTGCTTGGATTTTGGACATCTCCCCAGAGCCAGAGCGACTTCTTATCATACTGGCCATCTGTACGATAGTAGTTGATTCGAACCATCCCTTTTTTCAAAGGCTCATAAGTATGAGGCTGATAGTCTGTATCAAACCAAACCTCATTCATTTGCGGGCTGAGCAGTTCAACTGTCTTATCACCTGTAATATTCTGACCTGCTGTATTATTGATTAGAAGGCTGATTTTGCTTCTTTTCTCAGCCATTTTAACATCAAGATAATAGCCGTAGTCGTCTTCTTTAGCAGTCGCAAAGCTAGTTGCTCCAGTCGGCCAACCACCCTTTTGACTAGAAGGCGTCTCGACATCATCCCAAGTCCACAGGCCCAAGCTGTCTAGATTTTGTGAGGGCAAGGTTTTGAAATGAAAGCGAATATTGCCTTCTTCAATAGCATCTTTCGCCGAAGCTTGCGGCTGACCTACTGGTTCTTGCTTGTCTTTTTCACTTGGATTTGCAGCCTCTTGACCAGCTGCTTCCGAACCTGCACTAGCTGGAGCTTGCTCTGCCACTACACCAGTTGGAGTAGCCTGCTCTGAAGCCCCCGCTCCTGAACTATCTGCCTCTCCAGCTTTTTCTTCATCTGCTGACTTAGGTAGGGCTGCCGCATTTGCATCAGAGACTGCTTCTGTTGCAGGGCTGGTAGTTGTACTCGCTTCATCCGCTTGGACTAATTGGGCATTTCCCAGTAGGAATCCTGAGGCAATGACAACAGAGGCTACTCCTACTTTTAAGCGACGGATGCCGAAATAATGACGCTTTTCGCTCTTCCTAGACTGTAGGTGATAGTTATTTTTCATAAACAGAAAACTCCTTTATTATTTCTTATAGAGAACATCTATGCAAACGTTTTCTGTATTTATTATACCTATTCTTTTTGAACTTGTAAAGGCTTTCAAGAAGAGTTTTTTTCACTCAGATACTTCATGCTCTCTGTGTGGATTTTGATGATTCAAACGACATTTGACAAGCAAAAAAGCCAAGACACTTGTCTCGACCTTTATTTTATTCAACGATAAATTGACTCAAAATCCCATTAATGAACTTACTGGACTTTTCGTCAGAGAATTGCTTGGAAAGCTCAATGGCTTCATTGACTGCTACCAGCTGTGGAGTGTCAAACTCTGTAATTTCAAAGATCCCCAGACGCAGGATATTTTTCTCTACTAGCGTCAGACGATCCACTGTCCAGCCCTTTTTGAGGTGCTGGGCAATTTTCTTATCCAAGTCATCCTTGGACTGAATCACACCAGAGACCAGATTGAGCAAGAAGGCTGGAATATCAGCTTCCGCCGCTTTGTCTGCCTCTTCGTCCTTATCATACGAATAGGCAAATCTGCAAGCCTCCACAAGATCCCCTTCATACTCTAGGCTCATCAGGGCCTGAAAAGCCCGCTGGCGCAGACCTCTTCTGGATTCCAACAGTATATCAGTCATTGAGGAAGTCCTCATCAAATAGATCTTTCAAGTCTGGCTTCGGTGCCTTTTCTGGAACAATACCTGCCACATGGATATTGACAGCAGACAGCTCTACCTCAGCCATATCAAAAACAGCACTTTTTACAGCCTTCTGGATTGCTACTGCAACAGTCGGAACGCTGACACCGTATTCCAAATACAGGTAGATGTCTACAGTCACATCTCCTGTCTCATCTGTATGGAGCGATACTCCACGACCGAGTGAACGCATAGAAAGACTGTCTGACATACTCTTATTTGCGAAGGAATAAACGCCTTCTACCTTTGCCGTTGCAATAGCAATAATTTTTTCCAAAACACGTGGCGCAATGACGATTTCACCTAATTGTTCAGCTGCCATAGTTATTACCTCTTCTATATTATGCGCGAGAAACGTAAGTTCCTTCTGCAGTGTTGATGATTAATTTTTGTCCAACTTCGATGAAGTCTGGTACGTTGACAACAAGACCTGTCTCAAGTGTAGCGGGCTTACCAGATCCGGTAACAGTAGCTCCCTTGATAGATGGCTGAGTATCTGTCACGACCAATTCAACTGTTGTTGGTACAGTCACACCAATCACTTCTGTTCCGTAGAACTGGATTTTCACATCAGAGTTTTCAAGGATGAATTTCAATTCTTCTTCTACATTGACTACTGGAATTTCATATTGATCGTAAGTCTCAGTATTCATGAAATAAGCAGTGTCATCCATTTGGTACAAGTATTGAGCTGGAACAGTTTCAATAATGGCTTGTTCAAATTTTTCTTCTGGACGGTAGCTGGTATCAAAGGTAGAGCCAGTACGAACATCGCGCAGCTTCATACGCATAATCGTATTTCCTTTACCTGGTTTGTGGTGGCTCGCTTCCAAAACGCGGATGAGTTTTCCATCAGCTGTTTCGAAGGTCATTCCAGCTTTCAGCTTACTTGCTTCAATCATTCTATATTACCTCTTTTTAAAATTATATTTCTACTTATTCTATCATAAAGCCTGATAATTCTCAAATAACAATCAACTCTTTCGGCGCAAGAGTTAGGACTTCGCAGCCTGTTTCTGTGATGAGGAGATCGTCTTCGATGCGGACGCCGTATTTGCCATCCAGATAAATACCCGGCTCATCAGTCAGGACCATGCCCGCCTCAATCAGCTCTTCTGACTTGCCAAAGTAAGGAACCTCATGGATGTCCAGGCCGATACCGTGACCAATCCCATGGCTAAAGTAAGGGCCATAGCCAGCATCGTTAATAATCTGGCGCGGAATCCGGTCAAAATCAATTCGGCTAAGCCCAGACTTGGCTGCTTCTATCAGGGCTTGATTGCTACGCAGAACAATATCATAAATCTCCCGCTCCTCATCTGTCACATGTCCCACATGAACAGTCCGCGTCATATCACTGACATAGTGATTGTAGTAGCAGCCAAAGTCCATGGTCAAGGTTTCCCCTTTTTGAATGACCTTGTCACTAGCCACGCCATGTGGCATAGCAGAGCGGTAGCCCGAAGCGATGATGAAGTCAAAAGAGGCACCTGAAGCACCTAGCTGCCGCATACGGGCATCTAAAAAGTTCATAACAGCCAGCTCTGTCGTCTCACCAGGCTTGATAAAATCCAGTACATCTAGGAAGGCTTGATCCGAAATCTGACAGGCCTCACGAATTGTCGCGATTTCTTGCTCATCTTTAATCATGCGCAAATTTTCAATAAAGCCTGTCATGGGAAGCAGCTGGTAGGCTGAGAAGACACTTTCCAGCATCTTGAAGTAGGCATAGGAAATTTCATCCTCAAAACCGATTTTTTGCAGCTTGTCATCCGCAATAATCTTGACAATCTCTCCAATCGCGTCGCGCGTTTCTACAATATCAAAACCTTGGACAACTCCCTTGGCAATCAGCGTATAGCGCGCATCTGTCAGGAAAATTCGGCGTGTTTTGCTGATGAAAACCGTCGCTTCTGTCCCGCTGAAACCAGTCAGATAGTAAATATTTTTCAGATTGGTTACTAAAACAGCATCGCATTCTGTCTGAGCCAATGCTGCTTCAAACTTTTCAACTCTTGATAACATGAGGCACCTCCGTGAAATAACTAAGCTTATTATATCAAAAAACAAGTCAAATAGGACATTTTTTGACAAACCTTATCTAGGGCTTAGAATCCAACGAGCATTCTCCGACACGAAAAATCCCTGTTTTTAATATCAAACAGGGATTTGATGAATCATTTCACGTGCAGCTTGCCTTTCAAGTACTGGCCGGTATAGCTGGCTGGATTAGCAGCGACTTCTTCCGGTGTCCCTGTCGCAATGATTGTACCACCACCGACACCGCCTTCCGGTCCTAAGTCGATGATATGGTCAGCTGTCTTGATAACATCCAGATTGTGCTCGATAACGAGTACTGTATTGCCATCGTCCACAAAGCGTGATAACACATGAAGGAGCTTGGCAATGTCTTCGGAATGCAGACCCGTTGTCGGCTCATCCAAGATATAGAAAGACTTACCAGTCGAGCGCTTGTGAAGTTCGCTGGCCAGCTTCATCCGCTGAGCTTCACCACCTGACAAGGTCGTGGCTGGCTGCCCTAGAGTCACATAGCCTAGTCCCACATCCTTGATAGTCTGGAGTTTGCGGGCAATCTTGGGAATGTGCTGGAAGAATTCTACCGCATCATTAACCGTCATGTCCAGAACCTGAGCAATATTCTTTTCCTTATAGTGAACCTCTAGAGTCTCGCTATTATAGCGGGTGCCGTGACAGACCTCGCAGGCCACATAGACGTCAGGCAGGAAGTGCATCTCAATCTTGATAATCCCATCACCCGAGCAGGCCTCACAGCGACCGCCTTTGACATTAAAGCTGAAACGGCCCTTCTTGTAGCCGCGAATCTTGGCTTCATTGGTCTTGGCAAACAGATCGCGAATATCGTCAAAGACTCCAGTATAGGTAGCCGGATTAGAGCGCGGTGTCCGGCCAATCGGACTTTGATCAATATCAATCAGTCGATCCACATGCTCAATGCCGCTGATTTTCTTGAACTTACCTGGCTTGGCAGAATTGCGGTTGAGTTTTTGGGCGATGGCCTTTTTAAGGATAGAATTGACCAGCGTTGACTTACCGGATCCAGAAACTCCGGTCACAGCGATGAATTTGCCCAAGGGGAATCTAGCCGTGATGTTCTGCAGGTTATTTTCCTGAGCACCAGTCACTTCGATAAAGCGACCGTTGCCTACGCGGCGTTCCAATGGTACTGGAATCTCGCGCTTACCTGACAAGTATTGGCCTGTGATAGATTTCTTGCTCTTGGCTACTTGCGCAGGAGTGCCGGCTGCTACGATTTCACCGCCGAAAACACCGGCTCCTGGTCCCACATCAATCAGCCAGTCCGCCTCCCGCATGGTATCCTCATCGTGCTCAACTACGATGAGGGTATTGCCCAGGTCGCGCATCTTCTTGAGGCTGGCAATCAGGCGGTCATTGTCACGCTGGTGCAAGCCAATAGAGGGCTCGTCCAGGATATAGAGGACACCACTCAAGTTCGAGCCGATCTGAGTCGCCAAGCGAATCCGCTGACTCTCACCTCCTGATAGAGTCCCAGCCGAGCGAGACAAAGTCAGGTAATTAAGACCAACATTATTAAGGAAGGTCAGGCGATCATGAATTTCTTTGAGAATAGGCCGCGCAATCGTGTCTTCATTGTCAGTCAGACTTAACTTCTCCAACTGTTCCAAATGATCTGCAATGGACAAGTCTGAAATCTCACCGATGTGCAAGCCATCTTCGCCGCCAACCTTGACAGACAAGGCCTGGGGACTGAGTCGATAACCATGACAAGCTACACAGGTAAGCTCATTCATATAAGCCCGCATCTGTGTCCGAGTAAAATCACTATTGGTTTCATGGTAGCGACGGTTGATATTAGTGACAACCCCCTCAAAAGGAATATCAATATCGCGCACACCGCCAAACTCATTTTCATAGTGGAAATGGAACTCCCGACCATCTGAACCAAAGAAAATCAGCTGTTTTTCTTCCTCAGTCAGTTCCTCAAAAGGCTTGTCCATATCAATACCAAAGGCTGCCATGGCCTGCTCCAGCATCTGCGGATAGTAGTTGGAGGAGATGGGATTCCAAGGCGCTAGCGCTCCTTCGCGCAAGGTCTTGCCAGCTTCAGGCACAACCACATCTAAATCTACCTCCAGCTTAACCCCCAGACCATCACAGTCCGGACAGGAGCCAAAAGGCGCATTGAAAGAGAAGAGGCGTGGCTCCAGTTCTGGGACTGTAAAGCCACAGACTGGACAAGCATAGTGCTCAGAAAAGAGCAACTCCTCGCCGTCCATGGTGTCAATCACCACATACCCCTCAGCAATCCGCAAAGCTGCTTCGACCGAGTCAAAGAGGCGGCTGCGCACCCCTTCCTTGATGACAATTCTGTCTACTACAACCTCAATATCATGCTGCTTGCTCTTAGAAAGCTCTGGCACTTCCGTCACATCGTAAATATCGCCATCCACGCGCACACGCACATAACCGTCCTTTTGAATCTTATCAAAAACGGTCTTATGCTGACCCTTTTTCTTGCGGATGACCGGCGCTAAAATCTGCAACCGCTGACGCTCCGGCAATTCCAAAACCTTGTCAACAATCTGCTCGACAGACGAAGCCGTAATAGCTCCATGACCGTTAATACAGTATGGCGTTCCAACACGAGCATAGAGCAGGCGCAGATAGTCATTGATTTCGGTTGCAGTTCCCACTGTTGAGCGGGGATTTTTGCTGGTTGTCTTCTGGTCGATGGAAATAGCCGGGCTGAGACCATCAATCGAGTCCACATCCGGCTTTTCCATATTGCCCAAAAACTGCCGAGCATAGGCCGACAGACTCTCCACATAGCGGCGCTGCCCCTCAGCATAGAGGGTGTCAAAAGCCAGACTGGACTTGCCCGAACCGGACAGACCGGTCACCACGACCAACTTGTCCCGCGGAATTTCTACATCAATATTTTTTAAATTATGAGCTCGCGCTCCATGAATCACAATTTTATCTTGCATCTTGACCTCGTTTCACTTATAAACCCTCTCCATTATAACAAATTTTTCTGCAAACTTTTGCCCCAAAAACCCGAATTTGTAGTATAATAGTACGGTATGCAAAAAACACTCTGGAAAGGAAAATGATTATGAAGCAAGTCTTTTTATCAACTACGACAGAATTCAAAGAGATTGATTCGCTCGAATCGGGCACCTGGATTAATCTTGTCAACCCTTCCCAGAGTGAATCAATCGAAATCGCCAACGCCTTTGGTATTGACATCGCTGACCTGCGAGCCCCCCTCGATGCGGAAGAAATGTCCCGGGTTACTATCGAGGATGAGTACACGCTGATCATCGTTGACGTGCCCATCACTGAGGAGCGGAATAATAAGATTTACTACGTCACTATCCCGCTTGGTATTATCATCACAGAAGAAGCGATTATCACCACTTGTTTGGAGAAATTGCCTCTGCTAGATATCTTCATTCACCGGCGCTTGCGCAACTTCTATACTTTTATGAAGTCACGTTTTATCTTTCAGATTCTCTACCGCAATGCTGAGCTATATCTGACAGCCCTGCGCTCCATTGACCGCAAGAGTGAGCAGATTGAAAGCCAACTGCACAAGTCCACGCGAAATGAAGAACTGATTGAGCTTATGGAGTTGGAAAAGACCATCGTCTATTTCAAGGCCTCTCTTAAGACAAATGAGCGAGTGATTAAGAAGCTGACCAGCTCTACCAGCAATATCAAGAAATACCTAGAAGACGAGGACTTGCTGGAAGACACCTTGATTGAGACCCAACAGGCCATTGAGATGGCTGATATCTACGGCAACATCCTCCACAGTATGACAGAGACCTTTGCCTCTATCATTTCTAATAACCAGAACAATATCATGAAAGCCTTGGCTCTGGTGACCATCGTCATGTCTATCCCGACCATGATTTTCTCGGCCTATGGGATGAACTTCAAAAATAACGAACTGCCTCTCAACGGTGAACCACATGCCTTCTGGATTATCATGTTCATCGCCTTTGCCATGAGTGCTTCGGTCATGGCCTATCTCATGCACAAAAAACTATTTTAACCTTTAGAAAGAAGACCTATGTCACAAGTATCCCTCGACAAACTCAGTAAGAAAAACAAAGAATTTATCCATATCGCGACTAACCAGCTCTTACAAGACGGCAAATCCGATCAGGAAATCCAGACTATCTTAGAAGGCATTCTGCCGGAAATCCTGGAAAATCAAACCAAAGGAATCACTGCCCGCGGCCTCTACGGAGCCCCAACTACTTGGGCGGCTTCTCTGACTGCAAAAGAGCGCTATGATGCCGAACATCCAAAAGAAAATGACGATCCTAAATGGATGATGCTGGACTCCGTCCTCTTTATCTTTGGTTTCTTTACCCTCCTGACCTCAATCGTCAATCTAGCTTCCTCTCAGCCATCTGTCTATGGACTGACGACTCTCGTACTCGGAAGCATCGTCGGCGGGCTTTCTTTCTATGCTCTCTACCACTTTATCTACCGTTTCTACGGACCAGACAAGGACCGCAGCCAGCGCCCTAAGCTGCTCAAATCCATCCTCACTATGGCAGCTGCTATTCTCCTCTGGAGCATGTCCATCGTCCTGACTAGTCTCCTGCCTGAATTCCTCAATCCCCGCCTGTCCAATATCGTAGTTGCTATTGTCGGCGCTATTACCCTAGCCCTGCGCTTCTATCTCAAAAAACGCTTCAACATCAAGAGCGCGACTATGGGACCGACGAGATATTAATATCTACATAAAAAGAGGTTCACTAACCTCTTTTTGATTTGCTTCGAAAATATTTCCAATAAAGAGAGTAGGGAATGGGCAAACTGAGAATCAACCAAAAGCGATTGACAACAAGGTCCGCCTTTCCTGCGCTGTTAAAATGAATGGGAACCTGCTCTGGTAGCAGGCAGATAAGCAAAAATATGATTACTGCTAAGAGAAACAAAACGACTAAATCTTTCTTTTTCATTAGCCATGAACCTCCTTAAAATATCCTTGTTTTATTAAATGCCTATAAAGGACGGCTGCCAAAAGCAAAAGTCCAAGCGCTGAGATTCGCAGCGACATCTCCAAGTCCATACTAAATAGCAAGGATAAGCAAAGAGGGAACACAAGAACCAAGATGCCTATTCCTCCAGACAAGATAGCCGCAAAACTTTGTTTAATAACAATCATTTCATTGTCCCAGATGAACTTAGGATAATGAAAATTGACCACAAGTCCCTGAAGAGCTGTAAACAGTGAGTAAGCCAGTGAAATAAGGACCAAATCCACTACTTGCAAGCCTCCTAGCGAGAAACGCCAAACCAGAACAGGCAAGCCCAGCAGCAAGGCCGTGACGTGTAAAGACACCGTCAAGGCCAGCTTCGCCATCATTATCTGCCTCATAGATACTGGGAGCGTCTGAAGCAACCAAATCTCTTCACCCTCCAAGGAAATACTGACAGCTGCAGGATTGGAAATACTGAGACATCCAGCCAGTAATAGAGGTAAAAACTCTCGGCTATTACTGAGTCCAATCGAAGAAAAGAGGGCATCAGGACTCATAAAACAAAGCGAGATGGCTAAAACGATGATTAAAATGATTCCCAGTCCACTATTGAGCATATAAAGATAGGAACACACAAAATTCGCAATTTCTCTCCTATAAAGGGCCATAAATGGAGACTTCTGCCAGCTTCTATAGCCTTTTCTTTCTGACCTCACATCTGTTATCATCTGATTCATTTTTATATAATTTCTACTTAAATACCTTAGAAAAAGTCCTGTCAGCGCAAAAGATATAAGTATCAACAGAAGGCTAGCCCACCAAAAATGATGACGATTAAAAAACAAGCTTGCCGGAGGATAGAGAGAAGTCAGCTGCTTGGTAAGCAAGAGACCAAGATTTTCAGCTGACATTCCGGCTCTCATAGCCCACATACTGCCTGTTGCCAGCCCCAAAAGCAAGAGGAGAGAAAAAAGAAAGGCAGCTAGATTTTTATGAGGGGCCTTTGAGGCAATGTAGGCAACGCATAAGCCGAGTAAAGAGGCTAAAGAGAGAGGTAAAAGAGGAATAAATCCCATTAAAAGCAGATAAAGAAGCAACTCCAAGAAGGACGCACCATAGCCAAACCAAACGAGGCCTGCTGGCAGCATGAGAAGGATGGCAAACACACTGTTCAAAAGATAAAGAAAAGCGTATTTCTCATAGACGATTTCTCTAATACTGAGCGGCAATACGATGAGCCTCTCAAGTTCCTCTTGGTCAAACAAGATGCCATTTGACTGCATCAGACTGAAAAAGAAAATAATAAAACTAACCAAGGCAATCATATAGGCTGGAATCAAATTTGCCTGCCCAAACCTGACCAAACTCAAAGCCGTTAAAAGGTTGTAGCCTGAAAATAACAAAACAAGCAAAAAAAGTAGACCAAGCTTAAAATACCTGCCCAACCCTCGTCCTTTCCTTAAATTATTGAGCGAAAATGTGCTGTATAATTGTACTTTTAAAAGCAGAAGAATATTAGTCATCATCCTGTAACTCCATAAATACTTGTTCCAAACTGGATGTCCCCTTAACTTCAGAGGTCCTTCCATTAGCCACCAAACGTCCCTTTTGCAGAATTGCCACCTTATTGCAGAGTTCTTCCGCAACCTCTAAAACATGGGTAGAAAAGAAAATCGCATGCCCTTGACTGGCTAGCTCTCTCATGATCTGCTTAAAATAATATGCGCCTTTCGGATCTAAACCGACAAAAGGTTCATCTAAAATCAATAGTTCTGGATCATGCAAGAGGGCAGCAATTAGCGCCAATCGCTGCTTCATCCCATGCGAATAAGCTGATATCAACTGATCCAAAGAAGTATCCAGCTCAAACATTTTAGAATACTTTTTTATAGCCGCTTGCCTTTTTTCCAAAGAGACTCTATAAATGTCTGCTACAAAGTCCAAAAACTGCCTTGCTGTCAGATTTTTATAAAGGTCTGGGTTATCCGGCAGAAATGCCATCTTTTCTTACAAAGCAAGGGCTCCTTCCTGATAGAGTGCCCACAGATATAAATCTCTCCTTTATCAAAATCATGAATCCCCACAATGGACTTAATGGTGGATGTCTTACCTGCTCCATTAGCGCCGATGAAGCCATAAATATCCCCAGGCTCCACCATCAGACTAAGATCATCCACTGCCTTTTTACCGTTGCTATATACTTTTGTTAAATGTTCTATTTTTAACATGAATTTCTCCTTTTATTTAAACTGACATCTTGTCAGTATTGGTGTAAAATTTTTTAAATATCAAGATTAAGAGATTGAAGTTCCGAACTGACATTTTGTCAGTTCTGTTTCTAAATAAAAGGCAGAAAACTGCCGATTATTCTAAAAAATAGATTCTTCTAATCCTAAGCTTCTTTCTAGGATTGCCTGGAAGCTGGTGAGATAATCCTGCAAAGTCTCTGGTTTTTCCTGACTCATCTTGATATCATTGGACACAAAGACGTAGGCAGTCATGAGAAAAGAAGCCGTCTCATGCGGATATTTCAAATGAAAATCTCCGGATTTCTGACCTTCCTCCAAGATATGAGTAAAGAAAACAATCATCCGCTCACAGAGTCTATGATAAAAGCGATCCAAAACATAGCGATTTGTTTCTAAATTGACTGTTTCCTGCAAGACTTGATTTTCCCGTGTTCTGCTTTCCTCTGGGATAAGAGTCGCCTCAATAAAGGCTCTGATTTTTTCCTTGGCTCCGACATTTGGCTGATAGCTGATTTTTTCGAGCTTTCTCAGCAAGGGCTCAGAGTTCTTTTCAATCAAACAATAGAGAATATCTTCCTTATCCTTAAAATGATAATAGAGCAGACCTCGAGAAATTCCAAGCTTATCAATAATGTCTTGAGTTCTTGTCTTTAGATAGCCTTTTTGGGCAAAGAGCTGCAAGGCTGCAGACATAATCTCCGCCCGCCGTACCTCTACTTCCTTGACATCACGCATGATTTCTGCCTCCTAGTGGTCAGTATAGCACTCCACTGACATTTTGTCAATGATAAAATAAAAAAAACAGCAAGCTAGAGCCTGCTGTCAATTTAATTAGTCTTCATTTACGAAAGGCATCAAAGCCATTACGCGAGCGCGTTTGATAGCTGTTGTTACTTTACGTTGGTTTTTAGCTGAAGTTCCTGTTACGCGACGAGGAAGGATTTTCCCACGTTCTGAAACGAAACGGCTAAGAAGCTCAGTATCTTTGTAATCAACATATTCAATTTTGTTCGCTGCGATGTAATCAACTTTTTTACGGCGTTTGAATCCGCCACGACGTTGTTGAGCCATGTGTTTTCTCCTTTATATTATAGTTAGATTCGATCCTTAGAAAGGTAGATCGTCGTCTGAGATATCCATTGGGTTAGAATTGCCAAATGGGCTCTCATCACGAGAAAAGTTCGGTACTTGGTTAGACGAGTCTGCACTGCCATAACTTGGAGCAGAGCTGCCGCCGAAGCTGTTCCCACCGTATCCGCCAGATGACTGACCTTCACGATTAGAGCGGCTTTCCAAAAGTTGGAAATTGTCCGCAACAACTTCTGTGACATAGACACGCTGGCCTTGCTGATTCTCGTAGTTACGCGTTTGAATACGGCCTGTAATTCCGATCAGGGCTCCTTTTTTAGCCCAGTTTGCAAGATTTTCTGCCTGCTGACGCCAGATAACAACATTGATAAAGTCTGCTTCTCGCTCGCCACTTTGATTTTTAAAGTTACGATTGACAGCCAGAGTAAATGTTGCGACCGCTTGGTTCTGCGGAGTATAGCGAAGCTCGGCATCACGGGTCATGCGACCCACCAGTACAACGTTATTAATCATAGTCTACCTTCTTAAGCGTCAAGTTTGACGATCATGTGACGAAGAATGTCAGCGTTGATTTTTGAAAGACGGTCAAACTCTTTAAGAGCTACATCGTCGTTTGCTTCAACGTTAACGATGTGGTAAAGTCCTTCACGGAAATCTTGGATTTCGTATGCAAGACGACGTTTTTCCCAGTCTTTTGATTCAACAACAGTTGCACCATTGTCAGTCAAGATAGAGTCAAAGCGTGCTACCAAAGCGTTTTTAGCTTCTTCTTCAATGTTTGGACGAATAATATAAAGAATTTCGTATTTAGCCATTGATTTTTCCTCCTTTTGGTCTAATGACCCCGAGACTTTGCAAGGGGTAAGTGAGGTTTGCTCACAAATAACTATTATAGCAGACTTCCAGCAGAATGGCAAGGGAAAGTTTTGATATAAAGAAAACTCTCCCTGTCACCAGAGAGAGTCCGAAAAATACGATTCGTTTTGAGAGAGGCTAGACGATTCTACCTTGATCGACGACCAGTTTTCCAGCCTTGTAAACCTGATGGGTCAGGTTGGTCGCAAAGAAATAAAGTGGATAGTCGATATTCTTAGCGTCTAGGATGGTTATGTCAGCCTGCTTGCCCGTGTTAAAGCTGCCAATCTTATCTTGGCGGTTAACTGAGTAGGCCGCATTGATGGTTACAGCGTTAAGAACTTCTACTGGCGTCAGTCGCATCATAAAGCAGCCCAGCTGCATGACGAACTGTAGATTAGCTGTTGGACAAGAGCCTGGATTGCTGTCGGTAGTCAAAGTGATGGCCATACCAGCTTCCAGCATCTTGCGCGCTGGTGCATAGGTATCTTCCATCAGACTGAAGGTAGTTGCCGGCAGGAGATTTCCAATAACCTTGGCTTCTGCCATCTTGCGAATACCTTCATCAGTCGCCACCATCAAGTGCTCTGCACTAGTTGCCCCTAGCTCAGCTGCGACATCTACTCCACCGATAGACTCGATTTCATCAGCATGGATTCGAAGCTTGAAGCCCATTTCCTTAGCCTTAGAAAGCAAGTAGCGTGACTCGTCAGCTGTAAAGACGCCTTTTTCACAGAAAATATCACAGAACTCAGCTAGATTTTCTGCCTTTACTCGAGGCAGCATTTCCTCAACGATAAGCTCCAGATATTCCTGAGAGCGTCCTTTGTATTCTGGTGGAACGGCGTGGGCAGCCATAAAGGTAGAAACGAGGTCAATCTCGTGGTCACGGTCCAGAGCTCCAACGACATCCAGCTGACGCTTCTCCGTTTCCCAGTCCAGACCATAGCCACTCTTGGCCTCAACAGTCGTCACCCCATGCAGGAGCATGTAGTCCAGCAGTCTCTTAGACTTATCATAGAGAGTGTCAAAAGAAGCTTCTCGCGTCGCCCGGACCGTACTGAGAATACCGCCGCCTTGGGCAAGAATTTCCAGATAAGGGACACCGGCTAATTTCTTGGCAAATTCATGCTCCCGGCTGCCACCGTAGACCAAGTGAGTATGGCAGTCGATCAAACCAGGCGTAGCAATCTTGCCCTCATAAGACTGAATCTTAGTATCTGTTCCAATCAGACTGGCGTCCGGATCTCCACTGCCAACTGCTAGGATTTTGCCGTCTTTGACTGCAATGTAGCCGTCCTCCAAGACCTGAGCTTCCTTCATCTCCTCGCCAAAAAGGGGATGGCCGAGGTCCTTGGGACAGAAGACTTGATTAAAGTGAGTTAATAGTAAATCAGCAGTCATGCTTGTTCCTCCATTTCATTTTCCGACATATTTGCTTTTCATCATAATACACTATCGTCAAATTATAGTCAAAAGCTTGTAAAAGATAGGAGCCCCACTTTTTTTACTGTTTTTGTCATTTTCTTGACTCTTTATGGACGGGAGTCTTATAGAATGTAGGAGAAAGATATTTTACACTTGACTAAAAGGAGGATTTTTCATGTCATACTTTAGCGAAAATGAAATTGCAGCAGCAATGACCGTCAAATTAGACGATGTACTGCCTGAAAAAACAGTTTTCCAAGAAGGCATCCGTCGAGCACCTGACCGGGGCTTCCGTTTGACGCAAGCTCAAACCGAAATTGCTCTTAAAAATGCCCTTCGCTATATTCCAAAGAGATTCCATGAGGAAGTGATTCCAGAATTTCTGGAAGAACTGAAAACTCGCGGACGGATTTATGGCTACCGCTGGCGGCCAAAAGAACGCATCTACGGCAAACCAATTGATGAGTATAAAGGGAACTGTACCGCAGCCAAGGCTATGCAGGTCATGATTGACAACAACCTGAGCTTTGAAATCGCTCTTTATCCTTATGAATTGGTTACTTATGGTGAAACAGGATCAGTCTGCGCTAACTGGATGCAGTACAACCTCATCATGAAATACTTGGAAATCATGACCGACCATCAAACCTTGGTCGTAGAATCTGGCCATCCTCTTGGACTCTTCAAGTCCAAACCAGAAGCTCCTCGTGTTATCATCACCAACGGCCTCTTGGTCGGTGAGTACGACAACATGAAGGACTGGGAAATTGCAGAAGAAATGGGCGTGACCAACTATGGTCAAATGACAGCCGGCGGCTGGATGTACATCGGCCCTCAAGGTATCGTCCATGGTACTTTCAACACTCTCCTCAATGCTGGACGTTTGAAACTAGGTGTAGCTGATGATGGCGACCTGACAAGCAAACTCTTCATCTCTTCTGGTCTGGGCGGCATGAGTGGAGCTCAAGGGAAAGCAGCCGAAATTGCTAAAGCTGTAGCAATCGTGGCAGAAGTAGACCAATCTCGTATTGAAACTCGTCACTCTCAAGGCTGGATTAGCCAATTGGCTGAAAGTCCAAAAGAAGCAATCGAGCTAGCACAGAAAGCTCTGGAAGCTGGCGAATCCACTTCTATCGCCTATCATGGTAACATCGTAGACCTCTTGGAATATGTCAACGAGAACAATATCCATGTAGATTTGCTGTCTGACCAAACTTCTTGCCACAATGTCTATGACGGTGGCTACTGTCCAGCTGGAATCAGCTTTGAAGAACGGACTCGCCTCTTGGCTGAAGATAAGGAAAGTTTTGCTAAGCTGGTTGACCAAACCTTGGAACGTCACTTTAAGGCAATCAAGACCTTGACTAATAACGGCACCTACTTCTTTGACTATGGTAATGCCTTTATGAAGGCAGTCTATGACTCTGGCATCAAGGAAATTTCTAAGAATGGCTTTGACGACAAAGACGGCTTCATCTGGCCATCTTATGTAGAAGATATCATGGGCCCAATGCTCTTTGACTATGGTTATGGTCCTTTCCGTTGGGTATGTCTGAGCGGTAAGCACGAAGACCTAGTCGCTACTGACCATGCAGCTATGGAAGTGATTGACCCTAACCGCCGCTACCAAGACCGCGACAACTATAACTGGATTCGCGATGCTGAAAAGAACCAGTTGGTTGTTGGAACGCAGGCTCGGATTCTCTACCAAGACTGTATGGGACGTGTCAACATCGCCCTCAAGTTCAATGAATTAGTCCGCGAAGGCAAGATTGGTCCTGTCATGATTGGCCGTGATCACCACGACGTATCTGGTACCGACTCACCATTCCGTGAAACTTCTAATATCAAGGACGGATCTAATGTCACTTGTGACATGGCCGTACAATGTTACGCTGGTAACGCAGCCCGCGGTATGAGTTTGGTAGCTCTCCACAACGGTGGCGGAACTGGTATCGGTAAATCTATCAACGGTGGATTTGGCTTGGTACTGGACGGCAGCGAACGTATCGATGAAATCATCAAATCTGCTATCGCTTGGGATACGATCGGCGGAGTTGCACGTCGTAACTGGGCTCGCAATGAGCATGCCATCGAGACAGCTATCGAGTACAACCGTCTCCACCAAGGAACAGACCACATCACCATTCCGTACTTAACTGACGAAGATTTGGTCAAAGAATCTGTTAAAAAGTTGTTCGAATAGAAAAAACTTGTCCCCCAACTTCCGACCTGAGCTGGGTATCAATCTGGCTCAGGAGGAGGTTCTGCTTCATTAATTTCATATTATAAATTAAAATTATTGATATCACGAGGTAATATCTTATGGCAAAAATTGTTGAATGTATTCCTAACTTTTCTGAAGGCCGCAACCAAGCGGTCATTAACGGTCTAGTGGAAACAGCTAAGAGCGTGCCAGGTGTAACACTTCTGGACCACTCTTCTGATGCCAGCCACAACCGCAGCGTCTTTACCTTGGTCGGTGATGATCAAAATATTCAGGAAGTTGCCTTCCGTTTGGTTAAATACGCTTCTGAAAACATTGACTTGACCAAGCACCAAGGTGAACACCCTCGTATGGGCGCAACTGATGTCCTGCCTTTTGTACCGATTAAGGACATCACAAGTGAGGAATGCGTAGAAATTGCGAAGACAGTATCTGAGCGAATCAATCGTGAGCTCGGTATTCCTATCTTCCTCTATGAAGATGCAGCGACTCGTCCAGAGCGTAAAAATTTGGCTAAGGTTCGTAAGGGACAATTTGAAGGCATGCCTGAAAAACTCTTGGAACCTGACTGGGCGCCTGACTATGGTGAAAGAAAGATTCACCCAACTGCAGGTGTTACTGCTGTTGGTGCTAGAATGCCGCTCATCGCCTACAACATTAACTTGGATACAGACAATCTGGAAATTGCCAACAATATTGCCAAAATTATCCGTGGATCAAGCGGTGGCTACAAGTACTGTAAAGCTATCGGCGTTATGCTGGAAGACCGCAACATTGCCCAGGTTTCCATCAACATGGTCAATCTGGAAAAATTCCCGCTCTATCGTGTCTTTGAAACAGTTCGCTTTGAAGCCAAACGCTACGGAGTTGGAATCCTCGGCTCAGAAGTCATCGGTTTGGCGCCAGCTAAGGCTTTGATTGATGCAGCAGAATACTATCTGCAAATCGAAGACTTTGACTACGGCAAGCAAGTTCTGGAAAACCATTTGCTGGGCTAGGAGGACAGAAATCCATGAAATTAGTAGATTTAAGCTTGACAGAATTTGCCCAAGTCCTAGGCTCAGATGCTCCTGCACCAGGAGGTGGGTCTGCCGCTGCTCTATCCGCAGCGAACGGTATTTCCCTGACCAAGATGGTTTGCGAATTAACCCTTGGCAAGAAAAAATACGCAGAATTTGAAGCAGAAATTGCTCAAGTGCACGCAGAAAGTGCCCGCCTCCAAGAAAGCCTGCTCGCAGCTATTGACAAGGACACTGAAGCATTTAATCTGGTCTCCGCCGTCTTTGATATGCCTAAGGAGACTGACGAAGACAAGGCTGCCCGTCGGGAAGCGATGCAACAAGCTCTCAAGGAAGCGACCAAGTCACCTTATGGCATGATGGAAGACATCTTGGATGCCCTGCAAACAACTCAAAAGGCTGTCGGTAAATCCAATACCAATGCTGCCAGCGACCTGGGAGTAGCAGCTCTCAACCTTAAGGCTGGCCTGCAAGGGGCTTGGCTCAATGTCCTCATCAACTTGTCAGGCGTCAAGGATGAAGCATTCGTCGCAGACTACCGCAGCAAGGGTGAAGACCTACTGCAAAAAGGCTGCGCTCTAGCCGATGAAATTTATCAAGAAATTTTGAAAGTTGTCTAATAGATAAACGGAAGAGAAGTCTATTTTTTCCCATGAATGGACTTCCTTTTCTCAAGAGGTAACAATATGGTTTTATCAGATATTGAAATTGCGAATTCGGTTCAAATGAAGCCCATCAAAGAGGTAGCAGAAAAGCTAGGAATTGCTGAAGATGCCCTGTCTCTTTATGGAAATCACAAGGCAAAAATCAGTGCCGGCCAACTGGAAGCCTTAAAAGACAAGCCAGACGGCAAACTGATTCTCGTGACAGCTATTTCCCCGACACCAGCTGGAGAAGGTAAGACAACGACTTCTGTCGGATTGGTCGATGCTCTAGCTGCTATCGGTAAGAAAGCCGTTATCGCTCTGCGGGAGCCTTCACTCGGACCTGTCTTTGGTATCAAGGGCGGAGCTGCTGGCGGTGGTCACGCTCAAGTTGTGCCTATGGAGGACATCAACCTCCACTTCACTGGTGACTTTCATGCCATCGGTGTTGCCAACAACTTGCTGGCAGCCCTCATCGATAACCACATCCACCATGGCAATGCCTTAGGCATCGACTCTCGCCGCATCACTTGGAAGCGGGCAGTGGATATGAATGACCGGCAACTGCGCCACATCGTAAATGGCTTGCAAGGTAAGGTCAACGGTGTTCCACGTGAAGATGGTTTTGACATCACAGTTGCTTCTGAGGTTATGGCTATTCTCTGTCTGTCAGAAAATATTACTGACCTCAAGAACCGTTTGGAAAAGATTATCATTGGCTACAGCTTTGACGGTAAGCCAGTAACTGCCAAGGATCTAAAAGCTGGTGGCGCTATGGCGGCTGTCCTCAAAGACGCCATCCATCCAAACTTGGTTCAAACTCTGGAACACACACCAGCCTTGATTCACGGCGGACCTTTCGCCAACATTGCTCATGGCTGTAACAGTGTCCTAGCTACCAAGCTAGCTCTCAAGTATGCCGACTATACAGTCACAGAAGCTGGTTTTGGTGCTGACCTCGGTGCTGAAAAATTCATTGATATCAAGTGTCGTACATCTGGTCTTCGTCCATCGGCTGTAGTTCTGGTTGCTACTATCCGCGCTCTCAAGATGCACGGTGGTGTGGCTAAGAGTGATTTGGCTGAAGAAAATGTCCAAGCTGTTGTAGACGGACTGCCAAACTTAGAAAAACATCTGGAAAATATTCAAGATGTTTATGGCCTGCCAGCAGTCGTTGCTATCAATAAATTCCCGCTGGACACCGAAGCAGAACTGCAAGCAGTTTATGACGCCTGCCAAAAACGCGGAGTTGACGTAGTGATTTCTGACGTCTGGGCTAATGGCGGAGCTGGCGGTAAAGAATTGGCTGAAAAAGTCGTTGAATTGGCCGAAGGAGACAATCACTTCCAATTTGTATATAATGAAGAGGACTCCATTGAGACCAAGCTCAACAAAATTGTTACTAAGGTCTATGGAGGCAAGGGCGTTCGCCTGACTCCTGCTGCTAAACGTGAGCTCAAACAACTGGAAGAACTGGGCTTCTCCAACTATCCTATCTGTATGGCTAAGACCCAGTACTCTTTCTCAGATGATGCTAAAAAGCTGGGCGCACCTAAAGACTTTGTTGTGACTATCAGCCAGCTCAAAGTTTCTGCTGGTGCAGGCTTCATCGTTGCTCTGACTGGGGCGATCATGACCATGCCAGGGCTGCCTAAAGTGCCAGCCAGCGAAAAGATTGATGTTGACAAAGACGGCAATATCAGCGGTTTGTTCTAATAAATACCAAAAATGATAACCCTTCTAAAAGTAAATGATTTTCAAGTTTCCGATTGGTCGGGGGGAAAGACAAAACAGCTTTATCTTTCCCCGCCAACTGGCCACTATGGCAAGCGGGACTTTGACTATCGCCTCTCAACAGCGACTGTGGAGTTGGCTGAAAGTCAGTTTTCTGACCTCAGCGGCTTTCACCGCATTCTCATGAGCCTGGACCACACACTTCATCTCCACAATGCTAGTCGGCAGGAGGAAACGGTTCTAGCTCCCTTTACTCCCTATGTCTTTGAAGGGAGTGATTCTATAACAAGTCGGGGGACTTGTACCGACTTTAACTTAATCTACAGCGACCATTATCAGGGACAGATGATTGCCATCTTGAATGAGCAAGAGCTTAGCCGAGATGACGAAATTCAATTTATCTATGCCTTGAGTAATCTGACGGTGACGGGAACAGACCTGCCAGCACTTAATCTAGAGGCAGAGCAGCTTCTGATAGTGGAAAAAGAGACTCAGGAAACTGAGCTGCAAATAATGTTTTCGAGTAACCAGCCAAAGGGCGCTCCCCTTGCTATATGGGCTGGTTTGACCCACATCCCTACTAAGTAAAGATACCATGATGCCTTGTCACCATTCTATCTTTACTTGGAAAGGATCCCATATCTCTAAAGGAGAAACATTATTATGGATGCAACTAAACTCACTGCACAAGAACAAGAACAGGAAAAAGCCAAATTTAGCTTTTCCGGTGCAACTCTCTACGGTATCAACGCCGTTATCGGTTCAGGGATTTTCCTCCTACCGCAAAAGATTTATAAAGGACTTGGTCCTGCCTCTCTAGCTGTCATGCTTGGAACAGCCCTCCTCGTTATTCTACTAGCCGTCTGCTTGGCAGAAACTGCTGGTTATTTTAATAAAAACGGTGGAGCTTTCCAATATTCCAAAGCGGCCTTTGGAAACTTTGTGGGCTTTAATGTAGGTTTTCTGGGCTGGGTCGTAACCATTATCGCTTGGGCTGCTATGGCAGCAGCATTTGCAAGACTTTTTGTTATTACTTTTAAAGCCTTTGAACCTTATGAGCTGATTCTCAGTGTGAGCCTGATTATCCTACTCAGTTTGATGAATATCTCTGGTCTTAAGACTTCAAAAATATTCACCCTAACTGCTACTGTAGCTAAGCTCATTCCGATCATTGCCTTTAGTCTATGTGCTATTTTCTTTATCAAAGACGGAATAGCAAAAGGAAACTTCACTCCATTTCTTCAGCTAGAACCTGGCGTAGATATCATGAAGGCTATCTCTAGCACAGCCATTTATATCTTCTACGGATTTATCGGATTTGAAACCATGTCTATCGTTGCTGGTGAAATGCGCAACCCAGAAAAGAACGTACCTCGGGCTATCTTAGGCTCCATTAGTATTGTTTCTGTACTCTATATGCTCATCATTGCTGGAACCATCGCCATGCTGGGTAGCCGTATCTTGCAAACAGATGCTTCTGTACAAGATGCCTTTGTAGAGATGATCGGTCCTGCTGGAGCTTGGATTATTTCTATCGGAGCTCTTATCTCTATCACTGGTCTTAATATCGGTGAATCTGTCATGGTCCCGCGTTTTGGGGCGGCCATCGCAGAAGAAGGCTTGCTGCCTAAGAAAATAGCAGAAACCAACTCTAAAAATGCCCCTATAGTTGCCATTATTATTTCAGGAATCCTGGCCATCGTCCTGCTCTTCTCTGGTAAATTTGAAGAATTGGCAGCTCTTAGCGTGGTCTTCCGCTTCTTCCAATACATCCCAACTGCTCTAGCTGTACTAGTATTAAGAAAGAAATATCCAGATAAGAAAGTGGTCTTCCGAGTTCCATTTGGTCCTGTAATTCCAATTTTGGCGGTTCTAGTCAGCCTCGTCATGATTTGGGGTGAAAATCCAATGAACTATGTTTACGGCCTTATCGGTGTCCTTATCGCCAGTGCAGTATACTTTATCTATATAGTACTGATTTGTAAAAATAAAGTTCCTGAACAAGAAGGAGAATAAATCTTATGTCACATGTAATCAATTTGGATGGCGAACACCTTACTTTAGAAGACGTCATCGCAGTAGCCCGACATGGAGCCACCTGCGAAATCAATGAAGAAGCTAAAAAAGCTGTAGAAGCTTCCCGTAAAATCGTAGATGACATCGTCCGTGAAAAGCGGGTAGTCTATGGTGTTACAACTGGATTTGGCTCTCTCTGCAATGTCAGCATCTCACCAGAAGATACGACTCAGCTGCAAGAAAACCTAATCCGTACGCACTCCTCAGGCTACGGCGATCCCCTGCCAGAAGATGCAGTCCGCGCGATTATGTTAATTCGGATTAATTCCTTGGTCAAGGGCTATTCTGGCATCCGCTTGTCCACTGTCGAAAAGCTTCTGGAATTGCTCAATAAAGGTGTTGTCCCTTACATTCCGGAAAAAGGCTCTTTGGGTGCCTCTGGTGACTTAGCACCGCTGGCTCACATGGTTCTGCCTATGCTAGGACTTGGCCGTGCTTACTATCAAGGTGAACTGCTCTCTGGACAAGAAGCTTTGGACAAAGCCGGTATCGAGAAAATTGCTCTAGCAGCTAAGGAAGGGCTGGCACTGATTAACGGTACGACTGTCCTGACAGGTATCGGAGCTCTGGCTACCTATGATGCCATCCAGCTGCTTAAATTATCAGATGTCGCTGGCGCTCTTTCCATGGAAGTCCACAATGGTATTACCAGTCCTTTCGAAGAAGAGTTACACACCATTCGACCTCAGAGCGGACAGCTAGCTACAGCCCGCAATATCCGCAACCTTCTAGAAGGCAGTGGAAATACAACCGTAGCCACTCAACAACGGGTCCAAGACCCATATACCCTGCGTTGTATTCCTCAGATTCATGGTGCCAGCAAGGACTCTATCGCTTATGTCAAGACCAAGGTTGAGATTGAAATCAACTCCGTTACAGACAACCCTATCATCACCAAGGAAGGTCATGTCATCTCAGGCGGTAACTTCCACGGTGAACCAATGGCTCAGCCATTCGACTTCCTCGGTATCGCTATTTCTGAAATCGGTAATGTATCCGAGCGTCGTGTGGAACGTCTGGTCAACAGCCAACTGAGCAAGCTGCCATCCTTCTTGGTCAAACACCCAGGACTCAACTCTGGCTTTATGATTACCCAGTATGCTTGTGCTTCACTTGCTTCTGAGAACAAGGTTCTGTCTCATCCAGCCAGCGTAGACTCTATCCCATCTTGTGAAAACCAAGAGGACTTTGTCAGCATGGGAACTACTGCAGCACGCAAGGCAGCTGAAATTCTCAAGAATTCTCGCCGCATCGTAGCAACAGAAATCATGGCAGCCTGCCAAGCTCTGGATCTGAAACCAGAAAACCATGAACTTGGTAAAGGAACCAAGCCGGCCTACAACCTCTTCCGTCAGCATGTCCGCTTTATCGAGTTTGATAAAGACATCGAAATCTACGAAGAACTCAACAAGGCTTCTGAGCTGATTGAAAACGAAGAATTCCTAGCAGCCGTTGAAAAGGCTGTAGACTTGAGCATTCAGTTTTAAAGCTGATGCCCCTGAAAAAAGCTAACCTAAGAAGCCCGCTCTCGTTCAGCTGGGCTTCTTTTCCCGCCAAAAGCCATTGACAGGCTTGGTGGAAACTCTTATAATAAAGTCGCAAGTATCGTTATGGAAAAGGACAAAATCATGTTAGAAGATTACTATCAGCTAGATAACAGCTACTATCATAAGAGACTGGATGATGATTTATATGCTGCCAAGTGGGGGATGGTTATTGAGTTTTTGGACTTAAATGCCCCTAACTTAAGACCCTTTGACGGGGTCAACTTTGCCTTGATTGGCTTCAAGAGTGACAAAGGGGTTTATATCAACCACGGCCGAGTGGGGGCTGTCGAAGGGCCACAAGCTATCCGAACCCAGCTGGCCAAACTTCCTTGGCATCTGGGCAGAAACGTCCGCGTCTTTGATGTTGGTGATATTGACGGCCCTAACCGCTCTCTGGAGCAGCTGCAGCAAAGCTTGGCTCGAGCAGTCAAACGCCTGCGAGAGCTCAATCTCCGGCCTATTGTCCTAGGGGGCGGCCACGAAACAGCCTACGGCCACTATCTGGGACTTAAGTCGTCACTAGCTCCTGACCAAGACTTGGCCGTCATCAATATGGACGCCCATTTTGATTTGCGTCCCTATGACCAGACTGGTCCCAACTCTGGTACCGGTTTTCGCCAGATGTTTGATGACACTCTGGCTCAGAAGCAGGCCTTTAACTACCTTATCCTAGGGATTCAGGAGCACAATAACAATCTCTTTCTCTTTGACTTTGTGGCAAAATCCAAGGCTATCCAGTTTCTGACTGGAATGGATATTTACCAAATGGGTTACAAGGAAGTCTGTAAAGCAGTTGATGACTTTCTAGCCGGCAAGGAGCAGGTCTATTTGACCATTGATATTGACTGCTTTGCAGCTGGTGCTGCTCCTGGTGTCAGTGCCATTCAGTCGCTCGGTGTGGATCCCAATCTAGCTGTTTTGGTCTTCCAGCACATCGCTGCCTCAGGTAAGTTGATCGGCTTTGACATCGTCGAAGTCTCTCCGCCTCACGATATAGACAACCATACGGCTAATCTGGCTGCCAGCTTTGTCTTTTACCTGACCCAAGTCTGGGCGCAAGCACATGATTGATGGACATTTAAAAATTTCATTACAAACATCAAAAGAGTCTGGGACAAAAGTCCAACCTCAAATATAAAAAGCGAACAAAACTAGTTTTCTGGTAATCAGAATTCTGCTTTGTTCGCTTTTCGCATTTAATTATAGATTTGAAGGGCTTAATAATTAAGATTTCCCAATTTGTAAAATTAAGCTAGACAGAAAAAGCCATCTATGTTAGGCTCAGATAAACACCACATTTGTCTGAAAGGAACTAACATAAATGACCTATACACATCTTACCACAAACGAGCTTGTAATGATAGAGGCTTACTACAAAGAAGGTATAAAAGTTACAGATATTCTAAAAGCTCTTGGAAGATCAAAACAGACCATCTACAATGTCATCAACTATCTGAAAGAGGGGCACTCTGCTTATGATTACTATAACCGATATAAAATCAATAAGAAACGCTGTGGCAGGAATAAAACAAGGCTTACACAAGCAGAAAAAGATTTTATCCAAACTCATTTAAATCTAAGCTGGAGCCTTGATGTCATTAAGGGAGCTTATCCAGATAGGATTTCTTGTTCTATGAGAACTCTCTATCGACTAGCAGACCGTGGTATTCTAAAGAAAGAGGATCTCCCTTGGAAAGGCAAAAGAAAACCAAATGGTCATAGCGAAAAACGAGGAAAACAAGCGTTTCGCAGAGATTTACGTGAGAGAGCAGCCATTTATCCTAATTTTAAGACAGAATTTGGTCATCTAGAAGGGGATACCATTGTTGGCGAGAAACACAAAAGTGCGGTTATTACTTTGGTAGAACGCCTCTCAAAAGCCATCATCACACTGAAAACTAATGGACGGAAAGCAAGTGATATTGAGGTTTCCATCAATCAATGGTTGTCTCAAGTCCCCAGCCATCTCTTTAAGTCGATAACTTTTGATTGTGGGAAAGAATTTTCTAATTGGAAGTCTATTTCGAATGCGCATGACATTGATATTTTCTTTGCGGATCCAGGCTGTCCTGGTCAAAGAGGCCTCAATGAACATTCTAATGGCTTATTAAGACGAAATGGATTACCGAAACAAATGGATTTTACTGCTATTTCTCAAAATTATTTATCAGCTATCGCTGATAAAAGAAATAGAATTCCTAGGAAATCTTTAAATTATCAAACACCATACCAAGTTTTTCTGAGTTACTTGAAAAGTCTAACTTAATTTGACAATTTAGGTTTTTAAAAATTGAAATCTTTTTGTCCCAAACTCTTTTATTTTTTGTTTAATGCCTGAGACAAGTTCTGACGTAAATTTTCTAATTCCTTGAGCTGATGGCGGTCTCGGTAGAAATTAAGATGACTTTTAGCTATATCATAGTAAGAATCAAAGTCTTGGGACAAAAGCTCAGCACAAGCAGGATCCTTTAGGCGATCGGTCAACAGTCGATGCTTGATAACTGCAATCAGATAGTAAATTAAGCCCTTATCCCTTGGATTCCCATATCGTTTGATTAGATCGTCCTTCTTTCGCAAGAGTGCTAGCACCGGCTGGTAGTCTCCCCTTTCACAGCTAATCAAGGCCAGATAGACTTCCAGTTGAGTCTCTTTCCAAGGGAAGCTGAGGGACTCCAAAGCTGTTTTCGCTTTGAGGAAAATCCGCTCCGCCTGCTCATAATCTTTCAGCTGATAATAGGTCATACCCAAGCCGATGTAGAAAGCAAAAATCGAAGGCTCCGCTGTTTTATTTTCTGTCAGCTCAATGGCTTCCTTCTGATGGGCCAGCGCTGTCGTGAAATTCCCGCGAATCTGCTCAATCTCTGCCAGATAGTCTAGAGCCGCCGCAATCTGAATCGAGTACTTGGAACGAAGAGAAGCTGTCAGACTAAAACAGTCAATAGATTGGTAGAGATGATGAAGTGCCTGCTCCTCATCCCCAATCATGAGATGATAGAGCCCCTTGAGCCGGAGGTTGATAGCAATGGCCTCGTGATTATTGTCCTGGACCGAAGCATCCAGAGCCAGCTCCGTATAGTAGCGCATCTCAGAGATATTCTCCGTCTGGATGCAGTAATAAATCATCTGCCGATAGCCTTCTAGGAGAAAATCCATCTGCTGCAGCTCCTTGGCCGAAGCAATCACCTGTTGAATATTGTCCATTCCCTGCTGGTAATTCCCCGTCCGGATAGCATAGCGCCCTTCTAGATAGAGGAAACGAAGAAGCAGGAGCTGGAAATCCCTTTGATTTTGGTGTTTGCTTTTCAGCTCCTCTATTGCCTGACGGATGCGATCAAATTGCTCCAAAACAGCCGACTGATTATTGTCCTCAGTCTTTTCAATGAATCCAAACTCCCGCGAATAAATTGGAAATAGCTCGTGATGAAACTGCAGAGTAGCCTCGAGATAATGCAACTCGTACTCCAGAGACTTAATCAATTGCTTGGACATCTTGTAGTGATAGGCGATTTCATTGAGCAGCTGAGCATGATAGAGAGAGTCTCCCAGCTGGTCTTCCATGCCTTGGGCAATCTGATGATGCAGCATTCGCTTCTTGGCAAGTGACAAGCGCTCATAGGCGTAGAGTCTCAAAAGCTCCTGACTGAATCGCAGGACTAATTCCTCAGCCTGCTCCTCCTCAATCAACAGCTGCTTCTGCCCAAACTCCTCAGTGATTTCGACCACTTCTTCCATCGGCAGGCCTAATAGCCTAGCTAAGAGCGAAACCGACGCAGGAGCCCTAAAACAAGCCAGATAGTCCACCAACTCTTCCTCTTGACTGCTCAGGTAATCCAGCTTCAGAGACAGCTTAGCCTTAATAGCCGGAGTCAGCGGATGAAACTTCTCTCCCCGCAGGAGCTGCTCAGCATATTCCGACAGGAAGAAAGGGATGCCTTGACTGACCCGATAAATATCTTCAAGGAGTTCTTCAGATATGGTTAGCTGACCTGTCTGGGCTTGCAAGTAAGCCGCACTATCCTTAAAATTCATCGGCTGCAGCTCGATAAAGCCTAGCTTATTGCGTACCAACAGGTGATTGAAAAAATGTTCCAAATAAGAAGGGGTGCTCAGATGCTTGGTCAGCACAAAGGCCACAGGATAGCCAGTCAAATGATTCATAACTTGCTCCAAGACAGCAACGCTGGACTTATCCATCCAGTGACAGTCCTCAATCAAGATTATCAAAGCTTTTTTCTTAGAAATCTTCTGCAGAATATCCACCACAAACTGAGCCAGCTTGTCCGCATCCAACTGAAGACTAGAAGTACCGCCTGTCAAAATGGGAAAATAACTCTCCAAAATGACCTGCCACTGACTGATAGAGAGAATCTGGTGCTGAATAACCAAGTCCCCCAGGCCGTCCAGCAAACCACGCCAAGGCTGCAGCTCTGCCTTCATCTCTTCCTTGAAGCACTCCGCCATGACAATCTGGAAATACTTGGTCTGGTTGGCCAGTACTTGACGAGTCACTGTCCGCTTGCCGATACCAGTACCACCGACTAGAACCAGAGCACGCGCCTCCTGAGCCTCTATCACCTTAGAGAAATAAGATTCCAAACGCTTGATTTCATCAACCCGCCCGAAAAAGTGATCCGTATTGCGTAGAAACTGCTTGGTCTTGCGCTCGCTACGGTCCTTGGCAAGCACCTCATGATATAGTTGCTGGATTGGTTCCGTAGGGCTAATGCCCAGTTCCTTATCTAAAATATTGACCAATTTGTAATAGGTCTCTATCACCTTGCCAGGCCGATCATTATCCTGATAGAGCTTCATGAGCAGATGGTAGTTCTTCTCATCAAACTCATCAATGCTGATCAAGCGGCGCAAATTCCGCTCAGCCTCTTCCAAATCCAGCTGGTCTTTTTCCGCTTCCAACTGCTGGTAACAGGCTTGGATATAAAGCTGCTCATATCGCGTCCGCATCTTAGACACCCAATAATCAAAAGCTTCACTATCCTTGAGATAGAATCCCTGCAGAAAATCCCCCTGATAGAGGGATAGATGCTCTGCCGGATGGTCCGTAAAAAGTTCTACATCACTTTGAATCGCACACTCGGGATTAAGCGACAGCACAGTCCGATTGGGAGCGACAATCCACTCCCCACCTAGTAGCTTGTTAGCTTGATAAATGGTGTTGCGCAGATTCTTTTTGGCGGTCTGATTGTCCTTGTTTTCCCATAGAATTCCTGCAATCTCCTCCCGATTGACTGCACCATTGATGTGGAGATAGTAAAGCAGAGCATTGATTTTGGCAAAAGGAAAAAAGACTTCCTCTTGATTGAGAAAGACACTCGGACTTCCCAGCAATTTCAACCTCAACAGATTTTTCGACATGCAAACGCCTCCAAGAAACCTTATAAAACTAATATAAACAAAAAGAGACAGTTTGGCAAGTAAAGTATTATACTAGCCCTTAATTTCCAGTTTTTAAATTGGTTTTATTTAGGATTTTTTTTTATACTAGGATGAAAATAAAATTTTAGAAAGTTACTTATGAAGAAAAATATTGTTCTTTTCATTTTTCTCCTTCTGAGCGCGATTGGCTTAGAATACGAGACACAAGCCTATACTACTGGCAGTATGTCAGGTACTTCCTATGGGATAATCGGACTATCAGCCCTCTTGGCCCTGCTCTATATCGTCCCTGCCCTGCTCTTGATTCGCCAACTGGGTAAAAAATGGCAGACGCCTGTACTTAGCCTTGGGGTAGCTCTGCTAGGTGGCCTTTTCATCTCGGGCTGGACTTCTGGCCTAGCAAACACCTATATCCATGAGTGGGTCAGCACCAGCTTCCCCAACACGCTGCTCAGTGACCTAGAAAATGCCATCGCAGCTCCGCTGGTTGAAGAACCCCTTAAGCTGTTGGCAGTTGCCTTCGCTGTCTACCTAGTCCCCGTCAAGAAGCTCAAATCCTTTTTGCTGCTGGGTATTACGGCTGGCATGGGCTTTCAGATTAGCGAGGACTTCTCCTATATCCTCTCTGACCTGCCCGAAGGCTTCTCCTTCACTATCTCTGGTATCCTAGGTCGTATCACTGGCGGCGTCGCCTCTCACTGGCTCTACACCGCCCTAACCACCCTCGGTCTGGCACTCATGCTGCGCTATGCCAATACTCAGAAAAACTACTTCCGAGCTGGCCTCTTCTACTTCCTAGCAGCCTTCGTCCTCCACTTCTTCTGGAACTCACCGCTGACTGCTATCGAAACGGATATCCCAATCATCGTACCGGCCATGACTGCTCTGGCTGTCTTTATCTTTTACCAAGCCTACCGAACAGCCTATAAAATTGACCAAGAAGAATTGGGAGGGGAATAATACCCAAAGAGGCTGGGACAAAAGTCCTAGCCTCTCAATTGTCTTTGGATTGTCGAGCAAGACGCAGTGGTTGAGTGGGCTCTATTACGCTGATTTCATCAGCTTTTACAGCCCTACTCAACTGTGCGGAGGTGGGACGACGAAATCGAATTCTAACGAATTCCCGATTTCTGTCCCACTCTCTTTGGTATTACAAGAATATGCTTTCTTAACATTCTACATTTAAGACATACCAATTGATCGCGAAAATCGTAATGACCTATTTTTAGAAGTATCCACATAAGCCCTTTGTCATACTCTAGAATTCATTTCGCAAAGCCTCTCTAATCCTCTCCCTACTAGCCTTTTTTATCCTCTTCTTTCCATGCTCTTTCCTTAAAGAAATGTTAACATTTTCTTAAAACTAACTTATATCAGGAAGTTTTAAGCCGCAGTCTGTATACTTTCTACAAATCATCTAAGAAAGAGGTATGGATATGGATTATCTAGTGATTCCGGCCTATGAGCCTGATTATAATCTTATTAAGCTGATAAAAAAAATTCACCATAAGAGTGATTTTCATATCATTATTATCGACGACGGCAGCTCTTCCAAATGCCAGATAGTCTTTGAGCAGGCAGAGCAGTACGCGACCGTGCTCCGTCATCAGGTCAATCAAGGCAAGGGGCAAGCCCTGAAAACTGCTTTTACCTTTATCCAAGCACTGAAAATCTATGGAACGGTGGTAACAGCAGATGCGGATGGCCAGCACAAGGTCTGGGATATTTTCCGCGTAGCGGCCAAGGCTTCTGAAAATCCCAATCAGCTGATTCTGGGAGCACGCGCCTTTACTGGCAAGGTGCCTCTGCGCAGCCGCTTCGGCAACAGTCTGACTCGGGCTCTCTTCAAAGCCCAAACTGGCGTGGGTGTCTCCGATACTCAGACAGGCTTACGAGCCTTTACGACCAACATGATTCCATTTATGCTAAAGGTAGAGGGGCAGCGCTATGAGTATGAAATGAACATGCTCTTAGAAACCAGCAAGGAATATCACATTTTGGAAGTGCCCATTGAGACGGTCTATATCAATGATAATCAAGGCTCCCACTTCCGACCAATTCGGGATGGGCTCATGATTTATAAAAATATTTTTAAATTCGCCCTGACTTCTCTCAGCAGTTTCGTCGTCGACTACATCGTCTATGCACTGGCTCTCTTGTTTTTAGCTGCCGTGCCGACCAGCCTGAGAATTCTTTTAGCTAACGGGATTGCCCGCGTGACCAGCTCAATCTTTAATTACTCGACCAATAAAAAGCTGGTCTTTAAGAATGACGACAGTATACTCAAGACAGGAACTGGCTATTTCAGCTTAGCTGTGGTGCTCTTTATCTTAGATACACTGCTGATTCGCCTCTTCTATGCTGTCTTTGGTCTCAATCTTCTAATTGTCAAAATCATCGTCGGCATCTTACTCTTTACCGTCTCCTGGATGGTGCAAAAGAGATTTATTTTTAAGGAAAGGACACACACCGCATCATGAAATTTTTAAAGAAACGCTATGCCTATGCCTCCATTTTCGGGCTACTTCTGACAGCTTCTTTCAGCTACTCCATGCTGAAAACCTTCGTCATCGCAGAGACCATTTCCACGGTTTCAAGCGCAAGTTCGTCGTCCAATGTCGAGGCTGCCAGCAAGGCTGCGGAAACAGCGACTGTGACAGATACCAGCTATTCAGACGACAACATCTCGGTCACACTGACTGAAAAGACCGTCAGCAACACCCAAGTCTACATCGCTGACGTGACCGTCAGCTCATCAGAATACCTGAAAACGGCCTTTGCCCAAAACACCTACGGAAACAATGTCACTGCCAAAACCTCGGAAACAGCTGCCAACAACAATGCTATCCTAGCGGTTAACGGCGACTACTACGGAGCCAATACAACTGGTTATGTCATCCGCAATGGCGTCGTCTACCGCGATACCGTCCGAGAAGACTCCAGCAATGGTGATTTGGCTATTTACAAAGACGGCTCCTTCAAGATTATCTATGAAGACCAAGTCTCTGCCGATCAACTGGTCAAAGACGGTGTGGTCAATCTCTTGGCCTTCGGCCCAGCTCTTGTAGAAAATGGTGAGATTGTCGTTGATACCAACTCTGAAGTCGGCCAGTCCATGTCTTCCAATCCACGGACAGCTATCGGTATCATTGATGAAAACCACTACATCATCATCGTTTCAGACGGACGCACCTCAGAAAGCGAGGGACTTTCCCTCTACCAGATGGCAGAAATCATGAAATCTTACGGTGTCAAGACCGCCTACAACCTTGATGGCGGCGGCTCCTCTACACTTTACTTTAACGGTCAGGTCATTAACAAACCTACAACCAACGGAAATACTATCTCAGAAAGGTCGGTGAGTGATATTGTCTACATCGGTTACTAATCCCAGCAAAAAACGTTTTAGAAAAACAGCCCTTATCTACGCACTATTAACTATTTTCTTCTTTGCTTTCAGCAGAATCTATGAATCCTTCAGTTTCGGCGAAACATCTAGCCACATGCACTATCTATTTGCCATTCCTCTAGTGGGTGGCATCCTACTCCTGCTCTTTATGAAGGTCATCCCTAACCTCTCTCGGCTCAGCCTCAACCTCTGGAACTCAGCTGTAGCCATTATGACAGCCGGCATGCTCTTCCGTGGCATCGTCAACCTATCTGGTCGCTCCACGACATTGGATATGCCTTACTGGTACGTAGGAACAGCCTTTGCGGCTCTGGCACTACTCTCCATGGTCTTTACTCGCAGTGTGTGGAAGGCGGAAGAGCAAAACCAACCAATACCCAGCAAAAAAGAAGTCGCAAAACTAAGTCGCCGTGAAACCTACAGCCAAGTATAAACCAAAAAGAGTCTGGGACAAAAAGATTTCAATTTTTAAAAATCTTAATTATTAAGCCCTTCAAATCTATAATTAAATGCGAAAAGCGAACAAAGCAGAATTCTGATTACCAGAAAACTAGTTTTGTTTGCTTTTTATATTTGATGTTGGACTTTTGTCCCAGTCTTTTTCATTCACACCCATACACATCACCTGTCAGCGGGTCAATGACTTCTACCAGCTTAAAGTGTCCCTGCTCATAATTGTAATGACAGATGGCACAATTACCAAAGCGCACCTTGGGATCCAGAGCTTGGGCTGCAATCTTGAGATAGAAGGCCCACATGGCACCTCCGTGGCTAACAGCCAAGATCGGCTCTGCTCCTGCCTGCTCCATGACCTCAGTCAGAGTGACCAGCATGCGCTCACCGACTTGGTCCACGCCTTCTCCGCCATAAGGGACGAAGAGGTCCTCAAAAGAGGTGGCTCCTGGTCGAAATTTCGGCTGCAGGCGTTCAGGCTGAGCCTCAAAAAGACCAAAATTCCATTCTTTAATGCCTTTTAGACGGGTATAGTCGGTCCGGCCAGAAATAAGTTCCAGAGTATCAGAAGCCCGCTCCTGGGTGGACGAGTAGAGCTGGCCAAAACGAATGCCCCGCTCTTGCAAATAAGCTCCTGCCTGCCGGGCCTGTTCCTGCCCCAGTTCAGTCAGAGGGGAGTCACAAGCTCCCTGCACCAAACCTTCTTGGTTGAAAAAAGTCTGGCCATGCCGCATCAAGTATAAATCTTTCATTTATGCCTCCTCCCAGCTACTAAAATCGTGACCAATCACTTCTTCTAGGTAAAATTGGTCCTGTTCAAAAGTAAACTTCAAAATCCCGCAGTTGGTCATGTGGCCCAAATCATCCAGACGCCAGTTTTTCTGCCAAGCTCTGGCAAAATTGGCCATAGCTCCGCCATGGGAGACCATGAGCACGGACTGACCATCCGTCTCTTGCATGAGCTGGAGAATGGTCGACGCCATACGCTCCTGCACCTGATCCTGTGATTCACCGCCATAGGTCACAAAGAAATCTTTATAAGGCAGGGGTGGATTGAGGTCTTCGCTTTCCCCTTCAAAGGTGCCAAAGTTCCACTCCTTGAGCCCCTTGACACGCTTATAAGGAATCTTACCGTCTGTTACCAATTCCAAGGTATCACAAGCCCGCTCTTGAGTTGAGCTATAAGCATCGTCAAAAGTAATTCCGGCATCCTTAAAATATTTCCCTGCCACCTTGGCCTGATAGATGCCAAAATCGGTCAGAGGAGCATCACACCAGCCTTGTACCTTGTGGCGTAGGTTGAAAAGCGTCTGGCCATGCCGCATCAGATAAAGAGTTTTTGCCATCATTCACATCTCCTTTAGATGAGTTCTAACTTTTCAAAGGCCTTGTAGAGACCGTCTTGGCTGACCGAGTCTGTCACCAGATCGGCCATAGCCTTGATTTCCGCTCCGCCATTTCCCATAGCAACTCCGACCTGACAATAGTCCAGCATAGGAATATCAACCTTGGCATCACCGAAAGCCAGAGTATCTGCCCTGTCAGCATGAAGATGCTTCAGAAGAACCTCAATGGCATGCGCCTTGGTAATGTCTTTGACGCCCAAGTCACCAAAGAGAGCATGCTCGCCCTTGCCTCCCCAAGTACCTGCCTTGAGTTCAGGAAAAGCTGCCTTAGAATCCAGATGGTCTTGGTAACTCTTGAGGATAAAGCTGACTTTGTTCAGGTCGTCCCGATAGAGCTCCCCACCATAAACTAGGCCGTGAAGAGCTTCCTCTGCCTCCATATTTACGACTTCTTCAGGTTTAGCACCTTTTCCAAGGACGTAGGTCCGAAGCACTGGTCGCGCTGCTTCGCGGAAGCCTTTGCTTGCAAAGAGACCGTTATTACTCTCTAGGTAAAACTCTAGCCCCCGCTCTTGAAGCCAGTCGACTAGCCTTTTCGCGATTTCTCGCGGAATCAGCTGGTGCAGAACAACCTCCCCTTCATGCTCCACATAGGAGCCGTTGCCACCAATCATACCATCAAAGCCAATATCCCAAATTTCCGACGGCATCTCAGCCTTGCTGCGACCTGTGCAGACATAAACCAAATGGCCCTTTTCCCGTGCCTTGCGAATGGCAACCACAGCAGACTCCGGTATATGATTATCATAGTCGATGATGGTACCATCCACATCCAGAAAGATGATTTTTCTCGTCATAAAACTTCCTCTTCCTCATGTTCTTCCTCGCATTTGCCGAATGCTTTCTACTAATAATCCAATCTGTCAAATGCTTTCTTCATTTTTACAAATTCTCTCACTTTTGGCCAATATTATTTTACGAACTCTCTATCCTATTATATACCTTTTTGAAAGCCTTTTCCTATAGAATTATCAGAGATAATGGTACTATCCTTTTTTCTCAGAGAAAAAAAGAAGAAGGACAGCTTTTAATCAGCTTGTTCCTTCTGATCTTTTTATTTCCCATCTTATCTACTCATCTTCTGCTTCAAATAGCCAGAGTTTGGAATCAAAGTCATAGCTCGGCTTTTGCTCAGAATCCTTTAAAAGCTGACCGCTGGAAGCGTCCGTGGTCACCAGCCCAACTCGCATAAGCTCAGCCCCAGTATAGGCACGCCCCTCTAGCCGATAGACCTTATCCAAAGCCAGTCCTTTCAGTTGCAAGCGCTGATGAGAGCGATTGACTTGATTGAGGACCTTGAAAGTGCCTAAAAGTGCCATGTTCTGATCCTGACTGACAACCATCCAAGCTGTCTGCCCATCTCCCTTAAACGGCGACTGAAGTCGATAAAAAGTTCCATTATGAATCAGCTCTCGATGGCGCTTGTAAAAAGCTATCTGTTCCCTGACTTCAGCCAATTCTTCTGGGCTTAGCTGATTAAGATCCAGCTCATAGCCAAAGGAACCGAAAAAGGCTACATTGCCCCGCGTCTTCAACGGAGTCAGACGATTGGTCTGGTGATTGGGCACGATGGAGACATGGGCTCCCATGGACGAAAGAGGGTAGAGAAGACTGGTTCCATACTGGATTTTCAAACGCTCGATGGCATCCGAGTCATCGCTGGTCCAAGCTTGAGGAGCATAGTAGAGCATACCTGGATCAAAGCGGCCTCCACCTGAAGAGCAGGCCTCAAATAACAAGCTTGGATACCAACTGATTAAACGCTCATATAAATCATAAACACCCAAGACATAGCGGTGAAAAATCTCTCCTTGTTGATCGGCTGGCCAGGCAGCCGAAAAGACATCTGTCAGAGGGCGATTCATATCCCATTTGATATAATCCAGCTGCACTTCCTCGATAACCGCCGACAGACGTTCAAAAATCTCATCCACTACTTCCGGCCGAGAATAGTCCAAAACGAACTGGTTCCGACCATGGTGGGGCTGTCTATCTGGCACTGCAAGCAGCCAGTCAGGATGAGTTCGGTAGAGTTGGCTGTCCTTATTGACCATTTCCGGCTCAAACCAAAGGCCAAACTTCATGCCCAAACCGTGAATTCGCTCTGCTAAAGAGCCTAGCCCCTGCGGCAACCTTTCTGGATTGACAAACCAATCACCCAGCCCAGCGTGATCGTTAGTCCGCTGACCAAACCAGCCGTCATCTAGCACAAAGAGCTCCACCCCTACTTCCTGAGCCTTTTCAGCAAGTTCCAGCAGCTGATTCTCACTAAAGTCAAAATAGGTAGCTTCCCAGTTATTGATGAGAATAGGACGAGCTCGCTCGCGCCAATAGCCTCTGGCTAGACGCTGACGAAAGAGCTGATGAAAGACTTGACTCATGCCGTTGATGCCCTGCTCAGAGTAAACCAGCAGAGCTTCTGGACTGGTAAAGGACTTGCCCGCAGCCAGCTTCCACTCAAAACCGAAAGGATTGATGCCTAGCTGCAGTCGTGTCACATCATAGGTGTCCACCTCAGCCTGAATGAGAAAATTACCTGAATACACCAAGGCCGCTCCTAACACTGGACCTGAAAACTCAGTCGTTTCCGAGCGTTTAAGAGCTACAAAGGGATTGTGGTGGGGACTGGAAATGCCGCGGGTTGACTCAATGGACTGAATTCCCTGCTGAAGCGGTCGCTCCTTAATATGGCGTTCCCGGGCCCATGCTCCTGATAGCTGCAGCCAGTCATAGTCAGCATCTGGCAGATCCAGCGACAGACTAGCTAGGGATTCCAAGTAGCAAGTTTCCCTGCCTTGATTAATCACTTTGCTGGAACGAGCGATAACCGGCCAATCCGCAAAAATCGTATAAAACAGCTGAACTTCCACTTCTGTCAACTCATCTCGCAGGGTTAGAATAAGAGTCTTCGCCTCCGTTTGAGTCTCAGTATAGGTAGCTGGCAGCCCCTCTAAAGCTGGCTTACCATCTACCATCTGATGACTGACATAGACAAAGTCAGTAATGCGCGAGCCATTTCCCTGTCGCAGACAGATAGCGGGATGGCGAAAGTCTGTCGTGCCGTATTCTGGAAATTCCTGCCGCACATGCTCCAAAGAATAGCGTAAATCCCCTTCTTTCCGATAGGTCGTCATGGGCCGATGCTGCAGCTCCACCAGATAAGAATAATCCCGCTCCGGTACCGCCGCGCCGTAGTATAGCTGCAAGAGTTTACCATCCTCAGAAACCCGAAAGATATAAGAAATCTCACCATTAGTCAGATGAAATTGCCTGCACTCTTCCTTAAACAAAATACTCGCCTTATTCATGACCTTCTCCTTTCGCAGTCCGCAATCATGCTTCTCCTTTCATTATAAAAAAGGCTCCCCCTTTTGGTAAGCCTTTCTTTCTAGTATTATTTATCCAAATGTGACTTTTTACAACTCCTGTCCCAGATGAGAGCTAGCCTTGCGAAAATTCAAGGGCGACTGACCACGCGCCTTCTTGAAGGCTTTTGAAAAGCTCTGTGTTCCGGCAAAGCCTGTCTTACTGGCAATCTCTTCCACCGAAAGCTGGCTGCTCGTCAGCAAATCAGCTGCCATATTGAGCCGCAAATCATTACTGTACTCCTTGATGCCCTTGCCTACTTCATCCTTGAAAAGCCGAGATAGGTAGGAAGGATGCAGCGCCAATTTCTGCGCCAAGTCCTGTACAGATAAACTTTCTGGCAGATGGCTGCTCAGCAGTTCCAAGACCTGCTGGACATAAGGATTGACCCGACGGCTTTCCGTAATTAAAGATGTCTGCTTAAGACGTTGGGACAAGAGCTCTAGAAAGCGATAAACTTGCCTTTGCAAAGCTAGTTCAGCTGTTATTCCGCTGCCCTCATAGGCCAGACTTTCAAAAACCAAGGCCTTAAATTCCTGCAAAGAAGTCAGCTCAAAAGACAATTGGCCTGACTGTAAGCCCAGATCCTGCAGATAACGAGTCAAGAGGTGCCCACCCAGTCCCATCCAGACATAAGACCATGGCTCTTCTCCATCAGCCTGATAAAAGACCGACTGACCCGGTGGCACCACAAAGCCCTGCCCTTCCTGTAAATCATAGCGTTGATTACCAACGGAGTAAGTCCCTTGTCCCGCCAATACGATATGAATGACATAAACATCCCGAACAGCCGGCCCAAAGCTATGATGGGCTTCCGTTTTTGAATAACCACAGAAGGCAAAAAAACAATCTTCTTGGCCAAACTGCATAGACTTAACCAAGGTCAGCGAATGTTCCATCAGCTCCTCCTTAGATTTGGATAAAACTTTTATCCTTATTATAAAACAAAAACCACTAAACAGCAACTGAATCTGATTAGTGGTTTCTTCATTCATCTTAAAAAGATTGGACCGATGGGTGATGATTAAAGAGAGCATGGGTAGCCTTATAGATATGGTAGGCTGTTGCAGCGTTATTCATAGTGTAAAGGTGTATGCCCGCCACGTCCTGGGTCACCAAGTCAACAATCTGATCCACAGCATAAGCCAGACCAGCTGCTCTCAGAGACTCTGGGTCATGTTCGTACTTATCCAGAATAGCCCGGAATTTTCTCGGCAGCTTAATATTCTCACATGTCTTGAGCAAGCGCAGAGCCTGATTGCGATTGAGAATCGGCATAATCCCAGCATGGATGGGCACTTCAACACCCGCTAAAATACACTTGTCCTGAAAATCATAAAAGCGCTCATTGTCAAAGAAAAGCTGGGTCACCAGACTAGAACAGCCAGCATCCACCTTTTTCTTGAGATTTTGAATATCCGAAATCTGATTTGGCGAATCTGGATGGCCCTCTGGATAGCAGGCTCCGATGATGTTAAAGTGCGGCGCTTCTGTCTTGATGTACTCGATCAAGTCAGTCGCATAGGTAAAATCATCCTTAGGCGCTACATCTGGAAAAATATCCCCTCGCAAAGCCAGAATCTGATGGACACCAACCCGATCCAAAGACTGCAAGATATTGGACACCATTTCCTTGGTCAGATAGACCGCAGGCAGGTGAGCAATCGTCGGAATCTTGAGATCATTGGCGATGAACTCCGTCAAACGAACCGTCGTCTCCTCAATATCAAACTTATTATTGCTGGCTGTCACACTAATAAAGTGAGGAGCCAGATCTTGCATCTCTCTCAATGCCTGAAAAATCTTATCATTGCCTACTGCCGGATTGGGAGGAAATACTTCAAATGAGAGACTAGGTGTGTGACGACGAACCATATAACAAAAAGTTCCTTTCAATGATGGTAGCGATAGCCGAGGACAATCCTAGAAGAACAGCTTCTGCAGGATTGTCAGCTCTGCTTCAATTTTTGGGGTATCCTCCATCAAGATCAACTTTTGAAGTTCCAGGAGGATTATTGCAAATGTTGTCTAGCTGCTTTGGCTGCTTCTACTAAGCGCACCAAGCTAGCCTTGGTTTCTGGGATACCACGAGTTTTAAGACCACAGTCAGGGTTGATCCAGACCTTGCTGCTTGGCACCTTAGCCAAGATAGCTTCGATCGTATGGTCAATTTCCCCTTCATTTGGCACGCGCGGTGAGTGGATATCGTAAACTCCAGGCCCCACTTCTGTCTGGAAGTTCTTAGCCTTGAGCTCGTCCAGGATTTCCAAGTTAGAGCGGCTAGCTTCAAAGGAAATCACGTCCGCATCCATGTTGTCGATAGCAGGGATGATGTCTGTAAATTCTGAGTAACACATGTGAGTGTGGATTTGTGTATCTGGCGCTACTGTTGAGTGTACCAAGCGGAAGGCTGGAATTGCCCAGTCAAGGTAGTCTTCATACCAGTCGCTGCGACGGAGTGGCAATTTCTCACGAAGAGCAGCCTCGTCGATTTGGATAATCTTAACGCCTGCAGCTTCAAGGTCAAGCACTTCGTCCTTGATTGCCAAGGCGATTTGAAGGGTAGAATCCTTGATAGAGATGTCTTCACGTGGGAAGGACCAGTTAAGGATTGTTACAGGTCCAGTCAGCATGCCCTTAACAGGTTTGTCTGTACGGCTTTGAGCATAGCTAGACCATTTAACAGTGATTGGGTTAAGGCGAGTCACATCCCCCCAGATGATTGGTGGTTTCACCCCACGCATACCGTATGATTGTACCCAACCATTCTTAGAGAAGAGGTAACCTGACAGGTTTTGACCGAAGTACTCAACCATGTCATTACGCTCGAACTCACCATGCACCAGCACGTCAAAGCCAACTTCTTCTTGCCATTTGATCCATTCATCAATCTGCTCAGCCAAGAACTTATCATAGTCTTCTGCTGACAGCTCGCCCTTGCGGAAAGCCAAGCGTTTGGCACGAACTTCCTTAGTTTGAGGGAAGGAACCAATTGTCGTAGTTGGCAATGGTGGTAGATTGAGCGCCTTGTGCTGAATTTCCTCACGCTCTGCAAAGACCGGCAGGCGAGTATAGTCCGCATCCGTCAAGCCAGCGATCCGAGCAGCCAGCTCTGCATTTTGCCCAACACGCTCTGCTGCAAAGAGAGCTTTGTTAGCAGCAAGTGCTTCTGCACCACCGCCATTTCGGATAGCATCTAAGTCACGGATTTCATCCAATTTTTCCACCGCAAAGGCAAAGTGGTTCAAGATTGCTGGTTCAAATTCTTCGTTAGCAGTCGTAAATGGCACATGGAGAAGTGAGCATGAGCTTGTCAAAACAAGATTTTCAGCTGGGATTTGCTCAAGCACTGCCAAGCTCTTTTCATAGTTGTTGCGCCAGATATTTTTACCATTGACAATCCCCGCATAAAGTGTCTTATCAGCTGGGAAACCACCTTTGACAAGGTCAAGAGTTTTCTTACCTTCTACAAAGTCCAGACCAATCGCATCTACTGGTAACTCTACAAGGTCTGCATAGATGTCACGAACGTCACCAAAATAGGTTTGAACCAAGACTTCCAAGCCTTTCTTGTCTGCCAAAAGCTTCTTATAAAGATCCAAGAAGAGAGCTTTTTCTTCTGCTGATAGGTCTTTGACCAGACTTGGTTCATCCAGCTGGATACGCTCTGCGCCCAGTGCTGCTAATTTGGCAAAAACTTCTTGATAAGCTGCAGCCAGGGCATCTACAAAGTCCGCTGCCGCCACACCATCTTCAAAATCAGATACTTGCAGGAGAGTGAATGGACCAACCACAACTGGACGGGTTACCAAGCCCAACTCTTTCGCTTCTGCAAATTCATCAAAAATCTTATGCCCAGCCAGCTTGACTTGGGTTTCTTTTTCAAATTTAGGAACGATATAGTGGTAGTTTGTGTTGAACCATTTCTTCATCGGAAGGGCACGGACATCCCCTTTTTCGCCCTGATAGCCACGAGCCAAGGCAAAATACCGCTCCAAGTCAGTCAACTCCAAGCCTTGCACAGATGATGGCACCACATTAAAGAGAAAAGCCGCATCCAGCACATTGTCATAATGAGAAAAGTCATTGGACGGAATCTCTGAAATCTCCTTTTCCTTAACAATATTCCAGTGCTTAGCGCGCAGCTCTTTGGCCGCAGCCAGAAGCTCTTCTGCTGAGATTTCATGTCTAAAGTATTTTTCAGTTGTAAATTTCAATTCGCGGAATTCGCCCAAACGTGGGAAACCAATGATAGTCGTTGACATAAACGTCCTCCAAAATTTTTCTTGATTTTATCTTATCAGAAAATCCCCCCTCTGTATAATTGGAATTTTTCAGAGTTTGATATAGTCTAAAACTATAACCCCTCTCGTCAACCAGTCCAAAATCCCCATTTTAGAAGCACCATTGACTGTAATTATTGTTTGCTATAGGTAGAAGTTATGACCTTGGAAAAAGAAAAGAGTTTGGGACAAAAAGATTTCAATTTTTAAAAATCTTAATTATTAAGCCCTTCAAATCTATAATTAAATGAGAAAAGCGAACAAAGCAGAATTCTGATTACCAGAAAACTAGTTTTGTTCGCTTTTTATATTTGAGGTTGGACTTTTGTCCCAGCCTCTTCTTTTCATTCTTTTACTAGTGCTTTTTTCTCCTCCTTCTCCACAACAAACTCTCTAACCAAGCGGTAGATAACTGCGAATATCGGAATAAAGAAGATCATACCGACCAAACCGAAGAGATTACCTCCGATCAAGGCTGCGGCTAGGGTAAAGAGTGTTGGGAGACCGACTGACTGGCCTACCACGCGCGGATAGATAACATTGCCCTCAATCAGCTGCACTCCCTGAAATACTGCGATTGAAAGAAGAGCTTTCCAAGGGCTGTCAGTGAAGATAAAGATAGCTCCCAGAGCACAAGCTGAGAAGGGACCAATGTAGGGAATAAAAGAGAGCACTCCGGCCAAAACCCCTGTTAGGGCTGCATAAGGCAGGCCTGTCAGAGAGTAGGCGACAAAGACCAAAACACCGACAATGACGGCCTCGATCATCTGCCCCATCAGAAACTTATCATAGGTCTCAACAATGACAGAACCGACATAGGATAGGCGTTTCACAGCCTTCTCAGGAAGCAGTACCTGCAGGAGACGGCTAGTGATTGTCTGCAAATGCTCTTTGCTGCTCAAAAAAGCAAACATGAGAAAAATAGACATGATGATAGAAAAGAAATTGCCAAAAATAGCAGAGATATTGCCCGTCAGACTGCCCAGAAGAGAGATGGCTCGGTTGACAATGTCACTGTTTTGCAGTTGCTTGGTTAAATCTTGCAACTGACTAGAGGAAAGCAAGCCAGACTGCTGCAGCCACTTGGCTACCTGAGGCGCTACCTTGCCGATTGTTGCGCTCAGCTGATTGACCGCTGTGGTCAGGGTCGGTACGACGATGGAAACAATCCCCGTCATAATGAGAGCTAAAATCAGCACCTCTAAAACCAAGGCCAAACCGCGCTGCAACTTCTGAGGGACTCGGCATTTTTCTAGAAGGTCTTCCAGCTTTTTCATCGGGACATTAAAGATAAAGGCTAGGACTCCACCCAGTATAATAGGCGAAAAAACCGAAGTCAGACTCTGCAGGCCAGACCAGATATTCCCGATATAGAGAACCAGAGCCATAGCGAGCGCCGCAAAGACGATGAGTTTATAGGATTCATTTATTTTTTTCATAAGGCTTCCTTTTAAGGTTTTGTCATTTCCTTATTTTATCATAATTTTCGAGGACTTTCGAGCAGGAGAAAGCAAGGGTCAGTCAGCTTTTTCATTGATCTTAAAAATTTTGCAAATCTTGAAGATAGAGAACCCCAGCTCCTATGGATAGAAGGCCTGCAAAGATAGCTAGAAAAGGAATAAATCCCATGATGGATGCAAAAAGCAGCATCTGATGATTCATCTTATTGACCCTTGAGTCCCCAGCATAATGAGACATACCAGCTAAGGAAAGCATCAACAAGAAAAGATTAATTAGCACAATCAGAACTCCCCAGATGTAATTTTCAATGAAGCTGAGAATCAAATCAACAAACTCAAAACTTGATCTTTGTAAAGACAAATAAATGATCAGAATTCCCGCTATAATACTCGCAATCCCATTTACCAATAACAATTTATTCGACTTCATATAAATCTCATTCTTTCTTTTTTACAAATAGTATACCTAGCCACTTTCTAATCTGTCAACCATTATCAAAGAATGGCTGTCTCATCCGATAAATCCGTTTTCATTCGAATTATCTTATGATAAAATAGCTTTATGCACAAGAAAACGATTATTGATTTTAAGCAGTTGGGCCAACGCCTGATTTTTACGAATCCCATCAAGGAGCTAAAGACTCGTCGTCTTGACCAAGTAAAGGAACTTTTGACAGAGATTGAGAGCTGGCAGGAGAAAGGATACTATGCTGTCGGTTATGTCAGCTATGAAGCAGCTCCAGCCTTTGAGGAAAAGTTTCAGGTTCATCAGGATCCGCTCCAGAAAGAATACCTCCTCTACTTTACTATCCACGATACGGCCGAGCAGGCTGCCATTCCCTTGACCTATGAGGAAGTGGAAATGCCAGCGGCTTGGCGAGGGCTGACTTCTGAGCAAGAGTATGAAAAGGCCATCGAAACTATTCACCATCATATCCGCCAAGGCGATACTTATCAGGTCAACTACACGGTACAGCTGTGCGCGGAGCTCAATCCTGAGGATAGCTTGGCTATTTACAACAGGCTGGTTGTCGAGCAAAATGCGGCCTACAATGCCTATGTAGAGCATGACGAGACTGCCATCTTGTCCATCAGTCCTGAACTCTTTTTCGAGGAGCAGCGAGGTCAACTGACCACTCGTCCTATGAAAGGAACCACCAATCGGGGACTGACCTTAGAGCAGGATAGAGAGCAGGCTGCATGGTTGGCCCAGGATGCCAAAAACCGAGCAGAAAATATGATGATTGTCGATTTGCTGCGCAATGACATGAACCGTATTTCTCAGACGGGCAGCGAGCACATTGAGCGGCTCTGCAGCGTCGAACAATACTCTACAGTCTGGCAGATGACCTCTACCATCAAAAGCCAGCTGCATGAGGGAATCGGACTAGCAGAACTTTTCAAGGCACTCTTTCCTTGCGGATCTATCACAGGTGCGCCTAAAATCTCGACCATGGCTATCATCAAGGCGACAGAAAAAGCTGCCCGCGGTGTCTACTGCGGTACAGTCGGCATTTGCCTGCCAGACCAGAGACGGATTTTCAACGTGGCCATCCGCACCATCCAGCTACAGGCTGGCAAGGCCGTCTATGGTGTTGGCGGGGGAATCACTTGGGACAGCACGTGGAAATCCGAATACATCGAAACCCAGCAAAAATCAGCCGTCCTCTATCGGAAAAATCCGCGATTTGACCTGATTTCCACTGGAAAAATGACGGATGGGAAGCTGACCTTGCAAGACCAACACCTGCAAAGACTGACAGAAGCAGCTAGCTACTTCGCCTATCCTTTTGAGCAAGACAAACTGAAGCAAGAGCTAGAAGAAACCTGCGCTCAGCTGGATAAAGGGCAGGATTACAGGCTGCGTATAGCTCTTAAAAAAGACGGCAGTATTGAGCTAGAAACTGCTCCTCTACTGCCACTGACGGAGACTTTCAGAAAGGCAAAACTGGTTGAGCAAACAGCCAATCTAGCCCAGCCTTTTACCTATTTCAAGACCAGCCATCGGCCTCATCTGACCTTGGAGCAGCAAGAACAGATTTACTACAATACTCAAGGCCAACTGCTGGAAACCTCTATCGGAAATCTACTGCTGGAGCTAGACGGCAAGCTCTACACGCCTCCAGCTGAACTAGGCCTGCTCAAGGGCACCTATCGCCAGCAGCTACTGGATAAGGGGCAAGCTACTGAAAAAGTTTTAACGCTGGCTGATCTGGCTCAAGCGGAGAAAATCTATGCCTGCAATGCAGTCAGGGGGGTATACGAGCTAGAGATTGATAAAGGAGAACTCTGATATGAAAGTTATCTTTCTGCACGGACTAGGGCAAGATGAGCGTTCTTGGAAGAAAGTTCAAGAAGCTCTAACAGATGTCCCAACGGAGTCGCTGGCTCTTTTTCCAAGGGGAAATGAAAGCTACCAAGAAATTCGACAAGCAACCCTCCAGCACCTTCAGGCCCAAAAACAGCCTTTCATCTTAGTCGGTTTGTCACTCGGTGGCTTGCTGGCACTGGACCTAGCTGACCAGACTCTTCCTCATCTAAAGGGCTTGATTTTATCCGGAACTCAATACAATTTAGCAGATAATTTTCTCTACAGACTGCAGATTCTCGTCTTTAAACTGATTCCCAAAAGCGTCTTCTCCAAGCAAGGAGCCGATAAGGAACAGATGCTGCGGATTTTGACCGAGCTACGTAAGGTAAATCTCACTGATAAAATTAAAACAATCAAGCTTCCCAGCCTGCTTGTTTGCGGTAGCAAAGACAAGCCCAATCTAAAAGCTGCCTATGAGCTTAACAAGCTGCTGAAAGGTTCTCAGCTTCACATCATAGAAAAGGGCGGCCATACTCTGAATAGCCAAGAGCCAGAAACATTTGCTCAAATAATTGAGAAACTCCTACATGAATTCTGACTCTTTTATAATGATCAATCAAAAACTTTAGAAATATTTGAGAAATTCTTTAGAAATATTTGAAAGTTTGGCGCTATACTAATTAATAAGAAGAGGAGTTTTCTCTCCTAACATCATGAAAAGGAGAATTGATCATGGAAAATGTTTTGGTTTTACAGCAAGTCAGCAAGAAATTTGGCCGGCAGTACGCTCTGACCGATGTGAGTCTGACGATAAAAAAAGGAGATATTTACGGTTTGATTGGCAAGAACGGGGCCGGAAAGACCACTCTGATCAAGGTCATCACCCAGCTCTTGGAAGCAAGCAGTGGCAATGTCTCCCTCTTTGGCTCTCAGACCTATCAAGAATGGACGCAGAGCCTCAAACGGGTCGGTTCGGTCATCGAAACACCGGTCGCTCACAACCACCTGACAGCCTATGAAAATCTCAGCTACTACTGCAAGCTCCGCCATATTCCCCATGCGGACAAGGTCATCCGTGAAACCTTGGAATACGTGGACTTGACAGATACGGGCAAGAAGAAATTCCGCGACTTCTCCCTCGGGATGAAACAACGGCTGGGTCTGGCTATCGCGCTTCTTACCAGACCTGACCTGATGATACTGGATGAGCCTATCAACGGACTAGATCCTGTCGGCATCAAGGAATTTCGCCAGCTTGTCCAAAAGCTCAATGAAGAGCTGGGCATGACCTTTGTTATTTCTAGTCATATCCTATCCGAGCTCTATCTAGTCGCTACGCGCTTTGGTATCATTGACCAAGGTCATATGATCAAGGAAATCTCCAAGGCTGAATTTGAAGAGCAAAGCGAAGATTATATCGTCTTGAAAACGGATCATTTGGAGGAAGCCAGCCAGCTGCTCCAAGACCAATTAGGCTACCGCATCAAGGTGGTTAATGCACAAAATGAAATCCATGTCTTTACCCACTCACACAATATCAACCATATCGTAAAAGAGTTAGCCACAGCTGACTTAGTCATTCAAGAAATCTACTATGCACGGCAAAATCTCGAAAATTTCTTTACAGATTTACTTGATCAAAACCAGGGAGGTCTATCATGATTCAAACCATTCGCGCTGACTTTTACCGCCTCTTCCACTCCAAGGGCTTTTGGATTACCGAGTTCGTTTTACTAGCCAATATCCTGATTGGCGTCCTCTATAAGGTTACCAGCAGATTTGGAACATCCATTGAGATAGATGGACAAAACGTCGCTCAGCAAGTACCAGAAAAAATGACGGGTATCAATGCTCTTGCCCATTTCTCTGGAAATTCTGACAGTGTTATATTTTTCACTCTCATTGTCGTCTGCCTCTTATTAGGTGTGGACTTGTCCCGTAAGCTTTATAAAAACAGCCTCGCTCATGGTATTTCACGGACAGAGTTCTTCTTATCTAAAACTTTGGTCTCCTTTGTTGTCGCCATCTTCCAATTCATCCTCTTGCTAGGGCTATCCTTCATCATCGCTAGCGCTATCAACGGAATTGGAACAGCTCCGGCAGGTTTCTTTGGCCAATTTTTACTAACCATTCTCGTCCAGCTCATTGTGACCATCGCTTGGATTGGTATCGTGTCCTTCGTCCTTTATATCAGCCATTCTATTGCTGCGGTCTTTATTACCTATTTTGTCGGAAGCGCCCTGCTCGCCTTTCCAGTCTTGCTCTATCCTCATATAGAATTGTTCCGCTATTTAACCTTACGATTTGGAATAGAGATGGCTGCGGATCCTGCCGTTGTTTTGCAAGCTAGTTTAGTCGCGATTGGCATAGCAGTCTTCTTCCTAGGCAACAGCCTCCTCATTTTCAAGAAAAAAGATCTCTAAAACCAAACAATCAGCTAATCTTCTGACTAGCTGATTCTTTTTTATAAAGCCACAATCAATTCAAACCAATCGTCCTCTGCTTGAATGGTCAAATCACCACCTAAGATTTCGACCAGCTGCTGGGTGATATAAAGGCCCAGTCCAGACGATTCCTCACTGCTGGAGAGGTTTTCAGAATAAAAACGATTGGTTAGTTTATCCAGATGTAAAATAGGCTTCTGAAGCTTATTTTTGACCTGAAAAATAACCTTTTGCCCTTCATTTTTCAGACTGATGCTGGCTGTTTCTCGGCCATGTTTGAGGACATTGCTGAGCATGTTCTGGACGATTCGATCAAAGATATCACTGTCCGTTTCCAGAAGCAGATTTTCAGACAAATCCACATCTAAATCAATCCCTACGCGTTGAAAGGCATCATAGTAGGCAAAGAGTTGCTGGGTGACCAGCTGGGATAGATCTACTCGTTGCAACTTCGGTCGAATCGCTCCTTCCATCAAGCGACGGTATTCCATCAGAGCCTCCAAGCGTCTGGATACTATACTTAGATTATCTGCAATCTTTTGCAGCTGTTGATCCATTTGCTCCTTATCAGCGTCTTTGAGTAGCTGTTGGGTATAGCCACTAGCAATGGTCAGTGGCGTTCGGATATCATGGGCAATATTGCTGATGGCCATGTCCAAGGTTTTCTTTTCCTGCTGGGTCACAAAGGACATCTTATCAATTTCCTGAAAAAGCTGCTCCACCTCGTCAGTCAGAGCCATCAGACTCGGAGATTGATCTCTCAAGGTTAAGCGAACCTGACTTCCTGTACGACGTTTGTCACGGATCTGGCTGGTCAGACTACGAATCGTCAGATGATAGCGAACCAGCATGATTGACAAGAAGAGTATGAGCACGAAGGCTATAATCAACCACATAGCTAATCCTCCTTGAGACGAACGCCCAGACCCCAAATGGTCTCGATATAGTCTGTCGAACTATCCAGCTGGGCTAATTTCTTACGAAGATTGCTGAGATGGGCATTGAGCGTATTATCGCCTGGCAGATAGGTCTCCTCCCAGACCAAATCATACAGCTCCTCCTTGGTAAAAATCTTTTTAGGATGAGCCAGCAAGACCTGGAAGATCTGAAATTCCTTTTTCCCCAGCCGCATGGACTGATCCCCAGAAGCAATTTCAAAGGTGTCTGGCAGAAGGCGAATGTTTTTGATCAATGTCTCCCCAGCAGGCTTAGACTGGGACTGCTGACTGCCTCGCAGTTGGACAGTGACACGCGCCACCACTTCGTCTAGATTAAAAGGCTTGACAATGTAATCATTCGCACCGTCCAGCAGATACTGGCTCACGAGACTCTTTTCGCTCAGAGCTGTCAGCATGACTACCGGCACCTGACTGGTCTTGCGAATTTCCCTCAGCACCTCGTCGCCATTTTTGCCCGGCATCATAATATCCAGCAGGACTAGATGAATCTCTTCTTCCGCAAAAATCCGCAGTCCCTCGGTCCCAGAATAAGCTGAAAACACGACATGCTCTTTCGTAAAGAGATTTTTTAAAATTTCATGTATATCATTGTTGTCTTCAATTAGTAAAAGATTGGCCATCATCATTCTCCAATAGCTTGATAAAACTAGTGTAGCAAGGATAAGAGGCTAAGTCAATAAAAGATGGACCATTCGAAAAACTTTAGAAATATTTTAGAATTACTTGAAGGATATTTGAGAATCGGACTTTAAAATAGAAAGAAATAAGAAATGTATGTGCAATAAAAAGGAGGCTCAATATGTTTAAAATTTTTTGCAAAATCGTTTTTAAAAGTATTACTTTCGCACTTGAGGGCTAAGGAAAAAGGCTGAGACATTCATATCTCAGCCTTTTTCCTATTTCACAGATGCTCCGTTAGTCGCGATGACTTCCTTGTACCAGTCAAAGGATTTCTTCTTGGAGCGCTTGAGTGTTCCCTTACCTTCATTGTCCCGATCCACATAGATAAAGCCGTAGCGCTTCTTCATCTCGCCAGTACCGGCTGATACCAGGTCGATACAGCCCCAGGTCGTGTAGCCCCACAGAACTACGCCGTCTTCATTGATGGCTTCCCGCATATCCTTGACATGGGCTGCCAGGTAGTCAATCCGGTAATCATCAGCCACATAGCCATTTTCATCCGGACTATCCACTGCACCCAGACCATTCTCCACGATAAACATGGGCTTTTGATAGCGATCCCAGATGGTATTAAGCGTAATGCGCAGGCCCAGAGGATCAATCTGCCAGCCCCACTCAGAAGCTTCCAAATAAGGGTTCTTGAGAGAAGCAAAGATATTGCCTTCAGTCAGCTCGTTGACCTTAGGGTCGCCCGAAGCCACCCGGCTAGAGTAGTATGAGAAGGAAATGAAGTCCACCGTATGCTCCTTGAGAAGCCGCAGGTCTTCTTCTGTCATTTCAACAGTGATGCCCTCACGCTCCCAAGCTTTCTTGGCATAGTTGGGATATTCGCCACGCGCCTGCACGTCGATGAAGAAATAGTTTTTCCTATCTTCCTCCATACCAGCCCATACATCGCGTGGATGACAGGTGTTAGGATAATTTTGGCCCGCTGCCAGCATACAGCCAACCTTATTTTCCGGGTCAATCTCATGAGCCAGCTTAGTAGCAATGGCTGACGCGACCAGCTCATGATGAGCCGCTTGGTATTTGACCTGCTCTTCATTTTCACCTTCTTCAAAGCAGAGCCCCGCCCCCATAAATGGTGCATGGAGAATCATGTTAATCTCATTAAAGGTCAGCCAGTACCTGACCAAGCCCTTGTAGCGGGTAAAGAGAGTGCGGCAGAGACGCTCGTAAAATTCCAGCATGAGACGATTTCGCCAACCACCATATTGCTCAATCAAGTGCATGGGACAGTCAAAGTGAGTAATGGTCACCAAGGGCTCGATGCCGTACTTGTGGCATTCCTTAAAGAGGTCTTCGTAAAATTTCAAGCCAGCTTCATTGGGCTCCAGCTCATCCCCCTTAGGAAAAATCCTGCTCCAAGCAATGGACAGACGATAGGTCTTAAAACCCATCTCACCAAAGAGGGCAATGTCCTCCTTGAAGCGATGGTACATATCAATAGCTTCCTTGGCTGGGTAGAAATAGCCTTCCTCAAAGTCAAACATCTTTTTCTTACCCGTGATGATGGCCAGACGATCCTCACCAATCGGCACCAAATCTACATTAGCCAACCCACGGCCATCTGCATCATAAGCTCCCTCACACTGGTTGGCAGCTGTCGCTCCGCCCCACAAGAAACCATCAGGAAAAGTTAGTTTCTCAGTCATCTTTTTGCCTCCTTGTAAATCAAGTGTTTTCTTATATTATAATAAACAATCAGCAAATAAACTTCTAGCATCCTACGGAAAACTGGTACTATTCCAATCTCTAAGGTGTCTGTGAGGTTCGGCGTTCCCGATACTCTTCAGCTCATGTGGAGGCACATCAAAGCAGGTCAATGGAATTCTGTCAATATTTTGGACACATTTTATTAGAACGACTTTTACGAATATCTAACCTCACTTTATCTCTGGTGTATTATACGAGATAAAGTTGACTCTAGTATTAATAGGAATGACTAATTCCCTTCCTCTTTAATCTATGTTAAGTCAAAGCTGTGATAGCCTTTACTAGGTCAAAAACAATCCCAGGTGCATTCATTGGAAATATCTCTTTCTTTTTTTGAAAAGACCGTAGTAACCCCATAGACTACAGTTGATGGTTGCGACCAAGGGTTCTTTTTGACCAGCCAGATTGCTCATAATTTGTGGGAAGTAAGACACATACACCATAACAGACATGAAGGTCGCTACCCAACTCAAAACTTTCATTTTATTCAGATGTTTTCAAAACCTCTTTCATTATTTTATGCTTTCTACTTTATAATCTCACTGATGAACAACGTGAGCTCATTGCTCTTAGGAAGCGAAATAAAGAGCTTGAAATGCAATTAGATATCTTAAAGCAAGCGGCAGTGATTATGGCACAAAAAGGGAAGTAATCACTGCTAATAAGGATAAATATTGCATTTCAGCCATGTGTCGTTGCTTGAACATCCCTCGTGCTAGCTATTACTACAAAGCCATAGAACCAAAGTCTGAGGCAGAGCTTGAAGAAATGATTAAAACCATTTTCCGTGAGAGCAAGTCTAGATATGGTGCTAGAAAACTCAAGAAATGTCTGGAAAACGAAGGGATTATCTTGTCTCGTCGGCGGATTCGTCGCATCATGAAGCGATTGAATCTCGTATCCGTCTACCAGAAGGCTGCCTTCAAATCGAATTCTAAAGGGAAAAATGAAGCACCTATTCCAAACCTATTGGCTCGACAATTTGACCAAGAAAAGCCACTTGAAGCAATTGTAACAGATTTGACCTACGTCCGTGTTGGAAATCGTTGGGCTTATGTTTGTTTGATCATTGACCTCTTCAACCGTGAAATTATTGGTCTGTCAGTTGGGTGGCATAAGACTGCAGAGCTCGTCAAACAAGCCATTCAAAGCATTCCTTACGCGCTTACCAAAGTCAAGCTGTTCCATTCTGACCGTGGTAAGGAGTTTGATAACCAGCTGATTGATGAGATGCTAGAGGCATTTGGCATCGCTCGGTCTCTAAGTCAAGCAGCTTGTCCCTATGACAACGCCGTTTCTGAGAGTACTTACCGTGCCTTCAAACTCGAGTTTGTCAACCAAGAAACCTTCCATTCGCTGAAAGAACTAACCCTTAAAACAAAGGACTACGTTTACTGGTGGAATCATCATCGCATTCACAGCAGTCTTAACTATCAAACCCCAATCGCTAAGCGAATCAGCACTTAACAAAAAACACTTTATAAATTTTGTATAGAAAAGTGTTGCCTTTTCACTCATTAAAAGCAAGCAAAGGGATAATAATTTTGTTATAAAAATGTAAACTATCACAATCTTGTGATAAGAAAGAAGAGTGAGGTTAGAAAAAGTATATATAATCAGAAAAACGCATATTACTATGCATTGAAAAATCTTGATACTGGGTGTTTTATTGCTGAAATATTTACTTTATTTTCTGATAAAACTGACTTTTAAGCCAGATTCAATATTTTCCTAAATCTACAACTTGTTGATATCTACTTTCATCATCAATATGATGGGCAATTTCTAACATCATAACAGGAAGAGAAAATAGTAGTTCATGTACCATGAGGGCGTTTTCTTTATCTAGGGTTGCGGTCACTTCATCAGCCAATAACAGATTTTTTCTACGAAGAAGAAAACGTGCCAATTCAATCCTTACTCTTTGTCCCCCAGAAATATTCTCCCCGTTATTTTTGATAATAAAATCCATCCCACCCGTCAATTCAAAATCTAGTTTGACTTGTTTCAAAACAGCAAGCAACTCTTCCTCAGAAAATTCTTGTCCTAAGGTCAAATTATAACGCACTGTATCATTAAAGAGAAATGGATGTTGACTAATAATTCCTATACTGGATACAAAACTTGATGTACATTCATTAACAGTTGTAACGCCGATAATTTCTCCCTCATCTGCTATTTCTTCTCCAGTAATGAGTCGAAACAAGGTTGACTTACCACAACCACTCGGTCCTTTGATTAAAACTTTCTGACCTGCTTGAACATCCAAATTTAGATGAGTAAAAAGTTGTCTGTCACCATAGGATTTACTTAAATTTTTAATGTGTAGAGCATTCAATTCTTGCGCATCTTTTTTATCTATCTGTTTTACATCTCCAATTTCTAATACTCCAAAAATCTTATCTGCTGTCGTTTTTGCCCCTTGTATATCTACAGCATCATACATAATAGTCTGAATAGGGCTCACTAGCTGACCTGCTGCGATGTACATGGCAACAAGACTTGCCACTGACACTTTCTGCCCAGCCATAGCAAAGTAAAAACCTAAAACAAGTGGTAAAACTTGGCTTAAAAAGACCATGAAACCGTTGCAAAAGAAAATTATATTATGGGTAAAGCAAAATTTTTGAATGGCTAGTTGATAATGTCGATTAATCTTCCAAAATCTGTTCTGATTTTCAGAAATTGCTTGGTTCATGAGTAGAGTATGTGCTCCTCGGATACTATCAGATACTTGATTATGCACTTCTACTCTGCCTTGAGCCATGTCATCACCAGTATGTTTGAGTCTTTTACTCATCAAGAACTGAGGAATAGGACGTAAAATAGTGAAAAAGACAAAAATACTCCCTAGTAACAAATTTTGCGAAATAATATAAATCGCTGTTAGTATTGCTACAAAGCTCCAGCAAATGATATTGACGTATTTTTCTAAGTAATTATCCCCCAAATACTCCATATCTTGTGTGAGCATGGTGATTTTTTCATCTTCGTTAAAATCTTTTTTTATCATCAGCTTGTCAAATAAATCTGCCCTCATATTCATTTGAATTTCACGTCGAAAAACATTATGTGTATGATTACAAAAGAGCATTAAGCTATACAAGACGAAGTATACTGTAAAGCCAAAAATAGCAAACTGTATGATTTTAGAATAAGTCAGTTCTCCTTGATTTAAGGACAATGCTTGTGATACGACTAAGGGTTGAGCAAGAGCTAAACCTCCATTTGCCAGTGCACCGATGATAGTATAAAACTTCGTTTTCTTATCCAGATAGTGAAATATTTTATTCATAATGCCCTCCTAGAAAAAGAGAGAGGCTAGCACTCCTCTCCATTTTTATTATATAAACTTAACAAATATTACAATTATTGCTTACAACTTCATTTTTTTTACAACCTTTTTGTTTTTCTTGATAGACATTTTTGCTTACCCCTCTCTAGTCCACATCTAAAATAGCTTCATACAATTATTAATGATTATTCTTGCAATTTGATTGGTATTAAAATATACACTACCATCTTCAGTATCATACCTTAAGACATATCGTGATAATTTCATATTACCACCTCTTTATTCTTTGATTTCTTTAAATACATTATATACCTATTAAAATGATAATCCAAGCAAAAGTCAGAAAATTAGAAAGGTTCTATATTTTAATAATTTTCAATCAAGTACAAACTAATTTCAAATCTCCTTATCTACTACTATACATGCCTTACTATCACATTTCTGTTCGTAGGAGACACAATCTCGCTATTCCTTCCTCTGACGATTCTTATGTCCAGCGTCATACTTAAAACGGTCTATCACGAGACTGTTTTAATCCGTTACCTCACGATAGTCAATCTCAGAAGTCACTATTAGGTTTACCGAAAAAAGACCGGATGGCTCCGATCTTCAATTGTTCATATTCTCACATTCTGTTTTAAGAATAATTAAGTTTAAACTCTAATGACTAAGCGTCCTATTTCATTCGATAAAAATCAATCACCAGACCAGCAGGCCCTTTAACTAGCAGGGACACCGTTCCCCAATCGGTTACAGCAGGACCGTGTAAAATCTCGGAACCAAGCTCTTTCAATCGTTGGTAATTCTGGTCTACATCCTCAACCTCGATGTGAAGAATGATTCCTGACTGAAAATTTCCCAAAGGAATCAAATGATTCTCTGACAACATGAGACAGTGACTGCCAATCGTGAACTGTGCAAAACTGTCATCAACATAGTCTGCCTTTTTATCCAAAATACGCTCCAAGTCAGCACAGACTTGGGGAACATTTGAAACGATAATATCTAATTGATTTAAATTCATTTGTTATCCTCCACAAAAAGACTGGATTGCTCCAATCTTTTTAACTTCTGCTCTAAGAAAATCAAAGAATAAACAAGTCGTAACCAAGTTTGATGGCAAATCTTTGCTCATCAAACTACGAAAAATCCTTTGGGACTTTTTCTAGGCTCCGCACTAGATTCCATCATTGAAAATTAAGGTTTCAATGATGGAATCGTCGGAAGTAAACCTCCGAATGAGGTCTACAAATTTAAAATTTGATTTTCGACGAGAGGAATTATTTGATTGCGCGTGATTGCAACCCTTCTTCTTCCAAGAAGAGGCGGAATGGTACGAGTTCTTCTGCTTCGTATTTTTCCTTGAAGGCTTTGATTGCTTCTTCTGAGTGAAGTTTTGGATCGAGTTCAAGTACTTCTACTGGAAGTGGACGATGTTGCGTGATGCGGGCATCGATGACAACTGTCTTGCCTTCTTTGTTGAGTTTCACAGCTTCTGCAACGACTGCGTCGATGTCTTCGATGCGGTCTACTGTAAATCCAACAGCGCCTTGAGCTTCAGCGATTTTCGCGTAATCAGCGTTTGTGAAGTCTACACCAAACAAGTGTTTGTTTGTGTCTTCGTATTTGTTCTTGATAAAGCCGTACTCAGCATTTGAGAAGACAAGGTTGATAACTGGAAGGTCATATTGAACGTTTGTAATGACGTCTGGGTAGCACATGTTGAATGCTCCGTCACCCATGATGTTCCATACTTGGCGGTCTGGGTTGTCTTTCTTAGCAGCAATACCACCAGGAAGGGCGATACCCATTGTCGCAAAGAGTGGAGATGTACGCCACATGTTCTTAGGAGTCATGTGAAGGTGACGAGTAGATGTTTGAGTTGTGTTACCTACGTCGATTGAGTAGATAGCGTCTTGGTCAGCGTATTTGTTAACTGCATTGTAAACTTGGTACAATTGCAATTCACCCTCAGTTTTACCTTCGAGTTTGTTCATGTAATCGCGCCAGTTTTGGTTATTCTTCACGTTTGCACGCCACCATGGAGTAGACTCAACTGCGTCTACCTTATCAAGAATCGCTTTAGCTGCCTGACCTGCATCACCAAGGATAGAAGCGTCAAGGGCATGGCGTTTACCAAGTTTGTAAGGGTCAATGTCCACTTGGATGAATTTTTCAGTATTCTTGAAGGCTTCGTATACTTCAGCAAATGGGAAGTTTGAACCAAGGAAAAGAACAGTGTCTGCTTCAAAGACAACTTCGTTGGCTGGTTTCCAACCAACACGGTAAGCAGAACCTGTCAAACCTTCATAGTTCCATTCGAAAGCTTCAAAGTTTTTACCAGTTGTGATGATTGGTGCTTTGATTTTACGTGACAATTCAGTAATCACTTCACCCGCTTTAACGCCACCAAATCCAGCATAGATAACTGGGCGCTCAGCCTTGTTCAAGATTTCAACAGCTTTGTCGATTTCAGCTTCGTTCAAAGCAGGAGCGATGAATGAACGCTCGTAAGAACCTGAACCGTAGTATGAGTTTTCGTCGATTTCTTGGAAACCGAAGTTTACAGGGATTTCAACAACAGCTGGACCTTTTTTAGATACTGCAGCACGGCAAGCTTCGTCAATCACTTTTGGCAATTGCTCAGCGTAAGCTACACGTTTGTTGTAAACTGCGATACCATGGTACATTGGGTTTTGGTTGAGCTCTTGGAAGGCATCCATGTTGAGTTCGTTGACTGGACGAGAACCAAGGATAGCAAGGAATGGAGTGTTGTCCATAGCTGCATCGTAAACACCGTTAATCAAGTGAGTCGCACCTGGACCACCTGAACCAACTGCAACCCCGATTGAGCCGCCGAATTTAGCTTGCATCACCGCTGCAAGAGCACCAGTTTCTTCGTGGCGAACTTGCAAAAAGCGGATATCTTTGTCTTCAGCCAAAGCGTCCATCAATGAGCTGAGTGTTCCTGATGGGATACCGTAGATGGTATCTACGCCCCATGTTTTCAATACGTTGAGCATTGCTGCAGATGCAGTAATTTTTCCTTGAGTCATAAGAATAACTCTCCTTCAATAAATTAAATTTTCAGTTGTTGAAAATATTTCCATTTGTGAATGAAAACGCTTCAAGAAACTTTACTCTATCAATTTATCATGTTTTTTCGCTCTTGTATAAGAATATGCTCAAAGATGATATAGAACTATTACATAACACAATGCTCTGATTTTTTTCACAAAGTCCAATGTGTTTTATAATAATTTTCATAACCCCTTTGAAATCAAGCATCATTCACAGAAAACTTTTGTAAGTTTAAGAAAATCATAACCACCCGTCTAACGGGTGGTTTGTCCCAGGGCTATAAGCCCACATCACCAGCCAGCGCCTAAAGACGCTGGCTTTCACTTTGTTCAAGCCTCATTGCTTTTGACTCGTCACAAACCTCTCAAAGAGGTGTTTGCATCACTTACCACTATCCCTAAAGGGATCCTCATATTCTTTTACACTCAATTTATCCAACGCTATATCATGCTTTTCCTGCTCTTGGATATATTTCTTAATGGTGGCTTCATTAAGCCCTACTGTACTCACGTAATAACCTTCCGCCCAAAAATGTCGGTTCCCAAACTTGTACTTTAGGTTGGCGTGTTTGTCAAACATCATGAGAGCACTTTTGCCTTTTAAATACCCCATAAAACTAGAAACACTTATCCTCGGTGGAATACTTACCAACATATGGACATGATCTGGCATTAAGTGACCCTCGATAATTTCAACACCTTTATAACTACATAATCGGTGAAATATTTCACCCAAACTGTTTCGATATTGATTATAGATAACTTTTCGTCTATACTTAGGTGTAAACACAATGTGATATTTACACATCCACTTTGTGTGTGATAAACTATGTGCCTTTTGCGCCATATTTTTCTCCTTTCGCTTCACAATGGGCTTGAACACCTTTATTGTATCGCGTTTGGAGTTTTTTTGGTATAACCTTCGATGCGCACCCGCATAGCGGGTGGTTTATTTGTCTCGCACCTAGCGGAGCGAGACAGACTGAAAGTCAATAATAAAAAAGCTCTGTTCCGGCAAAACAGAGCTGTATTTTTTTGAAGAAACTACAAATATTCCTGCAAAACCTTGGACAAGGCTCCATAGCCAGCAATGGTCAGATGGAGGCCGTCAGTTGTGTAGTCTGGGCGCAGCTGACCTTCCTCGTTCAGAAAAGCATCGTAGAGATCGATAAATTGGACATTCATGTAGGCGTTAGCCAGCTGGCGATAGGCTTGATTGAGGGCCTGAATCTTTTCATTGCTGCGGACATAGACCGTACTCTTGTAGGCTGGAGCTTCATTGACGGGAAGGACCGACAGCAACTGGATCTGAGCCAGAGGATAATCACGAGAAATCTCCTGAATAACGGCTTCCAAATTAGCCAGCGTTTCTGTCTGAGCCATTTCCTTGCCAATGTCGTTGGTACCTATCAGGATAAAGACCTTATCCAGTGCCTGCCCAAAGAGATGGGCATCTAAGTTTTCTAATAGCAAATCAGTCTTATAGCCCCGAATGCCACGGTTGATCAGTCTTTTATCCGTCTGTAAGAGTTCCTGGAGTGGATAGTATTCTACAATGGAGTCTCCGATAAAGATGATGTCTGGCTCCTTGACTGAGAGTTGATTGAGTTCTCTGTAGTTTTGCTGCAATTTTGCCTGCTCCTTGAGAAGCCATTCTTCTAGTAATTGTACTGCCATTATCCTTTTTCCTCTTCTAAGTATTGCTCAAGCACCTGTAGAACGCCTGCTTCTGTATTGGCTGGCGCTAGGTAATCTGCCACCCCTTTGACCCGCTCATCGCCATTTTCCATGGCGTAAGAAATACCTGCTAATTCAAGCATTTCTATGTCATTTTCACTATCGCCAAAGGCCATGATTTCCGAGCTTTGAATCTGCCACTTAGCCATCAGCTGTTGTAAGCCCCAGGCCTTGTGCATCCCATCTTGGAGGATGTCAATGGCTCCATAACCACTGGCAACCGCGCTCAATCGGCCAGCAAAATGCTGATTAATCAGACGAGCATGCTCTACTGCTGCAGCTTCTTCCACCATCATACTCATTTTCAAGACCTTGTCAAAGGGATAATTCTGAAGGCTAGGCACAAAATTCATCCGCTTATAGAAAAGCTGGGCCATTTCCTTAGTCATGACTTTTTCAATCAAGGGAAACTCTGTCCCCTCCTGGACAAAGCCGCCTCTTTCAGAGGTCACAACCAGCTGAAGCTCCCTTTCACGACCCGCAAAGTAATCCAGCGCATCCCTAATCAATCCGGCTTCCCAAAAGCTGCTCATGCTTAGCCGATTCTTTTCAAAAATCCTAGCTCCGTTGGCGACTACCAAGGTCATTCGTTCTACCAAATCTCCCAATAGCAGGCGCATTCGTGGAATTTCATTGCCAGTAGCCACCACAAAGCGAATGTCTCTCTTATCCAGCTCATCTAAAATAGTAGCCAGACGCGGCAAATCCAGCTGTCCCTGTCCGTCCAGCAAGGTTCCATCCATGTCTGTCGCTATCATCTTTATAGTCATCTTTTTATCCATTTCTATCTTTATCATCCAATTTGGATTGCCTCTTTTCCAGCAAGTTCCAAGAACCACTGGTTTCGTAGGCGGTGATTATCTCCCTAGCTGTATCCGTAATCTCTTCTGGATAGTTCAGGCTCTCTAGTGTATTAACCGCATTCTTGGTCAAAGCGCTGCCTTGCTTAATCTTATAGTCAAAGACAATCTCTCCTGCTATATATTGACTGTCAAAATGATATTGAGCATTGAGCTGACCAGAGGCTGCTACCAACTCCACATCATGGCTCGAAATCATATAAAGGCAGGGGTTCTGAGCTAGCCAATCAATGATTGCCAGCCCTGCACCTATCCGCTCAACAGTATTGGTTCCTTTAAAAAGCTCATCGATGAAAAAGTAGTGCAAGCCCTCTTCTTCCAAGGAATCTATCATGCGCTCAATAGCCCTGCTCTCAGCGATAAAGTAGCTATCCCCAGAGCCGATGTCATCGGTCACATCCATTGAGCTCAAGACATGACCATGCTGCAAGGTCATCTTCTCTGCGCAGGCAAAGCCTAAGCCCTGAGCCAAGATAGCATTGATAGCTGCTATTCTCAGGTAAGTCGATTTTCCAGAAGCATTGTCGCCACTAATCATCATATTCTTAGAAAAGTCCAAATCATTGCTGACAGGTCGTTCCAAGAGTGGGTGGTAGAGACCCTTTCCCTTCATCCCAGTTGAGCTTTTAAAGCTAGGTTTCGCATAAATTGGCAGGATTTCCTTGTAGTTAAGTACAGCAATCGCCGCCTCTAAGCGACCTAGAATCTCCAGCACTTGCCTAGCCTGTTGATTGGCCTTGACCAGACGATTGGAGATATAGGCCTGAGCCAACTGTGGTATCAGCAAGACGGAGTTGATATAGAGATAGAAAATCTCCAGCTCAGAGGCACCCGACTGGGGCCGAAAGACTTCTCCAAAAAGCTTTATTCGGCTGAAAGAAGCCAACGCTTCTTTCAGGGCAGCTTGCTGGGGTAAGGGCAGGCGGGAGATCTTTTTACCAATATAGAAGATCCGTACCAGATAGCTCATGCTGTCCAACTTCATCTCGAGAGACCAGCGCGTGGCCATGGAGTAAACGATATTAAAGCCCATGCTGATGATAGGAACTATGTATCCCAGACTAGGATTGATAAAATAGAGGAAAGGAGAAAGTAGCGGAATCGAAGCCAAAAACAGGTAAAAACTTCCCCTGTGATTAGCCTGAGCTGGTTTATAGATTAGTTTTTTGGCTTGATTGTGATTTTTCTTGCCAATCTCAGAAAAAAGCAACTGCAGCTGAATGCGCACCTCTGGATGCTGGGCCAAATAGGACTGCAAATCATCAAAGTCCTGATCTGCCTCGAAATGTAGCAGGCGAAGTTTGCTGTAAAGGTACTCTGAGCCTAGACTGGATTGGGCTGCTGTATCAATATCCTGAAAAATATCAAAAAAGTCCAAATCTCCCCAAGTCTGGTCGTCTACCAGACTATCATAGGTTCCATCTTCTTCGTCTAGCAAAAAAGACTCATATAGACTGGACTCACTGTCTGGCCGGCAATCCACCCGCTCACGACTTCCCCAAGCAGCAGTTAAACGCTTCTTAAAGCGAATCTTTCTCCGAATAGCAGAGGCTATGACAAGCACTAGTACCGCCAAAAAGCCCAGTAGTACCAAGATAAATTGTGACATAAATGTCCTCACCCCTTCCAGAAAACCTCTGACTTTTAGACATATTATACTACTTAAAAAAGTAAAAAGAAAGGCAAGAAGAGGCGGATAAGACGGTCGATTTTACAAAGGGCACTTTTCAATCCTCCAGTTTTATATTATAATCATAGCTATATTCCTGTCGTAATATTGGAGGTCCTTATGAGCAAAAAAGAAGTCGCATTCCCACGCTACCAGCAGATAGCTGTCGCTATTGCCGAGCGAATCGTTGACGGCAAATATCCCATCGGCAGCAAAATCTATGCCCGCTCTACCCTAGCCAGCAACTTCAATGTCTCCCCTGAGACAGCCCGCAAGGCTATCAATGTGCTGGTAGATCTGGAAATCATGGAAGTCCGCCATGGCAGTGGAGCCTTCATCTCCTCCAAGGAAAAAGCCCAGCAGTTTCTCGAGACCTATAAAGATGTCAACTCTCTGCAGGACCTCAAAAGCAAGCTCCATCAGAGCATCCAGCGCCAAGAGGAAGAATTTGCCAACTTTTCCCAGTTGCTTAATCAGCTTCTCAGCCGAACTAAAGATGTCCAGCAGCGCTTTCCTTTCAATCCCTACGAGCTCCAGCTCTCAGAAGACGCCATCAACCTAGGAAAATCTATCAATGAACTCAATATCTGGCACTCGACTGGCGCTACCATTGTCGCAGTCCAGCAGGGCGACCAACTCCTAATCTCGCCTGGTCCTTATACCAAGCTGGAAGCCGGCAATACCATCTACTTTGTTGGCAACGAATTATCAGTCGGTTTGATGCATAATTTATTTTTTAATGAAATTGAAACAAACAAGTGAAACAGCGCTTGTTTTTTCTTTGCCAAAAAAACAGAATAGACAGGCGAATCCGCTGTCTGACAAGCTTTTTGCTACTTTCAGAAATATTCTAGAAAATCATCCTCCTTTTTTATAATAGCCGAAAAAGGCCGGTCTGACGGCCTTTTGGGTTTGACAAAGTGACCACACGATGTTATACTGTGATGGTCTTTTAAGTGACAACTTATCAAAATAAACATGTAGTCACTTGTGCAAAAGGAGAAATACGTTGAATAAACTAGAAGTAAAACATTTGACTAAAATTTTCGGTAAAAGGCAAAAGCAGGCACTGGAAATGGTCCAGCAAGCCAAAAGCAAAACGGAAATTTTAGAAAAAACCGGTGCTACTGTCGGAGTTTATGATGTAAACTTTGAGGTTCAGACCGGAGAAATTTTTGTCATCATGGGACTGTCCGGTAGTGGGAAGTCAACCCTTATCCGCCTGCTCAACCGATTGATTGACCCGACATCAGGCGACATTTACATCGACGGCCAAGATGTGGCTAAGATGAACGAAGAGGAGCTGCGTGAGGTTCGGCGCCACAAGCTCAACATGGTCTTCCAGAACTTCGGACTCTTCCCGCATCGGACTATTCTAGAAAATACTGAGTTCGGCTTGGAAGTCCGAGGTGTTGATAAAGAGGAGCGCACGCGCCTAGCTGAACAAGCTCTGGACAATGCCGGTCTCCTGTCCTTCAAGGATCAATACCCCGATCAGCTCTCCGGTGGGATGCAGCAGCGGGTCGGCCTGGCTAGAGCCCTAGCCAACAATCCTGATATTCTGCTCATGGACGAGGCCTTCTCAGCTCTAGACCCCCTCATCCGACGAGAAATGCAGGATGAACTGCTGGATCTGCAGGCAGAGCATGAGCGTACCATTATCTTTATCACCCACGATCTCAATGAGGCCCTGCGTATCGGTGACCGCATTGCCATCATGGCTGACGGTCAGATTATGCAGATTGGAACTGGTGAGGAAATCCTGACCAACCCAGCCAACGACTTCGTTCGAGAGTTCGTTGAGGATGTGGACCGCTCTAAGGTCCTGACCGCCCAGAATATCATGACAACGCCACTGACCACCAACATTGACATCGACGGACCAACCGTTGCTCTCAATCGGATGAAAAAAGAAGAGGTCAGTATGCTGCTAGCTGTGGATAGGAAGCGGCGCCTCAAGGGCAGTCTGACTGCCGAATCCGCCCGCGATGCCCGTAAGGAGCATCAAGCACTGGCTGAAGTGATTGATAAGAACGTCCGCAAGGTCACTCAGGAAACTCTGATTACTGATATTTTCCCACTGATTTACGATTCACCAGCGCCTCTGGCCGTTGTAGATGATAAGGACAAATTAGTCGGCGTTATTATCAAAGGTCGAGTCATCGAAGCCTTGGCCAATACTACTGAATCTGAAGAATAAGGGAGGTTCGCATTTTGAATATTTTACAACAGCCAATCCCCGTTTCTCAATGGGTTGAGGCCTTTACTAACTGGGTAACCAATACCTTCTCCGGACTTTTCTCGGTCCTTCAGGCTATCGGAAATGCCATTATGAATGGAATGACAGACACCCTGCTCTTCATTCCGCCCCTGCTCTTTATCGCAGTCATCACTATCTTTACCTATTTGATTTCCAAGCGTAAGCTGGGGCTGCCCCTACTCACCTTCCTAGGCCTGCTCTTTGTTTACAACCAAGGCCTCTGGGAAAATCTCATGAACACTGTGACCTTGGTTATCGTCTCCAGTGCCATTTCCATTATCATTGGTATTCCACTGGGGATTTGGATGGCTAAGAGCAACCGTGTCGAAGCCGTTATCAAGCCCTTGCTGGACTTTATGCAGACCATGCCAGCCTTTGTCTACCTGATACCAGCCGTGGCCTTCTTCGGTATTGGTATGGTGCCTGGGGTCTTTGCCTCTGTCATCTTTGCCCTGCCACCGACTGTCCGCTTTACCAATCTAGCCATTCGTCAGATTCCAACCGAGCTAATCGAAGCGTCAGACTCCTTCGGGGGCACTGGCAAGCAGAAGCTCTTCAAAGTCGAGCTGCCTCTGGCTAAAAATACCATCCTAGCTGGGGTTAATCAGACCATCATGCTGGCTCTGTCTATGGTCGTTACTGCCTCTATGATTGGAGCACCAGGACTGGGCCGCGGCGTCCTCTCTGCCCTGCAGCATGCCGACATCGGTTCCGGCTTTGTCAATGGGGTATCTCTGGTTATCTTGGCCATTATCATTGACCGTCTGACCCAGAAGCTCAATCAGCCTCTGGCTAAAAAATCACCGGTCACTGCCAAGGAAAAACGCAACAAGATTATGCTCTGGTCTGCTCTGGCTGCTGTCATCCTGACAGCCTTTGTCGGAAATCAAGTGACCAAGCTCCAGCAAAGCAAAAAAGAAAAGGTCAACCTTGCCTATGTCGAATGGGACTCTGAAGTTGCCTCAACCAATGTCGTAGCGGAAGCACTCAAAGAAATGGGCTACGATGTCACCATCACACCGCTGGACAATGCCGTTATGTGGAAGTCCGTTGCTAATGGCGAAGCAGATGCCATGGTTTCTGCCTGGTTGCCGACCACCCACGCTGCTCTTTATGAGGAGTACAAGGACAAGCTAGTGGACTTGGGGCCAAACCTTGAGGGCGTTAAGACAGGGCTAGTCGTACCAAGCTATATGGACGCCGACTCTATTGAAGACCTGTCAGACCAAGCCAAGAAAACCATCACAGGTATTGAGCCCGGCGCTGGTATCATGACTGCGACTGAGAAGACTATGCAAGAATACAGCAATCTCAGTGGCTGGAATCTTTCTTCTTCCTCAACAGGAGCCATGACCACTGCTCTGGATCAGGCTATTAAGAATAAAGAAGATATCATCGTAACTGGCTGGTCACCTCACTGGATGTTCTCCAAGTACGATCTCAAATACCTCAAGGATCCTAAGGGAACCATGGGCGGCAAGGAAGCTATCCACACTATTACTCGAAAAAATCTAGACAAGGACTTACCAGAAGTCAACAAGGTTCTAGACAACTTCAACTGGACTCAAAAGGACATGGAAGAAGTCATGCTTAAGATTAACGAAGGCAGCTCACCAGAAGCTGCAGCCAAAGAGTGGATTAAAAACCACCAGAAAGAAGTCGAAAGCTGGAAGAAATAAAAGTATAGAAAAAAGGGATGAATCAAAAGATTCATCCTTTATTTTATAAGGAGCCATTCTATTTTGTTTAAGTCATTCAATCCTGATAGAGACTGTCTCCATTCGTCGCAATGACTTCTTTGTACCAATCAAAAGATTTTTTCTTGTAACGGGCTAGAGTTCCACTACCGTTATCGTTGCGGTCAACGTAGATAAAGCCGTAGCGCTTGCTGAGTTCTGCCGTGCTGGCTGAGACCAGGTCAATACAGCCCCAAGTCGTGTAACCTAGCAATTCTACGCCATCTTCCAGCGCTTCTCCTACCTGCTGCAAGTGCTGTTTGAGATAATCAATGCGGTAGTCATCTTCAACCGTTGGGCCATTTGGACCATCCACCAAGACATCCTTGGCACCGAGACCATTCTCCACGATGAATAGAGGCAGCTGATAGCGGTCATAAAAGCTATTTAACACCAAGCGCAGACCAATTGGGTCAATCTGCCAACCCCATTCTGAGCTAGCCAAATGAGGATTTAGGATGCCACCTAAAAGATTGCCTCGGCTGGAAGAATAATTCTCTGGATCATGAGCCGCAACCACACTCATGTAGTAGGAGAAGGAAATAAAGTCTACAGTATTTTCAGCCAAAAGCTCTTTGTCGCCCGGCGCAAACTGAATCTCAATCCCATTCTCCTTGAAGAAACGATTGATATAGGCTGGATATTTTCCACGCGCATGGATATCAGAGAAGAGGTAATTTTGATTTTCAAATTCCCGAGCTGCCAGCATATCTTCAGGCTTAGGTGTCATGGGATAAGCCGGCATGGCGAGAACCATACAGCCAATCTTAAAGTCAGGATTGATCTCATGACCGATCTTCGTTGCCAAGGCAGAAGCCACTAGCTCATGATGGACCGCTTGGTAGAGGTCCTGCTTGGATAGTTCTTCAGCTGGCGTGGCAATGCCTCCGCTCATAAAGGGCGCATGGAGAACAGAGTTGATTTCATTAAAGGTCAGCCAATACTTGACCTTATCCTTGTAGCGGGTAAAGACCGTGCGGACATAGCGCTCGTAGAAGCCAATCAAATCGCGGTTGGCCCAACCATTGTACTGACGAGCCAAATGCAGGGGTGTTTCATAGTGAGACAGGGTAATCAGCGGCTCAATGCCATATTTGGCTAGTTCATCAAAGAGATTGTCATAGAATTGCAGACCAGCTTCATTGGGCTCCAGCTCGTCCCCATTTGGGAAAATCCGAGACCAGGCAATGGAAGTCCGATAGACCTTGAAGCCCATCTCTGCAAAGAGGGCAATGTCCTCCTTATAACGATGATAGAAATCAATCCCTTCCAGCTTGAGATTATCCGGCGTCGGCCCCTCAGTAATCAAAGGATTGCGATCACCTGGCTTGGCTGGCACTCCGCCTTTTGGAGTCACATCCTGAACAGACAGGCCTTTTCCATCCAGATTATAGGCGCCTTCATACTGGTTGGCTGCAGTTGCACCGCCCCAGAGGAAATTCTGCGGAAATTTACCCATTTGCATTTTCTCGCTTTCGTTTTTTTATATTTATATTATAATAGTTGTCAAACATATTTTCTAACACAATTATCTTAATAAATTGTACTATTCTATGAAAGAGTGTCCCCATGATTGATTTAGGCCAACTACATAAAAATACCGTTTTTAAAAACCAAGGAACCCCTTATTCTCTGACCCGCACCATCACTGAGAATGGTCATCCAGATATTCTTTTCCACTGGCATACCGATGTTGAAATGATTTATGTCCACGAAGGAAAAGCACAATTTCATATTGACGACGACTACTTTAACAGCGAAAAAGGTGATATTATCCTGATTCGCCCCAATGCCCTGCACTCCATCCACCCCATCAACAACGAGCGCCATTATATGGACGCCATTAATTTTCATCTGGATTTGATGGGCTACTCTGCCATGGACCAAGCCAGCATCAACTACCTGCAGCCCCTCTACAATGGTCAGCTGGACTTGACTCATGTGATCAAGCCCAATGATAGAGCCTATGTGGAGATTCGCCAGTGCCTCTTAGCAGCTATGGAAACAGGTTATTTCCGCAAAGCTCACTACGAGTTTCAGCTCAAAGCCCAGCTCAACCAGCTCTTCTACCTGCTCTTTGAGAATGGCTATGTCATTTCCAAAGACCTGTCACCAGAAGGATATCGCAAAGAAGAAAAGATTCGCTCCATCATTGACTACATCAATGCCCACTACCAAGAAGACCTGAATATTGACCAACTGGCTGGCATCTGTGGCTACAGCTCCACCCATTTCATGAACTTCTTCAAGAAGCATCTGGGCGTTTCCTGCATTGAGTACCTGATTCAATTCCGCCTGCGCAAAGCAGCCGAACTCCTGCAACACTCTAACCTCTCTGTACTGGAAATCTCCAGCCAAGCTGGCTTTAATAACCTGTCCAACTTCAACCGCCAGTTTAAAAAATACTACCAAATGACACCAAGCCAGTATCGGAAGAAATGAAGCTCTAAATAGAAAATAAAAAACGAATACCTACTAAGCTAAGTGAACTTTGAGGTATTCGTTTTTTATGCTGATTTCAAAGAAAGACAGAAATAGCAACGTGATTTGTAATATATTATTCTAAATCCGGATCCCTACCTTCTGAGCCATAGACTCTGTGATAGGCTTTGACATAAAAAGATATGGGTTTATCTGATTCGTTTTGGACAGTGATATCTTGATCACTATCGCTTACGCTAAAAACAAACGCTCTATTTTGGGTAAAGTTGACATCAATGCTATAGTTTTCGTTAAACTCAATACCTAAATCGGATAAAGCCTGTTCGTTTGGGATTGTTATCCCCCCATCCTTTTCATTATAGTAGTGAACAGACTTTTTTTCTGCATCATAGATATACTCATTTTCACCTATCTGCTCTCTCAAATAAGAATCGTATATTCTAATTTTCCCATCTGTTTTATCTTTAAATTTTAAAACACTGACTCCTGAACCCTGTATTAGCTCAAAATTAGGCTTTTTAATCTTTACATAAACAGCTTCGCCCGGCTTTAATTTTACTAATTGGTAAGAGCCGCCCCGATCTTCTCCGCCAAAATAAATCAAATTCCAAATCAAAGTTCCCAAAAAAAGCAGACTAACCACTTTCCCATAAATGCTTTTGTAGAAAGGTTTCTTTATACAGATATAAACTATCCATGAAACGATAAAAATAACAAAGATAAACAAGAGTGGTAAAAAGTGAATTAAAAAGTCCATTAAAAGAAAAAGTTGTTCAAAAAAATCCATATTTCGCCTTTCTTTAATTTTCAATCAATATTTAGTTTTAACCTACAAGGATAAAGCCAGTCCCTGTCATTTCATTTCGATTGTTCTCCTTACGACCTCATCGTTTCTATACTAGCAAGTTCAGCAGAAGATTGAAGAGCCCTAGCCAAAAGATAGCTAGCAACAAATAGCGCCCTTGCTTTTCCTTGAAGAAATTTCTCCGCAGAAACAGGCAGAAAATCATCAAGACCAAGGAGCACACTAGCAACAAAAACAAGATAAACATGGGTATAACATACAAAAGCAGCCACAAACCAAGATACATTTCATTTTCTTTCTAATAAAATAAATCAAAATAATAGACGAGCTCGAAAGCAGTCAGTTTCATTCATTAACAGTTCTATAATCCTTTTTAATTATAACAAAGTCCTCGATTTTAAAACAGCAAAAACCAGATTGGAAAATCCAATCTGGCTAAACTCATATTCAAGTAATTTATTACCCCGGCCAGTTCAGGCCAACATGAGAATTCATTTCCTGATAAGCGGTATCAATCCGTGCTCTGGTTTCTTGATCCAGTTTGTCTCGATACTTGCCACCTTCGACAAAGTCGTCCAAAATCCAGGTCTGATAAGTGTATAAAGGAAGACCGTCTGCTGAAGTAGCGCCCTTTTCAACTCGGCTGACCCAGCTGGGATGGGCCTGGGCGCTTTTTATGTGCGTGCCCTTTGGTGTCTTTTCAATGGTAACATCCATCAGCACTCCGCGCTCAGTCCAATGAGCATTTTCAATTTCCTCCATGGTTTCGATACGCTGATTGGAAATAAAATTCCCCATAGAATACATAATCAGCTTCTTCTGGCCGTCTTTCTCTAAAATCTCCGCCGGCTGAACCACATGCGGATGCCCTCCAAAGACGATATCTGCTCCCCAGTCAACCATTTTATGGTAGAGGGTCATCTGCTCCTCTGTTGGCTCCAACTGGTACTCTATCCCCATCTGAGGCATGACGACTGTGATGTCAGCTTCCTTTTCTGCCCGTTCAATCTCGGCTCGCATCTTTTCTTCATCCAGATCGGACAGGCGATCATCATAATCTTCCTGACTGAGAAGCCCCTCCATACCGTTGTAACCATAGGAGTAAGCCAGCAGCGCAATCTTAATGCCTTTGACTTCCTTTATCAAGAGCGGTGCCTGACTGCGTTTTTCATGCGGATAAATACCGATAGGAGTGATTCCCTCTTTTTCAAAAGCCTGAGCTGTAGTAAAAACTCCCTCCAAGCCAGAGTCTAAAATGTGGTTATGAGCCAGGTCCATCACCTGATAGCCGGCATCCTTGATTGCTGGAACTACGGCTTCCGGAGCATTAAAGAGCGGATAGCCATTCAATGGATAATCCGGCCGAATCGTGCCTTCAAAGTCCCCTAAGACCAAGTCTCCCTGCCGAAGCCATTCTTTGGCATAGTGGAAATTCTCAGAAAAATCGTAAGAGCCATCTTCTTTCTGAGCACTCAGATAAAGGCCGTCATGATAAAGCAAATCCCCAGTCGCCATGATACGAACCGTTTGATTCCGAGAGGGATCCGACTGCTGCTCTTTCTTTGCAGAGAAGGAAAAGCTGAAGTCAGGTAAATGCTCTGACAGCAGAATTAAGCCAGCCGACAGCCCAACAACTGTCAAAAGCACTCCGACAAACTGCCGATTGCTAAGCTGTTTTTGAAAGAACTTAGGACGAGGAAGCGGCAACTTCTTAATCCAATCCCGCCAAGCTTGGTAGGCATCTGTCAGGAGAGTATGCTCCGCAGCAAAACCCGATATCTTTTTCCAAAGTTCCTGAAAAAAAGTCTGAATCTTCTCCCAAAGAATTTTTTTATCCATCGCATCTCTCCGCTTTTTCTTGCTTGATAATAGCGCATCAATCTTTACTATATTGTACTATTTTTATCACTAAAAGGAAAGAAAAGCAAAAAGCAGGAGAGGGAGAAGCATGCTACAATCTTCAAATTGCGGCAATCTCTCCCATTCTCCTGCTTCATTTTCTATTTTTTCAATTCTAGGAGCTAATCAACGAGCTGAAAATCGGCTTTCATTCTTACCCAAAACTTCCTACATCAACGGTCATCACTTGGCCATCTCGGACAACCTGCTGACCTGCAATGTAGACATCCTGAACATCACTGCCTTTGACTGCGTACACTAGGTGCGACAACATATTTTCCAAAGGAAAGAGGTGAAGTCGTCCCTTAGGCTGAATGACAATGAAATCGGCTTGTTTGCCCGTCTCCAGACTGCCGATTTTCTTCTCTAAGCCCAGTGCTTTGGCTCCTTCAATAGTCAAAGCTTTCAAAGCCTGCTCAATTGTAAACTGAGTCGCATCTCCAGCCCGCATCTTCTGAAGGAGGGCAGCTGTCCGCCCCTCTTCAAACATATCCAGATTATTATTGGAAGCGACAGAGTCTGTTGCTAGACCAACGGTCACCCCAGCGGCTAATAAGTCCGTCACCGGAGCTACACCGGAAGCCAGCTTGAGGTTGCTGATAGGATTGTGGGCGATGCTGACTGGTGAAGCCGCTAAATCCGCAATCTCTGACGGATTCAGCTCAACCCCGTGAGCAAAAATGGCTGGCTGCTCCAAGTAGCCTAGGCCTTTTAAGAAAGCCAGAGGCCGTTTACCATAGCGCTCCAAGATGATTTTATTTTCTTCCTGGGTCTCTGCCACATGGATATGAAGCTTCAAATCCAGCTCACGCGCTAACTCAAGACTGGCCTTGAGCAGATCTTCGTCACAGGCATAAGGCGAATGAGGCGCCACCATAACCTGAAAATCTTCATCATCATAGGAAAGAATTTTCTCAATAATGGTCCGAGTACGTGCCAGAGTCTCTTCTGCCGTTTCCGCCCCTGAGCTAAAGAGGGTTGGTGAGAAATAGCAGCGCATACCAGACTGCCGCATAGTCTGATAAATCCGGTCAACATCCACTCCCTGAGGATTATACATGTCGTTAAAAGTCGTTGTTCCTGACTGCAGCATTTCAGCTAGAGCCAGCTGGACAGCCTGGGTCGTTAGATCCGCTGTGAATTGACTTTCTGCTGGCCAGATATAGTCCTCCAGCCATTCATGCAGATTGCTGTCATCACGAATCCCGCGCAGCAAGGTCATGGCCGAGTGAGTATGACAGTTGACCAGCCCTGGCATGATCCAAGCACCTTCATAATCCACTGTTTCACTGCATTTCCCTAGCCATTTTTCATCATAGGGACCACAGTAGGCAATGCGGTCGTCTTCAATCACTAGCAGCCCGTCCCGGTAAACATGAAATTCGCTGTCACAGGTCACCAGATTGACATTTGTATAAGCTTTCATCCGCCATATCCTCACTTTCCCAACACTTGGTTTCAAGAGATTTTAGCTATTATAACAAGCCTAATCTAATTGTGCAAGTCTTTTATAAAATTATAGCATAAAAAAAGAGCCCCCGGCTGAGGCCCTAGTTGTCAGTCATTATCTATGACTAATCTTCCGTGTCAGGAAATCCCCAACAAACTGAATAAAGAAGATAAGCAGTAAAATAAGAATCGTCGCAAGAATGGTCACATCATGGTTGAAACGCTGATAACCATAAGTCAGGGCAACATTTCCCAGTCCACCGGCACCAATCGCTCCAGCCATAGCAGTCTCCCCAACCAAAGAGATCAGTGTAACAGTCACCACACGAATCAAGTCCGGCAGACCTTCCCGCAAGTAAACACCGACAATGTCCCAGAAGGTTGCTCCACTAGCCTGCGCTGCTTCAATGACTCCTCGGTCTAGTTCGGATAAGACCACCTGAACCTGACGGGCAAAGAAAGGAAAAACAGCCAGTGAAAGAGGCACCAAGGCCGCAGTCGGTCCAATCCCAGTTCCTACAATAATCCGAGTAAAAGGATTGATGAGGGCCAAGAGAATGATGAAAGGAATCGCTCGGAAGATTGAGGTAACCTTGTCTAGGACGAAAAAGACAAGTCTATTTTCCAAAATACCTCTCGGCCCTGTCAAGACGAGCAAGAGACCAGCGATAAAGCCTAGAATCCCTCCGATAAAGAAAGGAATGATAGTCATATACAGGGTCAGGTAAATAGCTGTTCCCCAGCCAGCCTGCCCAGACCAGCCCATTCTATAAACATTGGGCATAAATTGTTGAATCAGCTGTAGCATTAGTTACTCCCTTCTTTCAGAACATGCAGCTCTACTCCTGTTTCGCGCAGACTTTCCTGCACCGCCGCCAGTTGCTTGGTCTCTCCAGATAAGATAACGACCATTTCTCCGACTGGTACATGGTCTAAAATCTCAATATTAGCGTGAAGAATATTGGCCGATATGTGATACTGCTTGTAAATGTCGTTTATAATGGCTGTGTCCGTCACCACACCTGAGTATTTCAGATGGGCCAGAATGGAATTTTCCGGCAGGTTTTGCACAATCCTCTGCTGGTTGATTTTGATCATAGCCTCATTGATACCCGTTGCGGTCGTAATGAAATCTTGGGTCAGCTCATTCTTGGGATTAGAGAAAATATCCAGAACTGAGCCTTCCTCAATCAGCCGACCATTTTGCATGACTGCTACCCGGTTGGCAATGTCCTTGACAATCTGCATTTCGTGGGTAATGAGGACAATTGTCAGACCCAATTTTTGATTCAAATCCTGCAATAGAGCAAGAATCTGCTTGGTGGTCTTAGGATCCAGAGCGGATGTGGACTCGTCCGAGATGAGGATTTTGGGATCATTGGCCAAGGCCCGCGCAATGGCCACCCGCTGCTTCTGACCGCCAGACAGCTGGGCAGGATAATTGTCCGCCCGATCCGCTAAGCCTACCAAGTCTAAAAGCGTATGAACTTTCTTGTCTTTTTCAGCAGCTGATAAAGGAGAATGCTTGAGCGCAAAGGCAACATTTTCCTTGGCTGTCATCTGAGCCATGAGGTTAAAATGCTGGAAAATCATCCCAATATCCTTACGCTTTTGGCGTAGCTCAGCCGCAGTAAGCTGAACCTGATGATGATCATAGAAAACCGTATCATCCACCGTAATCTTGCCAGCAGACGGCACCTGCAGCAAGTTAATGACACGAACCAGGGTAGACTTGCCGGCACCAGAATAGCCTACAATTCCATAAATATCTCCCTGATTAATATGAATGGTCACATCTTCTACGGCCCTAATGTCTTGCTTCTTTTGATTAAAAACGACATCAATGTGATCCAATTTGATAATTTCTTTGCCCATAATTTCCGATTCACTCCTTGATTTGTCCAATATGAGATTTAGCCACTATAGCCTTTTAATTTGCTTTCCGCTTGTCGCTTGACTAGGGAAATGTGCTACCACAAGCCGCAATCTTTACCGACCTAACCCAAAGCCAGATAATGATTAAACTAAATGACCATAATAGCAGATAAAGGGCTGGAGAAGCTAATCTCCGCCCTTCTTAATCATTTCATTTATTCAATACAATGACTTTCTACTAGTAAAAATTACCACACTGGCTGATCCATACCATCTGATGATTCTTCGATAACTTTTTTCACTTCATCAGTGTGGTAAGCCTTGATAATTTTTTCAATCGCGTCAGCCTTGTCTGATTTCTTCCAATCTGCTTTCGCTGCAATCAGATTATACCATTGTTTTGAGTTTTCATTGGCTTCTTCTTTGAAGAGAGCCTTCTTGTAGTCAATGCCTGCTTCGCGAACGAAAGTATTATTGACAACTGCAGCATCTGCTGAAGTCAGAGAAGCTGGTGTTTGAGAGGCATCCAACTCAGAAATTGTCAGATTCTTCTTGTTTTCTTTGATGTTGGCAACAGTCGCAAGCTCGTTTCCTTTAACATCAAGCTTGATCAAGCCAGCTGATTCAAGAAGATAAAGAGCGCGGCTCTCATTTGTTGCATCATTTGGAACGGCAATCGTACCATTTTCTGGGATGTCTTTCACATCTGTATATTTATTTTTGCCGTCCTTTGTACCAGAGTAGAGACGAATAGGAGCGATATAGGTATCCGCAACAGACACAAGGTCTGCTCCCTTCTCTTTGTTCCAGTTTTCAAGGAAGTTGTAATGTTGGAAAGCGTTGATATCCACATCACCGTCAAGCAGAGCTTGGTTCGGCTGAGAGTAGTCGGTAAACTGCGTATATTCTAATTTAACGCCTGCATTTTCTTTGTCAAGAATCTCTTGAACCTTGTTCCAGCGCGCTTCTTCTGTATCACTCAGGCTCATCACCCCGACCTTAACCGTTACAGTTCCGTCTTCTGATTTGCTCTCCTTACTAGAAGAGCCGCCGCAAGCTGCCAAACCCAAGGCTGCAAGCCCTACTAGGCCTACTGAAAAGATTTTTTTCAAATTCATCATTTTTTCTCCTTTAATGGATAAAATTCTAAATCTTCTATTTTATAAGATTACTTCTCATTTTACCATGTTCAAGGAGACTTGGCTTATATAAATAATTTATCGCCGTGATAAAAAATTTATATGACTGATTGAAGCATTTGAGTTGATTTTATGCCCTTTTACTGCATGAAGGTCAGCAGATAGCCGTATCCTTCTGCTTCCATTTTTTCTTTTGGGATAAATCGCAGAGCTGCTGAGTTGATACAGTAACGTAGACCGCCTGCTGATTCTGGGCCGTCAGTAAAGACATGCCCCAGATGGGCATTGCCAGAACGGCTGCGCACTTCGATCCGCTCCATGCCATGGCTCTTGTCTTCATAATATCGCAGAACTTCTCTGGCGATAGGCCGGCTAAAGCTAGGCCAGCCGCAGCCAGATTCAAACTTGTCACCAGCAAAAAAGAGGGGCTCTCCAGTCGTCACATCTACATAAATCCCTTCTTCAAAAATGGCATTATAGCTATTATGGAAAGGACGCTCTGTTGCACTAAGCTGTGTCACCTGGTACTGTTCTTCCGTCAGCTGCTCTTTTAGTTCCGCATCTGTAGGCTTCTCATACTGGCCTGGATCGACCAAGGGCTGATAGGCATCATTGACATTGATATGGCAGTAGCCGCTGGGATTTTTCTTGAGATAATCCTGATGATAATCCTCAGCTAGGACATAGTGACGCAAAGGCTCTAGCTCAACAGCAATCTTTCTCCCCAGCTGCTTTTCCTGTTCAGCAAAGACTTGCTCAATGACTGTCTTATCGGCTTGATTGGTATAGTAAACGCCCGTCCGATACTGACGTCCTACATCATTTCCCTGCTTATTGACCGACAGAGGATCAATGACTCGGAAATAATAGAGCAGGATTTCCCGCAGGCTAATCTGCTTTTCATCGTAGACCAGATGAACCGTCTCTGCATGGTCCGTCTGGTGAATCAGCTGGTAGTTAGTTGATTCTACCTGTCCATTGGCATATCCCACTGTCGTTTCCTCCACACCCTCAATGCGGGAAAAGTACTCTTCCAATCCCCAGAAGCATCCGCCTGCTAGATAAATTTCTGCCATAAAAACACCTCATTTCTTTGCGTCTATTTTCTCATAAAAGGAAAGGAAATTATAGCGATTTGATTAGAACTTTCTTCAGAATGATATGAAAAACTGGGTTGCAATCAACATCAACCCAGACTTATCCATCAATTTCAGCGTCAACATATTGTTGTTTAGAAATATGTTGTCTTTGTCTATCAGTAAAATACACCATAATTATTCACCCTTTAGTAAATCACTTAGTTTTTTTGATACAATGCTACCACCAATTTCTAATTTTTTTGATGCATAATCTTCATTGATAGTATCTTTAATATACAAATCTTTGTTATTGTTAATATATGTAGTAATCACAATACCACCCATTGGATGAAGTTCTGCGGAATTATAATCAATTTTATATGACTTTATAATACCCGTTTCAGTTAAATACTGACTATCTAAATTCTTTATCCCTTCTTCAATTAATTGTTTTACTTCTTCACTTCTTACAACTTTAAGCATCTCTTCCCTTTGCTTATCTTCTTGCATTTGCTTATTCATACTACAGCCGCCCATAAAAATAATAATTCCAAAAACTCCCAAAATAGATAGTAATTTCTTCATTTCTACATCCCCTCCTTTACCTCTTTATACTATAAAATGATTTAATAGGGAATGACTCTATATTACAATAAAATTATCGTAGAAGATTATACGAGTCTGATTAACCAAACTAGAGCAATTCGTAAATAAGGTGGAAGAACAGCGTGACCAGTATTATCGTAAACTTGAGTGACTGTGCCAACACTTCTATCATATTGATCTTTTACTTCACGATTAAGAGAATTGTCGTTATCTTCAGTCATAGCCGTCTGAAGATTTTGATCATTCACATATTTTTTGCTCTTTTAACGTTTTCCTTTAACAAAGCTGATAATTTAGGTGATACGGTATAGCCATATGTTTCATACTCTCCATTGTCATTTTTTATCAATCCAAAATGAAAGTCCAACTCTTTATTGTTATTAAAATACAATCGAACCATCAGCCCCCCCATCGGATTATATTCTAATGTCTCAGTATCAATTTCATAAGATTGAATAACTCCTTCTCTTGTTAGAGCATTAGGATCATTCGCTCTCATATGTTCTTCATAAATCTTTCTTGCTTCTTTACTAGTCGCAATGCGTATCATTTCCTGTTTCTTCTGGTGTTGGTGCATACTAAATCCTATGATAACCAGTCCCATAAGCACTAGAATACTGAGTACACTCCATAAGAATTTTTTATTCATCATAATTTCCCTTTCACACTATCTTATCAATTTATTTTACTTATAGTATCGCACAGTTCTAGGATATCATTTAAAATGTGGAGGTTAGTAGTTCCCAGATATTTCCATCGCTCTAAAAAAAGATTGAAGAAAGTCTTCAAATATGGAGCTTTCTTCAATCTTAGACAGTCGTATTTTAATTACCCCTCAATATACTTCAATTTTCCTCGGAAATCTTCCAGACTTTCATAGCCTTTTTCTTCCATAATAGCCTTGAGTTCTGCAGTGATTCGCTCGAAGGCTGCCACTCCTTCTTTATGAAGGGTTGTTCCTACCTGCACCATACTGGCTCCACAGAGGATATGCTCAAAAGCATCGCGGCCAGTCAGGACACCTCCTGTTCCGATGATTTGGATTTCTGGTTTAAGGCGTTGGTAAAATGCATGGACATTGGCTAAAGCGATCGGTTTGATGTACTGTCCTCCGATACCGCCAAAACCATTTTTCGGACGAATGACCACTGACTCATCTTCTATATAAAGACCGTTTCCGATAGAGTTTATACAATTGACAAACTTGAGCGGATAGTTGTTAAAAATCGCCGCAGCCTGGTCAAAATGCACGATGTCAAAATAAGGAGGCAGCTTGATGCCCAACGGCTTGGTGAAATAAGCAAAAACTTCTGACAAAATCGTTTCAGTCGCTTCAAAATCATAGGCAATCTGTGGCTTGCCAGGGACATTGGGGCAAGAGAGATTGAGCTCAGTAATGCCTTTAAAGTCACTTGCCTGCACTTTCTGAAGAATGGTGTGGGTTTCTTCTGGCGACATACCGACCAAAGAGAGGAAGAAAGTACGATTTGGTTCGCTTTCCTGGAGTTCCAGCAGGTAGTCAAGATAGTAGTCTAAACCATTGTTGGGCAGTCCCATGGAGTTGATAGACCCCAGCGGAACATCCTGATAGCGCGGTTCTGGGTTTCCCGGGCGAAATTCCAGCGTCGCCGTCTTGGTCACAAAGGTTCCCGCAGCAGAATCTTTGACTTCTGCCAGTTCCTCTTTTGTCATGCAGGCAACCCCAGCTGCATTCATCAGGCAGTTATCAAAATTAAAACCAGCAATCTGTGTCGATGTCGAAACCATAGTAAAACGCTCCTTTTTCTTCTGAAGGCGAGTGCCTTTAGCTCATTTCCTCTATTATATCACCAAAACCCGCTTTTTCGTTTTTTAAACCAGCAATTCCTGACTAACGTTCGGAAAATATCCAGTTCGATTGACCCTCTTTCTGAAATATTTCAGAAAACAAATTGTGGAAATTTTTAGAAAATTCAACTTTTTTCTTTACAAGGGAAAAAAAGTCTGCTATAATGTTCCATGTAATAAAATATGACATTTAAAAGATGTCTGTTTTAAAGTTTTAAACACATCCTCGTCATACAAGCTGCAAGCAGCTTCCGACAGGATGGTTTACTATTTTATTTAAAGGAGAATGACAGATGACAACTGCTAAAGAATATATCCAAAGCACTTTCGAGACCGTAAAAGCACGCAACGGACACGAGGCAGAATTCCTCCAAGCTGTTGAAGAGTTTCTCAATACCCTGGAGCCCGTTTTTGAAAAACACCCAGAATACATTGAAGAAAACATCCTAGCGCGTATTACTGAGCCTGAGCGCGTTATCAGCTTCCGTGTTCCTTGGGTTGACCGCGAAGGTAAAGTACAAGTTAACCGTGGTTACCGCGTACAATTTAACTCAGCAGTTGGCCCTTATAAAGGCGGTCTTCGTTTCCACCCGACTGTAAATCAAGGGATCTTGAAATTCCTCGGATTCGAACAAATCTTTAAAAACGTCTTGACTGGCCTGCCAATCGGTGGTGGTAAAGGTGGATCTGACTTTAATCCAAAAGGCAAGACAGATGCTGAAGTGATGCGCTTCTGCCAAAGCTTCATGACTGAATTGCAAAAACACATCGGCCCATCTCTTGACGTTCCAGCTGGTGATATCGGTGTCGGCGGACGTGAAATCGGCTACCTCTACGGCCAATACAAACGCCTCAATCAATTCGACGCTGGTGTCTTGACTGGTAAACCCCTTGGATTTGGCGGCAGCTTGATCCGTCCAGAAGCAACTGGTTACGGCTTGGTTTACTACACCGAAGAAATGCTCAAGGCTAACGGCCAAAGCTTTGCTGGCAAGAAGGTGGTTATTTCCGGTTCTGGTAACGTAGCCCAATATGCTCTCCAAAAAGCTACTGAACTCGGTGCAACTGTTATCTCTGTATCTGACTCAAACGGTTATGTCATCGATGAAAATGGTATTGACTTTGATCTTTTGGTTGATGTTAAAGAAAAACGCCGTGCTCGTTTGACTGAATATGCAGCTGAGAAACCAACTGCTACATACCATGAAGGTTCTGTATGGACTTACGCTGGTAACTATGATATTGCTCTGCCATGTGCGACTCAAAACGAAATCAACGGCGACGCAGCTAAACGCTTGGTTTCTCAAGGTGTTATCTGTGTATCTGAAGGTGCCAACATGCCTAGCGACCTGGATGCTATCGCTGTTTACAAAGAAAATGGTATCTTCTACGGACCTGCCAAAGCTGCCAATGCTGGTGGTGTAGCTGTATCCGCTCTGGAAATGAGCCAAAACAGTCTTCGTCTGTCATGGACTCGCGAAGAAGTTGACGGCCGCCTCAAGGACATCATGACAAACATCTTCAACACAGCTAAGACTACCGCTGAAACTTACGGACTTGGCAAAGATTACCTGGCTGGTGCTAACATTGCTGCTTTCGAAAACGTAGCCAACGCTATGATCGCCCAAGGTATTGTTTAACTAGTCGATACATCCTATCGGAGGACAAATCATGAACTTACGGCCAATGGAAGTGAGAGACAATCCAGCTGTAGCGCAGCTCATTCGAGCCAGTCTAGAAGAATTCGGGCTTGACAAACCAGGAACTGTCTACTTTGATTCTCATCTAGATCATTTGGCCGACTATTATCAACATCAAGAGAGGGCAGCTTACTTTGTTCTGGAAGATGAAGGTCATCTCGTTGGCTGCGGTGGCTTTGCACCTGTGTCTGATAAAATTGCTGAATTACAAAAACTGTATGTCACTAAAAACAGTCGTGGCAAAGGTTATTCCAGTCGGCTGATAAAGCAGATATTCCAAGAAGCCCGCCTAGCAGATTATGAACAGCTTTATCTAGAAACCACTACTGAACTAGCTACGGCCGTGGCCGTCTATCAACACTATGGTTTTACATCACTGCAACAACCAATTTCTAACGCTGCCGGCCACCCAGCTATGAATATCTGGATGATAAAATCTCTCTTATCAGATGAATAGATGTCGGTATACCCTGGCTGTCTCAAGAACATCATGACCAACATCCTCAACACAGCTAAAACTACCGCTGAAACTTACAGACTTGGCAAAAACTACCTGGCTGGTGCTAACATTGCTGCTTTCGAAAACGTAGCAAACGCTATGATTGCCCAAGGTATTGTCTAAGATTCATTTGCTCAATCCTCAATCATTATGATTGGGGATTTTTATGTTGGCTTCAAAAAAGCTCACTATTTAAAATAGTAAGCTTAAAATCAAGATTTATTTTACTTCTACTAATGCAAAAGACAGGCATTCAACTATTTCATTTACTATCTCATCTATATCTAGGTCCTCATTATCATTCAACATCATTGGAAGAACATAAGAAAGACTCAAAGCTAAAATATAGCGAACGATTCTTTCGTTTGACCAATTTCTGATGAGGCCCTTTTCTTTAAACTGATTCAGAACTGGACTAATTGGCCTAATGATAGAGTGAACAATAACATTCCCTAACTGGTTAGAAATAGTATTATCAATAAAAGAACGACTCAAGAGAATTTTAACTTGCATTTGATTCTCCTGAATAAAAACTAGTCTATCACGAACAATACTTCTCAAAAACACTGAAAAAGTCTCTTGGTTTGCTGTAAATTTCTTCTTAGAAAAATCAGCAATCACATCTGGAATAACTTGATCAAGAAAAGTCGATAAAATTGCTTCTAAGATGCCTTCCTTGGTCTTAAAGTAACTAAAAACCGTCCCTTCTGAAACTCCAGCTTCCTTGGCGATAAGACTTGCTGTTGTGTTTTCAAAACCAATTTCTGAAAATAACTTTAGACTTGATAACAGCACTTGACGTTGTTTTAAACTCAAATTGCTATTTTCTAATGTCTGGGCATACTTTTGTTCTAAACTTTCCACCACTAGCACCTCCCTGCTCCTCTCTTACTTTTACGACTTTCTTACCTCGAGTGTGTCCCAATTTCAGACTACGATATGCTTCTCTAACTGACTTTAGAGAAAAGTCATATACTTGATCAATATTTAGCTGAACCTTCCCATCTGAGACCATCTCCGCTAGAGCCTTAAAATCATCATATGTAGAGTGTCTCGGACCCGTGAACTGAGCTCCTCTTATTATAACATATGGAGAAGGTACTAGAGTTCCGATCTCACTCCCCTTCAAACCTAGACTAAAAGCTAACTTAACGTAATCACTTCCATAGCAATCCAAGAACTTTGTAATCGGCTTTGGGGTTGCTGATAGAAGAGCATTTTGGATATTCTCTTCGTAAGCTACTGGTATGGCACCTAAGGACTTCAGATATTCTGAATTCTTCTTACTTGCAATTCCGATAACCGTTGCACCCTTAGCAACTGCATACTGTACTGCAATACTTCCAATACCACCAGTCGCTGCTGAAATAACTACAACATCTTTAGAATTTAACTCAATCTTTCTAAATGCACCACCCACAGTTAGAGAGGCTACACCCATAGTAGCTGCGTGGTTCATATCAATCAGCTTTGGTTTTAATACAATTTCCGATACATTGACACAAATTTCTGTTGCCAAAGTTCCCCTCTTGGTCCCCAATCCAGGGTCACTGATCATTGATCCAAAAACCTTATCCCCTACTGAAAACGTATTCACTCCTTCACCAATTTCTGTGATAACTCCAGCAAAATCCCTACCAACACCTCTTGGAAAAAGAGATGATTTCGACTCAAACCAACGACTGGGATTCCTTAGTTTCGCCATAAAAGATAAAAATCTAAGTGGCTTTGCACCCTCAAAAGTCTTATAATCAATAGGATTTAAACCAACAGCATGAACTTCTACCCTAACTTGATTCGCTTCTAAAGAATCAGATTTAATATTCACCAAATTTAACACTTCTTCATTACCGAAACGACTATATTGTATTGCTTGAACAACCATTTTATAAACTCCTTTACCCCTCACGTATTGAGTGAGTACTCAATCATTTTTTTGATTATACGCTTATTCTTCAAAGATGTCAACTATACTGTTCCCACAACTTCTAACTAAGTTAGATGTTCATAATAAAAATGGATCGAATTTCAGTATCTTGGTAAATAAAAAAATACTGCTGGCTTAATAGCTCTATATTTACTTATAAAAGATTATAAAACTAGAACTCAAAGAAATCCGACTGCTTATAAAAGCGGTCGGATTTTTATATATCTAATTTTTCAAAAAACTTGCCTGCTGACTGCTTTTCTTTTAGCTTCTCCAGCAGCTCATTCTCCAGAAAAGGACTTAGTTCGTCAAAATCTTGACAAACCTTAAAGACAGTTTCTCTGTCCAACTGGTCATAAGCTAGTTCGTAATAGTCCTTATTATGATGCCAGTTCTGGTCATAATTGACATCTGTTCGCTGATAGTAAACGATGTTTTGCTTCGGTGTCAGGTAAAGCTTCTGTGTTAGAATGCTTTTCTGATCTTTGGACAGCTTGCTACGATTGAAAATCTTGACACCTTGAAAAATCTTGCGCTCATGGATACCTTGATTTGTAACTTTCAATTCAACTCTTTTATAGTGCATATAGTCACCTCCAGAAATTACCTACATTATATCAGGTTCAGGCAGATTTTCAAGCAGAAATGTGTCATTGCCAAAAGTCTTTCGTCGCCTCTAAAATCTCTTCTGTCGATGTTACTGTCGCTTCAATAATGCTCTTGCCAGTCTTTTTCAGATAGGCTTGTATCAAATGATAGCCATAAGCATAGCCCGCAGCATAAGGCATTCCAACTGGTATCTGACCCTGTATCTCTGCAATTTCATCACCGTAGAGATATGGAGCCATTTCCGCCATCCCCGTTAGCTGAAGCTGACTTGAGATGATGGGCTTAATCTCCTCTAATTGCTCTGGACTGGTTGAAGTGACCCAAGGTCCAATGAGTTCTTTACCATAGAGCTCAGCAGCAAAAGACTCTGCCAATCCTTCACTAACTACCCAGTCTGCTAGTGTCGTCTGCTGATTCCATTTGATAAATTGGAAGCGGACATTGTGATTGCACTCGTGGGCTAATGCCGCCTGCACACGTGGCAAAGTATAGTCATTTGGTAGTAGACTAAGCATGAGGTAGCCTGGAATTCCTCCATCTCCGCTGTAACCCTTATTGAGCTGTAGCATAGGCTTGTCTGGATTGCCCAATAATATAGTAAAATGGTAATCCTCAACCTCTAAATCATAGCCAGCCTGTTCAAAAAGACCAATACTCCTTTTGATGGTATCCTGGCAGTCTTGCCAGAGTTGATCAGAGCTCAGAGAGTCGATAGCTGGTCTATCCTTTTCCGACAGAGTTCCAGGCAGCTGATTCATAAAGCCAAGTAGAAATAGAGCATCAAATCCTCCAGGATACTTCGCTTTTAAAGGAATGTGCTGAGTTTGGTATTTAGGAGCAAATGGAGCGAGTATTTTCGCTCGAAAACAGCCCTCCCTTTTATCAAATGGAAGTTCAAGCAGCTCTTGATAAACCTTATCTGAACGAATCATATTGATTTTCATGGTAATCTCCTTTTCTAATTTTCACCAGTATACACCCTCCTCTAAGGTCATAGTCAAGAAAAAGATTTGAAACTTTTGTCTCAAATCCTCTTTCATCTATAACATTTGCTGCCTCCACTTTCAAATCTGGGTGCGGAAAGTAGCAAAGGTATTAGAGTAATAGGATAATTTTCCCTACTGCTCCTTCTTTTTCTCTTGCTTTAGCTTGCTTTTCTCCTTTTGCCACTTAGCATTTTCATAGGTCACGGTATAGGTATCCTCATCGCCGCCTTCCCCATCAAAAACCAAGTCAAAGCGGATAGACTTGCCTGGCGCCAGATTGGTGCCGATTTGTGTATTGTCAAAGGTTGAGCCGTCCAAAATATAGACATTTTCCTTCTTGTCATAAAGTCCAAAGTCATAAGGACTGACCAAAATGGGCTTTTTAGAAGTATTTTCAACCGTGATGGTTGCAACGACAGCTACTCCTGTTGACTCATCGCTCATGACTCTCTTGCTATCTTCCACTGCCGAATGAACTGTCACCTTGAGTCCGCTGGAAAATTCAACTGTTTTCTCAAAAGCGTGGCTGGAATAGGTCTCTAAAGGCGAGTTATGGTAGCCTGTGAGGGACTTGAGATGGTCATTTTCCTCCATAAGGCCAATCGTAGTAATGACGAGGATTATACTGAGCAAGGCCAGAAGAAAGATGATAATACCAGACACCAGAGCTGCCCAAAAGAGACCCTGCTTGTGGAGAGGACGTTTTAAACGGTAAACAAGATTGTCCTCACTGACAATCTCCTGCTGAATTCGCTGATTCATATGGACCTTTCTAATCAATAATTACTTGCCTTTTGAAAGAGGTCCAAGCGTCGGAAGCTCAATCCCCTCTCGTAAAAGCGCCTCATGGTACAGACGGTAGAAGATATGGTAAATAGAAATCTGCATACCTCCCTGCACTATCATACTGATACGGAAGTTGAACTGGCCATTTGAAGCCATCTGCGGCCCCAAAATATTCGGTTCCTTGAGAATCTCTGGATGTTCTGGCACTGCTTCTTCATTGACCTTAGAAATGATATGGTAAATCTCGTCCAAATCCGTCTGGGCATAAATGGGAATGTCAATCAGAACACGCATATCGCCTCGAGACAGATTACTGACAACCAAGATATTGCGGTTTGGAACAAAATGCAGCGTTCCGTCCGCGTCCCGTACCTGCGTCGTCCGAATCCCAACACTGATTACTGTTCCAGCGATGTTGATAAGACCGTTAGTCAGGTGGACATCGTCACCGACATCTAACTGTCGCTCAAGAAGAATAAAGAAGCCATTGACCAAATCCGACAGGAAGCCCTGAGCTCCCATCCCAATCGCCACCCCAGCAATTCCGGCACCAGCTAAAAGGCTGGAAACCGGCAGTCCCAAGATGGATAAACCCCAGTAAATCAAGAGAAAATACAAGACATAATTAAGCAGATTCTCAATCAGACGAGTGATAGTTTTCTGTCTGGCTACATCTTGCTTGGATAGCTTGAGAGAGGGGGCAATGATCTTGGCCACTGACAAATGCAGGATTTTCTTAACGATGTAAAATAAGATAAAAAGCAGAAGTAAAGAGACCAGCTTGGAAAAAAGGTCATCTGCAATCTTGCTCCAGTCAAACTGCTGGATATAGTGGGAAAAGACATTTCCGATCTTAGACATAGGCTACCTCCAAAAAGATTACTACCATTATACCACAAAGACCAATCAGCGCGGACATAGAATGGTTAACTCGACCTAGCATTGCTTTCACTCCCTTTCTATCGTATAATAAAATAAGTATCTAAGACAAGAGAGGAACTTACATGCTCCATCGTTTCATCACCATTTGGAATAAAACCAATCTAATCAAGCGGATTTCCATCGGTATTGGCATTGGTGTCCTACTGGCTGTCATCTTTCCCCAAGCACAAGCCATCGGACTTCTGGGCCAAATCTTCGTTGGCGGCCTCAAGGCCATCGCTCCGCTCCTAGTCTTCGCTCTGGTGGCAAATGCCCTGTCGCAGCAGCAAAAAGGGCAAAAGAGCAATATGAAAAGAGTCATCTTGCTCTATCTTCTAGGAACCTTTGCGGCTGCCCTAGTCGCAGTACTAGTCAACTTCTTCTTTCCAATTAGCATAGAGTTGGCTTCGTCCTCCCAAGAAGTTTCTCCGCCAGATGGAATCGGACAAGTTCTCAGCAATCTTCTGCTTCAGCTGGTGGACAATCCCGTCAACGCCCTCATCACCGCTAACTACATTGGCATCCTGTCCTGGGCTGTCATCTTTGGAATTGCCATGCGGGAAGCCAGCCACCACAGCAAGGAACTGTTGCAGACCTTGGCAGATATCACTTCTAAGATTGTCGAGTGGATTATCAATCTAGCCCCTCTTGGTATTCTAGGCTTGGTCTACACGACCATTTCCGGCAAAGGTTTCCAGGCTCTAAAAAGCTATGGTATCCTGCTGTTGGCCTTGATAGCCAGCATGCTGATTGTCGTTCTGATTATCAATCCTTTGATTACCTTTATCATGCTGCGGAAAAATCCTTATCCCTTGGTCTGGCGCTGTCTGCGAGTCAGTGGCGTGACTGCCTTTTTCACGCGCAGCTCTGCGGCTAACATCCCCGTCAATATGAAACTCTGTCGGGATCTGGGGCTCAATCCAGAGACCTACTCGGTCTCTATTCCTCTGGGAGCCACTATCAACATGGCAGGGGCTGCTATTACTATCAATACCCTGACCTTGGCTGCTGTCAATGCGCTGGGTATCAGGGTTGACTTTGGCACGGCTCTAGTTCTCAGTATTGTAGCGGCAATTTCTGCCTGCGGGGCTTCCGGCGTAGCTGGCGGTTCGCTTCTGCTCATTCCGGTCGCCTGCAGCCTCTTTGGGATTTCCAATGATTTGGCCATGCAGGTAGTCAGCGTCGGTTTCGTTATCGGTGTCATTCAGGACTCTTGCGAGACAGCCCTCAACTCTTCTACTGACGTTCTCTTTACAGCTGTGGCCGAGATGAGCGACTGGCCAAAAGAAAAACGCTATTAATTTCGACAAAAAACCTCTAGACTTCCATCATTGCGGAAAGCTAGAGGCTTTTTTATGTGTGAAAGTTAGTTCTTTCGATGCTTGGCAAAATATCTCTTCGTCTCACTGATGACAATAGGAGACAAAACTAATAAGGCAATCAAGTTTGGCAAGGCCATGAGGGCATTGACAATATCTGCAATAATCCAGACCGCCTCTAGACCCACAAAGCCACCGAGAATGATCATAAGGACAAATATCAGACGATAAACGCGGATATAGCGCACCCCAAAGAGAAATTCAAAACAGCGCTCACCATAGTAGTTCCAACCCAAGATAGTCGTAAAGGCAAACAGAACTAGAAAGACTGAAAGCAGAACTGGACCAAAATTATCAAAAACAGTCGCAAAGGCTGCCTGAGTCAGGGACACACCGTTGAGATTGCCATCCCAGACCCCTGTGATTAAAATCGTCAAGCCTGTCAGACTACAGATAATCAAGGTATCGATAAAGGTTCCGGTCATGGAAATCAAGCCCTGTTCTACCGGTTCCTTAGTCCGAGCTGCCGCCGCTGCAATGGGCGCTGATCCCAAGCCAGATTCATTGGAGAAAACTCCACGCGCAACCCCGTTTTGAATGGCCATCTGGATGGTCGCACCGGCAAAGCCACTGACAGCTGCTGTCTGACTAAAGGCTGAACTAAAGACCAGCTGGAGAGTCGGCAGTAATCGATCTAGATTGACCGCTAGGACAGTCACAGTCCCCAAGATATAAATCGCTGCCATAAAGGGCACAACCTTGGTCGATACTCGAGCAATAGACTGGATGCCGCTGAAAATAACCAGAGCTACTAAAATAGCCAAGATAGAAGCTGTCACAGCTGGAGGCAGCTGAATGGTATTCTGCATGGCCTCTGTGATGGAATTGACCTGCGTAAAGGTCCCAATCCCCAAAAGAGCCACCAAGATACCAGCTATCGCAAAAAAGATAGCCAGCGGGCGCCACTTCTCGCCCATCCCTAGTAAGATATAGTGCATGGGACCGCCCGCCATAGCACCATGAGCATCCTTGCGCCGGTACTTGATAGCCAATAGGCCTTCGGCATACTTGGTCGCCATCCCAAAGAAAGCAGCTACCCACATCCAGAAGAGGGCACCCGGTCCACCGGTTTTAATGGCCGTTGCCACTCCGATGATATTTCCTGTTCCCACAGTCGCGGCTAGAGCCGTACAAAGAGCCGCAAAGCTAGAGACATCGCCCTGATGCTCCTCGTCTGATACAAAAATTAGCCGAAAGGCACGCGGAAGTCGAAAAATCTGCAGCAAGCCCAGACGCAGACTGAGATAGATACCGGTACCAACCAGCAAAATGAGCAGGGGTGGTCCCCAAACCAAAGAATCCAACCGATTCAATATTTCCAACATGATATAAGCTCCTTTTCACACCGAGAAAAAGAAAGAGCACATGCAAAACATGTACTCTGGATGCGCTGGAGTAGGGAAATCCCTGCCTCTTCGCTCTGTCCTTTTACCTGAGAGTTTGAGCGGTTCTATACCGCCTTGCCCCTTCGGTGCCATTCATGGTCTCTCCAGAGTTCCGTCCATTTCACAGTCAGAGGTGCCTGCCTCTTTCTGAAAAACTTCGTTCGGTGTTGATTATTAATTTTCTATTATTCTAAAAGAACATTCGCCTTTTGTCAATATTTTATGAAAATTTTTGAGCATGTAAACGTTTTTTGATACAAAAAAGAAGCCCTCAGGCTTCTTGCTTAGCTTAATTCAGCGATAATTGCCTTGAGCTGGTCTTTGGTGTGAACACCTGCGACTTGCTTAACGACTTGACCATCTTTCTTGAACAAAAGGGTCGGAATGGACATAATGCCAAATTCACGGGCAGTATTTGGATTTTCATCCACATCCATTTTAAGGATTTTCAATTCATCCTCATGAACTTCTCCTGCCAACTGCTCCAAGATAGGTGCCTGCATACGGCACGGACCGCACCAAGTTGCCCAAAAGTCAATCAAAACCAATCCCTCTTTTGTTTCTTCTGCGAATGTTGCATCTGTAACTGCTGCTACCATAAATCTTCTCCTTTGAATAGCTTACTTTTGATAACATTTTACACCAAAAACATCAGAAAGAAAAATATTTGCTACGGGTAGTACCTTAGTCACTCAGTGAGAAATGGTTGGTCATGAGATTGCTGGCATCCAAGAGAACTTTCTCCAAGAGCTGGTCTGTCGCTTCTTGCACCTTATCGCTCATGGCTTGATTTTCAGCTTCAAAGTCCACATCCTCGCCCTTGGCCAGAGCTTGGTCTACCCGACCAATCATTTCATGACCCCAGGCCATCGTCTTCTCTTGGTAATCATCCAAATCACCGACATGACTGCTAAAATGAGCATCAGCCAGACCAGCAATCAAGCGATTAGCCCAGTAGAAGGAATCTGTCGAAACCTTGTCCGTTGTGTTGGCAAAGTAGTCTGGCGTTGTCGAGACTTGAGTAAAGAAAGGAACAGCTGTATTGTAAGGCATAGAGCCGTAAGATAACCACTGGATACCCGTCGTTGCCTGCGGTTGATTAGGGCGCAGCTGCAAGATAGCTGTCTGACTGGTTCGATTGATTCCAATGGTCCGAAAAGCCCGTCTGCTGTGGCGGTCGCCCTCTGCTCCGTAAGGATCATAAGGCGAATCCTGATAGTGACTGCTCAGGACATACTTGACATCTTCAATGGTAATCTTGCGATAAGGCTTGCGGCACCAAGGAATGAAGAAACTCCTTGGATCTTGTTCCACTTCTGGATTGAGAAAACGCTGGATGTCCCAAGCACGCGGTGTATTGTAATGACGGTCCTTATCCTTCTGGCTGCCAAAAGCATAGCGGGGATTGAAGCCCTTGTCCGAGTAATTCAGATTGAGATAGTTTTCCTTGATAAAGTTTTTGAGATTTGGATGACAGAGGAAGTGATCAGGATTGTCAAATTCAAAATAATCACTGCCCAGCTGATTGGGGTTGGTCACGTAGGCATCATCTGGCACGCGCCGCGCCATCCAATGGTGGCCGCCAATGGTCTCCAGCCACCAGATCTCATTAACATCTGAAATAGCAATCCCATTAGACTCATAAGTACCGTATTCTTCTAAGATTTTCCCTAGACGAAGAACTCCTTCTCGTGCCGTCTTGATATAGGGGAGAACCAGCGTAAGGATATCTTCCTCGCTGATACCTGACTCTACCAAAGGATCAGCTCCCAGCACGCGGCTATTAGTCGTAATCGTTTCCGTTGCGCTGACAGCAACATTGTAGCTGTTAATTCCAGCTGCTCCCCAAATCCCATCCTTGGGAACTGCATCTGGCACTGCCGTATAGCGGACTGGATTGTCCGGTAAATCCATCTCAAAAGAGGTCAAAACAGACTGATAATGGCGGGGCTGATCTTGTGGCTCCACTACGACAAATTTCTTGGGTGTAAAGACCCCATTTTGTGAATCCTCTGTACGAGCTACAATGGTTGAACCGTCGTAACTGGCTTTCTTTCCAACCAAAATAGTCGTGCAGGAATCTGATGCATGCTTTATTCTCATTATTTTCCCTCCGAAACACTTTATGCTGCTTACATTATAGCAAAAAGCAGGCCCTCATAAAAGAACCTGCTGCTATCTCTTCGCTGAAACTTCCAATGCCTTATTCGATTTTCAAGACATAGGTATGCTCTTTGTACAGTTCATCAATCTCAAAATGCTCCAAATCTTCTTCCCTTGAGACAATATAATGCCCTTCTCTTTGATAATAGCCTAAGGAATTTCCCGACTTGTCTGTCAGACAGATTGTCCGCTGCTTCCTATCAACGCTGAAAGAAAACGGTGTTTGATCTTTGGGGCGTCCGACAACTAAATAATCTTGACAAATCAGCTTGCCGCCCCACTTCTGATAGAGGTGATTTGCTTGTTCTCCGTCTCTGGTAAAGATGATCAAGGCCTCAACATTCTTTTCTTGCAGTTTCTCTCGAGCAGTTTGAAAGAGGTGGCCGGCTATCCCTTGATTCTGAAAATCAGGATGGACAGCCAGATTAGCGAAGTAGGCTATCTTTTCTCCTGGATAATATGCATAAGAACGACTTGCTTCTTCGGTATATACCCCAATATCTAGGAGCCCTACAACCTGATCATCTTCAACTGCTATGAGCTCAATCGAATCTTGGTAAGGCTCTTCAGTAAACTCATCCTTGCTACGGCTCATATCATCAAAGAAAGGCGAAAAGAGATAACTCAAAGCTTTTGTATAAACCCAACTTCTCTCATAAGTCGAGTCATAGGTTTGTATTTTCATATATGGCCTCTTACTTAAAGATCACAATCGTCGCGCCGCTGCCGCCAGCATTTTGCGGGGCATAGCCAAAGGACTTGACGTGCTTGTTGCGGCGGAGGTATTTTGTCACCCCTTCACGGATGACGCCGGTCCCAATACCGTGGATAATATCCACCTGAGCCATGTTATTGAGGAGGGCCTGATCGATAAAGGCATCCAGCTCTTCCATGGCCTCTTCATAGCGTTTGCCGCGCAGATCAAGTCTAGCTTTGGGTCCAGCAGTATTGGCCCGCTTGACCACATTAACCTGCTTGCGCTTAGGCTGCTGCTCCTTTTCAGCCTTGAGCAAGTTAAACTCCTGCTCTTCTAGAGTCATCTTGATCAGACCGATCTGAGCTTCCCAACGGCCGTCTTTGAGCTGCTTGACCAAGGTTCCTCGCTGACCATAGCTGGTGACTAGGATATCATCTCCCACCTTGGGTGCCCGATTTTTCTTGGCCTGCTTGAGCACCTTATTTTTTGATAAATCAACCGTTTCAGGAGCCAGCTTTTTGAGCTGAGCCTTGGCCTCGATAATCTCATGCGGTTTGAGACTGGACTTATCATGGAGATTTTTGAGAATGCTCTCACTCTCTGACAAAGCCAAATCAACGATTTCCTGGGCTTCCAAGCGCGCCTTATTGAGCTCGGTTTCCTTTTCTCGGTTAAACTCATTGTAAAGTTTTTTGAGGGCTCGGTTAAATTTGAGATTTTCCTGCTCAACCTCACGGATATTATCCAAGCGCTTGCGGCTTTCCAGCGTCTGCTCCTCTAGGCGCTCAATGATTCGATTGACATCACTGTCTGTGTCAGTCTGCTCTTGGGCATGACGGACGATAACTTCTGCCAAGCCCAAACGTCGAGCGATTTCAAAAGCATTGGAGCGGCCAGGCACTCCCTGCATAAAGCGATAGGTCGGCCTTAAACTATCTGTATCAAATTCCATGCTGGCATTTTCTACCCAGTCCGTCTCAATCCCATAGGCTTTGAGCTCAGGATAGTGGGTCGTCGCCATGGTTTTAATCTGTCTTAGCCGCAAATCTTCCAAGATAGCAATAGCCAGAGCTGCACCCTCCTGCGGGTCAGTCCCGGCTCCCAGCTCATCCAACAGAACCAAACTCTCGCTATCAACCTGCTCTAAAATAGAGACGATATTGGTCATGTGACTGGAGAAAGTCGACAGGCTTTGCTCAATGGACTGCTCATCACCAATGTCTGCAAAAATCTGACTGAAAATCCCGACGCGGCTCCCCTTGTCCGCCAGAATCGGCAGGCCTGACTGGGCCATGATCTGAGCCAACCCCAAGGTCTTCAGCATGATGGTCTTACCACCCGTATTAGGACCGGTAATGACAATCTCTGTCAAGTCTGACCCAAAATGCAAGTCATTAGCCACTGCATTTTCAATCAGGGGATGACGGACACTGAGCAGTTGGATATCCTGCTCCTCCGACAGGTCTGGCACCACCGCTCCCGTCTCTTGCATGAAGCGGACCTTGGCACGCACCAGGTCCAGATGTCCGATAATCCAAGCATTGTTGGCAATTTCAGCTGCATGGGGACGGAAGAGGTCTGATAATTCCTGCAAAATCCGCTGAATTTCATAACGTTCGTCCGCCCGACTGCTGGCAATTTCTTCGTTGAGATTGACAACTGCTCTAGGCTCGATATAGACGGTATTGCCGCTGGCTGAAATATCGTGAACCACACCAGAAATGCGGTTACGATAGGTATTTTTCACAGGCAGCACATTGCGGCCATTCCGGCTGGCCACTACCTGATCCGCCAGCATCTCTCCCTTGGTTTTGAGAATCTCTTGGAGGATTTCCCGCACCTGGTTTTCATTTTCTTGAATTTTTCGGCGGATACTGCTCAAACTCTCGCTGGCAAAGCTTTCAATAAAGCCGCCATCATTAACAGCTTGCAGACTTCCTTGCAGCTTAGGGAACACAGCTAGATTATCAAACAGACGGTCTAGCTTTTCCAAGTGCACATTTTCCAAGTCCTCATAAAAGGACTTGAGCTCCTGAGTCACAGCCAAGACGCGCTTGAGTGCCAAAAACTCCTCAATATTCAAGTCGCTCTCCAGCTCCAAGCGCTTGGTCAAGGCAGTAATATCCTGAGTCGCGGCCAGACTAAAGTGCGGATGCTGCACAAAAATCTGCTGCATATCTGTCATTTCCAGAAAAGCCGAGGCCACCGTCTCCTTCTTGCTAGTCGGCAAAAGCAGGCCCAGCTCCAGCTGCCCCTGCTCGGTCAAAAGATAGGGAGCAAAAAGTTCTTTAATCTTGCTAAATTCTAAGGTTTCTAAAATCTTTGTGTTCATAATTTTCTTTTCTAGTAAAAAAGAACCCAGCTAGCAGGCCAACTGAGTCGTCTTTTATCCGATAACTTGATTCACCCAGAGATCTTTGAGGATATTGGATGTGATAGGGGTATACTTGACAATAAAGCGAATCATGAAGCTGCTGTTGAGTCGCTCCTGAACCATCTCCATCGGCACCGTCGCTAAAATAGTCAGGCACATTCCCAAAACAAAAATAGAGATGCAAACAGCAATGGCTCCGCTGGTCACATTGTACCATTTGGTATCCAGCTTATTGGGGTAGGGAATCAGATTGGCAAAAATCCCAAAAAAGCGCCCAAGGATGTAGACAGCCGTAAAAATAATGAGATAGGCCAAACCAGCATAAAAAACCTGGTCCAACTGAAAGAGCTGGGAGCTAGGGAAAAAATAGGTCGAAGAGCCCTGAGTCGCACTGGCATAAGGCACCCAAAGGCTGATAAACTTAGCCAAGCTCTTATAAAAAGCTCCAGCCACCAGCATAGAAACCATAGTTGCAGCAGCATAATAGCCCTGCAGAACAATACCACGCGAGTAGCCAATATAAAAGCTCCAGGCCAATATTAGTAAAATAACAATAGAAAACATTATTTCTCCTCTATTTACCTGACTTTTCTCTCAGCTCACTGAGCATTTTGTGACGAAAATCTTCTAGTTCTTTTTCCTTGTCGTCAAACTCAATCTCGCGACTGAGCTGGGTAGATAGGCTATTGACCGCCAGCAAAATCGCCAGGACTTCATCATCTGCCGCAGGCATCTGCTCTTTGATAGCCTTGTATTTTTCCTTTGCTACCCGTTCTACTTCTTCCATAAAGAGATTATCGTGTTCTGTTGTTAGAGTTAAGGTCTTGTTTCCAAATGTAAATTTATATCGATTCAAATTTGCCATAAAATCACCTCATTGTATTATATCAAAAAAGAAGCCCTTTGTCAGTTATTAAAACACTTGGAACTAGACTGGGACTTTCTTTTTCATCTTTTTTGACATTGTAAACAGCGGTGTTCTCCTACAAAATTTTTGTAGGTTTTTCAATCTTATGACTTTCGACTTTTCCTTTTTATGGTACAATAGGGGGTATGGAAAGTATCACCCTCAGTCCCAAACAGCAAGAAATTCAGGCTTTTGTTAAGAAATATCAGAGCCAGCTGGCTCCCAGCAAGAACCCACATATTCAATATTTCTTTCGGCTGGATCAGGCGACGGTCAGTGTCTTTAGCTCCGGAAAAGTTCTCTTTCAAGGGGCAAAAGCTGCTCACTACGCTGGCTTTTTTGGCCATCAAGCGACCAAGACCAGTTCTAGTCTTGCTTCTCAGAATTTTGCCCTCATTGGGACGGATGAGGTCGGAAACGGCTCCTACTTTGGAGGTCTAGCCGTCGTAGCTTCTTTCGTCACTCCAGACCAGCACGACTTTCTGAGAAAACTGGGCGTTGGTGATTCTAAAACCTTGAACGATAGCAAGATTCGCCAACTGGCACCTGTCTTGAAAGAAAAGATTGCCCACCAAGCTCTGCTCCTATCGCCAGAGAAGTACAACGAAGTCATCGCTTCTGGCTACAACGCCGTCTCTGTCAAGGTAGCCCTGCACAATCAAGCTATTTACCTACTGCTGCAAAAAAGCATCAATCCCGAAAAAATCGTCATCGATGCCTTTACCAGCCAGCAAAACTACAATAAATATCTAAAGCAGGAAAAAAATCATTTTCCAAATCCGGTAAGTCTGATTGAAAAGGCTGAAGGAAAGTTTCTAGCTGTTGCGGTCAGCTCTATTATCGCTCGTGACCTCTTTCTGGAAAATCTAGAAAATCTCAGTCAAGAGTTAGGCTATACCCTGCCTAGCGGAGCCGGAAGCAAGAGCGACAAAGTTGCCAGCCAGATTCTTCAATCCTATGGAATGGCCGGTCTGCAGCATTCTGCTAAACTCCACTTTAAAAATACTGAAAAAGCACAAAAACTTCTAGAAAGGTAACCTATGAAAAAATCAAATACTGCTGTTGTCATTCTCAAAGAATGGGGCCTCTTTCTCTTCTTCATCTCTGTCATTATCCTGTCACGGCTCTTTCTCTGGTCCCCTGTAAAGGTAGACGGCCACTCTATGGACCCTACGCTGGCTAATGGGGAATACCTGCTTGTCCTCAAACATCAGTCTATTGACCGCTTTGATATCGTCGTCGCTACTGAGACAGACGATGACGGAACGACCAAGGAGATTGTCAAGCGGGTCATCGGTATGCCAGGTGACACTATTCAGTATGAAAATGATACTCTTTACATCAACGGTAAAAAAACAGATGAGCCTTACCTGACGGACTACATCAAGAAATTTAAAGAAGACAAGCTCCAATCAACTTACACTGGGGACGATTATGATGATAATGGTGAGTTTTTCAGGAAACTCGCAGCTCAGGCTCAAGCCTTCACTGTTGATAGTGAAGGCAGCCCTGTCTTCACCGTCAAGCTTCTGGATGATGAATATCTGCTTCTAGGTGACGATCGGATTGTTTCCAAGGATAGTCGCCAAGTCGGTACCTTCCAAAAAGAACAAATTCAGGGCGAAGCCAAATTCCGCTTCTGGCCGCTGCTGCCCTTTAAGACCTATTAAGCATACCGAACTCAGTTGAACTTCAGCTGAGTTCGTTTTAAAAGAAGAACCTATAAACTATGGAATTTTACTTTTCAGGAACGATTGAACGGATTATTTTTGAAAATCCCAGCAACTTTTTCCGCATCCTGCTCTTAGATATTGAAGATACAGATGCCGAGGATTTTGAAGATTTTGAAATCATTGTCACCGGCTCTATGGCAGATGTCATGGAAGGCGAAGATTACACCTTCTGGGGCAGTCTTGTCCAGCACCCCAAATATGGCCAGCAGCTGAAAATTTCTCGCTATGAGCGAGCCAAACCCAGCAGTAAAGGCCTAGTAAAATACTTCTCCAGCGACCATTTCAAGGGCATCGGGGTCAAGACTGCTCAAAAAATCGTCCAACTCTACGGAGAAGATACCGAGGATACCATTGACAAGATTTTAGCAGAGCCGGAAAAGCTGACTCAGATAAACGGCTTAGCAGCTAAGAACCGCGAGGCCTTTGTCTCCAAGCTCAGACTCAACTACGGGACAGAGATGGTACTAGCCAAGCTGGCAGCCTACGGCATTCCCAATAAGCTGGCTTTTCAAATCCAGGATACCTACAAGGAAGAAACGCTGGATATTGTCGAAAAATATCCCTATCAGCTGGTAGAGGATATTCAGGGGATTGGCTTTAAAATCGCTGACCATCTGGCAGAAGAACTGGGCATCCAAAGTGATGCCCCTGAGCGTTTTCGGGCTGGCCTTGTCCACACCTTGCTGACCCAGTCTATGGAGCGGGGAGATACCTATGTTGAAGCTCGTGATTTACTGGAGCATACCATCGAACTCCTAGAAAGTTCACGCCAAGTGGAGCTGGACCCTAGTCTAGTCGCTGATGAGCTGGCTCATCTGATTGAGGAAGATAAGGTCCAGAATGTCGATACTAAAATCTTTGAAAACAGCCTCTTCTTTGCTGAAGAAGGAATAAAAAATAATCTGATCCGTCTACTGGAAAAAGGCAAGCAAGATTCTTTCGATCCAGATAAGATTACTGCGGCTATCCAGCAAGTGGAGGAGAACTCCGGCATCTCCTATGACAGTATCCAAAAAGAAGCCATCCGTCAGGCTATCAATCAGAAGGTCTTTATCCTAACCGGCGGACCGGGCACTGGAAAAACGACCGTTATCAACTGTATCATCGCAGTCTACGCCCAGCTTCGCGGTTTGGATCTGCGAAAGGTCAATGATCTGCCTATTCTGCTGGCGGCTCCCACTGGACGTGCTGCTCGGCGCATGAACGAATTGACTGGTCTTCCTAGCGCCACTATCCACCGCCATTTGGGAATGACTGGAGATGATGATACCAGTCATTTGGATGATTATCTGGATGCTGATTTTATCATCGTGGATGAATTTTCCATGGTGGATACTTGGCTGGCTAATCAGCTCCTCAGCAATATCTCCTCTCAAACCAAGCTCTTGATTGTCGGAGATGCGGACCAGCTGCCCTCTGTCAGTCCAGGTCAGGTACTGGCGGACTTGCTGCAGATACCGACTATCCCACAGACCAAGCTGGAAACCATCTATCGGCAGAGCGAAGAGTCTACAATCGTCACACTGGCCAGCCAGATTCAGAAGGGCATTTTACCAGCAGACTTTACAGAGAAAAAAGCGGATCGCTCATATTTTGAAGCTAGAAATGAGCATATTCCGCCTATGATTGAGAAAATCGCTAGCGCAGCCATTCGCAGCGGTATCCCAGCTCAAGATGTTCAGGTATTGGCACCTATGTATCGGGGGCCAGCCGGCATTGACCAGATTAACAATCTTATGCAAAATCTCATCAATCCTGTAGAGAAAGACGAGCTGACCTTTGAAGCTCCCGACTGTCAGTATCGCCAAGGAGATAGGGTTATCCACTTGGTCAATGACGCTGAAAGCAATGTCTTCAACGGTGACTTAGGCTATATCAGCGACCTACTGCCTGCTAAGTTCACCGACTCCAAGCAGGACGAGCTAACCATTGACTTTGATGGCAATGAACTTGTTTATCAGCGTAGCGAGTGGTACAAGATTCGCCTAGCCTACGCCATGAGCATTCACAAGTCTCAGGGCAGTGAATTTCCGGTGGTCATCTTGCCCATCACCAAGAGCAGTCATCGAATGCTGCAGCGCAATCTCATCTACACCGCTATCACCCGCGCCAAGAGCAAGTTGATCCTACTTGGGGAAAAAGCAGCCTTTGACTATGCCGCCAAAAATACTGGAACCGCCCGAAAAACTTATCTAATCGAGCGCTTTGGCGACCTCCCGCAAGCTGAAACTAATATCCACAATCCTGTGGATAAAATGAAAGCACCTGTGGAAAACCATGTCCTGACTAAGGAAAATTTCCTGAAAATCGACCCCCTAATCGGCCTGACCGAGGAAGATATCCACAGTATATTCAGCACATAAATAAAAAGGCTGGGACAGAATTAAATTTTTTAGTTCTGTCCTATCGCCTTTTTTTATGCCTTATTTTTCTGGCTAAAAAGCTGCAGGAGCTCGTCAGTAAAGATATCCATGCCGACCGAGGTCATCATAAACTGCAGAAAATGGAAACGTTCTGGCAGTTTTTCAGGATCACTTTCAAAAACGGTCTCATGCATCCAAAAATTCACCAGCAGCAGAAAAACTTCTGCAGCCTCTTCCGGATACTGGGTCTGAAGGGAGCCATCTGCCATCCCTTTTTTGATAATGTCACTGACCAGAGGGGCGCCTATCCGCAGATTGTCCCGCATCATGGTCAAAATAAAACCTGCATCCTGCTCGTACTCATCCACAATGCCGTCCATGGCCCGGGCTGTCTGACTTTCCAGATTGGACTTGAGGATGGTTTGCAGCTGCTCCCTGCCGGTCAGATTTTCCGTAGCCTTGAGCCACTGCTTCATCTCTTCTTCCATCAGCTCCTGCCGACTCCTCATCACCGCCAGGACAATCTCATCTTTTGACTTGAAATGATGGTAGATAGCCCCCTTGGAAATGCCTGCCGTCTGAGCAATATCCTGCATACTGGTCTTTTCGGACCCCTTTTGGATAAAGAGCTGGGTTGCTGTATTTAAAATTTTTTCTCTCATGGCCTGGGATTTGTCTTTTCGCTGCGCCATTCTGTTCCCCTTTGTTTCTAATATAGCTTTATTCTACCAAAAAAGCCGGAGAAATACAAAATCATAAAAATATCTTTAAGCCTTGTCTTGCTGATCCCTTTGATACCAAAGATAGATACTGTAAGCCGCCATCAAGATATAGCCTAGGAAAAAGAGGGGATTTTCCGTTCCCTTGCCTACAAAGATGGCTTCGCCAATGGTATTAATGAGCCCATGAAAGAGGACACAATAGAGGACAGACTGACTGACCTTGTAAAGAGCTGCCAGCCAGAAACGGGCGAGCAGGCAGGCGGCAGTAAAGACTAGAAAAGAAGTCCCTGCCTGACTGCTGCCGGGGGTAAAGAAGAGGGGCAGATGCCAGACAGCCCAGATTAACCCAGTTGCTACAGTTGCTAAGGGAAAGGGCAGAAGCTTTTCCAGAGTCGGCTGCAGGAAGCCCTGCCAGCCAATCTCTTCATTGCCGCCTGTCAGAAAAGTCGTCATGAGAAAAAGCAGAGCAATCCTGAGGGGGCTAAAACCAGGCAGGAGCGGGCTCCAAAAGACCAGAGAAAGGGTATAAAGAATTGTAAAAATCAAGAGATAGCCCCAGGTCCCTTTTCGGGCAAAGCGGATAAAAGAAAAGAGCTCCCTGAAAGATTTTCTTAAAACAACTTTGGCCCCCACAGCCGGGCCAAAAGTACCAGCGATACTTAGAAGCTGGGAAATAACGGGAATCCTCAGGAAAGTGGAGATCAGCCAGGCAGACCAGCTAATGCCAAAAGTCCAGAGCAGAAAGACTCCGATTTCTTTGACAGAAGAGCGATTTCCAAGGTTATTAGCCTGCATCTTTCTGAACTCCTTTCCGGTTGCCCTTCCAATACCACCAGCCGACCAGCAGGGCGGTCATGAGCAGATTAGCAGCCTGGAAGCTGAGATACCTTCCGCCATTTGCAGCACTGCCGACAATCGTCACCTGAGCAAAGTTAATGCAGCCGTGAAAGACCATGCAGGCAAATACAGAGGCCGTCTGCTTGTAGAGAGCCGCCAGACAGAAACTGAGCAAGATACCAAAGGAGAGATAGAAGGGCAAAGAAAGCTGACTTTGACTCGTTCCCGGAATCAGCCAGAGGGGCAGATGCCAGGCCACCCAGACCAGAGCCGTGATGACAGTTGCCAGAGGGAAGGAGAATTTTTTCTCCAGAGCCGGCTGCAGGAGGCCCCGCCAGCCCAGCTCTTCGTTCCCGCCTCCAAAAAAGGTGACAAAGATCCAGCCCAGAGGAAACATCAGAACGGCATTGAGCGGCGGTAATACAGGATTGGCGATAAAAAGGGTCAAAACCCGAACCAGACAGAAGGCCAGCATATAAATCCACCAGCCCTTAGCATGAGAAAAAATAAAGTCCAGCATCTTCTTAGGATGAGAAATTTTGAGGCTGATAAAAGTTCCCAAGGTCGGTCCGGAGCCACCGATGAAAAAGAGAGCATAGCCCAAAGGCTCAGACCCGCTGGTCAGCTTCAGGGTGGCTAAAATATACAGAATCAGCCAGGAACCCCAGCTAATACCAAAGGTCCAAGCTAAGTAAGGCCAAATATGCTTGGGTTCTGGCCGTACATGTGTTTGTGTGTTCATACGATAACTCCTTATCAAATGTAGAATAGCGAAAAGTCATCCGAAAACTGGACAAAGGCATCCTTTACTCTCAGTCTTTCAGATGATTACCTGTTTTGAAACGCATATTTTTAAAATCCGACCATTCGGTTTGTTTTATTATAAAAAAAAAGATCTGCGCCAAATAGAAAACATAGTCTTTTAGTCCTTGCTTAAAATAAAAAGCAAAGATAGACTAAATAATGCTAAAAGCTATGTCAGCACCGTTTAGCAACTGCCTGCTGCTTTTAGTTTCTAAGTTGTCCTGACTCTGATGCTTAAGACAGGCCATTTCTCTGCTACTTGCTCCTTTCCTGATTTTGCAATCGCCGGATATGCCAGAGATTGGAGGCAAGACTCAGACCGCCTACTGCCATAATACCCAATCCTCGCCATGGGCTAAAGACAGAAGTCAGCAAGCCACCAGCAAGGACAGCATATCCAGCTTTGACTCCCCACTTAGAATAGCGTATGCCATTCTCACCCTGTGTCATCTTTTCCAGCTGTACCTTACGTTTTTCTGCCTGCTGCTGCAAAAACTCTTTCTGACCTTCCCGCTGCCGATCCAGCTCCTGATTCAACTTGAGGATGTGCTCGCTTGTTTTTTCTACTACAGATTTCTTCATTTCTCCTCCTTTCTTTTTAAAAACCGACCAGGCGGTTTTTTATTTTATAGACCCAGTATAACAGACACAGAAAACTTTGTCCAGTATTTTTTTCAAAAAAGATTATTTTTAGTCAATGAAAATCATCAGACAACTTAGAAGCTAGTCACAAGCAACTCTCTCATACTAAAATCTATATCTAAAAAAGCCCGGTAACGAACCAAGCTTTTATCTTTATTCAAACCCCGTCATTGTCAGTCCTAGCAGACGAATGCCTCGTGGTTGCTCTTCCAAGCTATCGTATATCTCATGAGCCGTTCGCTCGATTTGCTCCTTGTCTTGAGTGGCTAGAGCCAAACTTTTCCTTTTAGTCAAGGTGGAGAAATCGGCATAGCGGATTTTCAGAACGACGGTTCGTCCTTTCTTATCATGCTTAGTCAGGCTATTTTCTACCTTCTGTGCCAGCAGGGTCAGCTCTTTCTTGATATCCTCCTCACTATAGAGCAGTTTGGCATAGGTGCGCTCCTTCCCGATCGACTTACGAATACGATTGGATTTGACCGGACTATTACTGATACCACGCGCTTTCCGGTAGAGATCAAAACCAAAGCGGCCAAACTTATCAATTAAAGTCATTTCCGGTATCTTGAGCAGATCTGCACTAGTATAAACTCCCATTTCATGCAGTTTTTCAACGCTCTTCTTACCAACTCCATGAAACTTAGCGATATCCATTGGCGCCAGAAAGGCCTCTGCCTCTTCGGGTAGAATAACAGTCAGACCATGAGGCTTCTCATAGTCGCTAGCAATCTTAGCCAGAAACTTATTATAAGAAACGCCTGCCGAAGCTGTCAGATGGAGTTCATTCCAGATATCGTGCTGAATCAGCTTGGCTATTTTGACTGCAGATTTAATCCCAAGCTTGTTTTCCGTTACATCCAGATAAGCCTCGTCGATGCTCATGGGCTCAATCAAGTCCGTATAACGTTTGAAAATCTCTCGGATCTGCAAGCCGACCGCCTGATATTTTTCGTAATTCCCCGAGATAAAGATGCCCTGGGGGCAACGTTCATAAGCTTCCTTAGAGCTCATAGCCGAATGAACTCCGAACTTTCTAGCCTCATAATTACAAGTGGAGACGACACCACGACCGCCAGTCAATCGTGGGTCGCTGCCGATGATGACCGGATGCCCCTTTAACTTAGGATTATCCCGCTCTTCCACCGAAGCGAAAAAAGCATCCATATCAATGTGGATAATCTTCCGAGATGTATCGTTAATCAGTGGAAAAATCAGCATGTCCTCCTCCTTTCTCCTGCCATCAATTTCAGCTTACAGGCTTTCACAAAGTCAGTCCTTTTTGCTCAAATAAATCTGAAACAGTTTTTCATTCTTGTAAAAAGTATTTTAAAAGTAAGATTCTTCGGCAGTAATTTTTATATGACATTTTAATTACTTTTATTATAACTTTTTTACCCATTTTTCCAAAATATTTGAAAAGATTTATGTTTTTCAAATCTATAGTACACATCTGCGACTTTTTACTTTCTGTATTATAAAAGAAAGTCTTTCTTTCTGTCGAAAATGGTTTGTGAAACCGATTACCGTATGGTATACTTTACTTATAAATGTAACAGTTTATTGTTGCTAGAATAAAGAGGAAAATCAAATGGTTGTAAAAACAGTTGTTGAAGCTCAAGATATTTTTGACAAAGCTTGGGAAGGCTTCAAAGGTGAAGACTGGAAAGAGAAAGCAAGTGTTTCTCGCTTCGTTCAAGCTAACTACACACCTTATGATGGAGATGAAAGCTTTTTGGCAGGTCCTACTGAGCGCTCACTCCACATCAAGAAAATCGTAGAAGAAACGAAAGCTCACTACGAAGAAACTCGTTTCCCAATGGACACTCGTCCAGCATCTATCGCTGGTATTGACGCTGGTTACATTGACAAGGACAACGAACTGATTTACGGTATCCAAAACGACGAACTCTTCAAATTGAACTTCATGCCAAAAGGCGGTATCCGCATGGCTGAAACTACTTTGAAAGAAAATGGATACGAACCAGATCCTGCTGTTCATGAAATCTTTACTAAATATGTTACTACAGTAAATGACGGTATCTTCCGTGCTTACACTTCTAACATCCGCCGTGCTCGCCACGCCCACACTGTAACTGGTCTCCCAGATGCTTACTCACGCGGACGTATCATCGGGGTTTACGCACGTCTTGCTCTTTATGGAGCTGACTACCTCATGGCTGAAAAAGTTCGTGACTGGAACGGTTTGACTGAGATTGACGAAGAAACAATCCGTCTGCGCGAAGAAATCAACCTGCAATACCAAGCACTCGGTGAAGTTGTAAAACTTGGTGACCTTTACGGAGTAGATGTTCGCCGTCCTGCCTTTGACATTAAAGAAGCTATCCAATGGACTAACATCGCCTTCATGGCTGTCTGCCGTGTTATCAACGGTGCTGCTACTTCTCTTGGACGTGTGCCTATCGTTCTTGACATCTACGCAGAACGTGACTTGGCTCGCGGTACTTACACTGAATCAGAAATCCAAGAATTTGTTGATGATTTCGTTATGAAACTTCGTACAGTGAAGTTTGCTCGTACTAAAGCTTACGACCAACTTTACTCTGGTGACCCAACCTTCATCACTACTTCTATGGCAGGTATGGGTAACGATGGCCGTCACCGTGTTACAAAGATGGACTACCGTTTCCTTAACACACTTGACAACATTGGTAACTCTCCAGAACCAAACTTGACCGTTCTCTGGACTGACAAACTTCCATACTCATTCCGTCGCTACTGTATGCACATGAGCCACAAGCACTCTTCTATCCAATACGAAGGTGTAACAACAATGGCTAAAGACGGCTACGGTGAAATGAGCTGTATCTCTTGCTGTGTGTCTCCGCTTGATCCTGAAAATGAAGAACAACGCCACAACATCCAATACTTCGGTGCTCGTGTAAACGTTCTGAAAGCCCTTCTGACAGGTCTCAATGGCGGTTACGACGATGTTCATAAAGACTACAAGGTATTTGACATCGAGCCTATCCGTGACGAAGTTCTCGACTTCGAATCAGTTAAAGCGAACTTTGAAAAATCTCTGGACTGGTTGACTGACACTTATGTAGATGCCTTGAACATCATCCACTACATGACTGACAAGTACAACTACGAAGCTGTTCAAATGGCCTTCTTACCAACTTACCAACGCGCTAACATGGGATTCGGTATCTGTGGATTTGCCAACACTGTTGATACCTTGTCTGCTATCAAGTACGCTACTGTTAAGCCAATCCGCGACGAAAATGGCTATATCTACGACTATGAAACAATCGGAGAATACCCACGTTGGGGCGAAGATGATCCTCGCTCAAACGAATTGGCTGAATGGTTGGTTGAAGCTTACACAACTCGTCTGCGCAGCCACAAACTGTATAAGAATGCAGAAGCTACTGTGTCTCTTCTGACTATCACATCTAACGTTGCTTACTCTAAACAAACTGGTAACTCACCAGTCCACAAAGGAGTTTACCTCAACGAAGACGGCAGCGTGAACTTGTCTAAATTGGAATTCTTCTCACCAGGTGCGAACCCATCTAACAAGGCAAAAGGTGGCTGGTTGCAAAACTTGAACTCACTTGCTAGCTTGGACTTCAGTTACGCAGCTGACGGCATCTCATTGACAACTCAAGTTTCACCTCGTGCGCTTGGTAAGACTCACGACGAACAAGTAGACAACTTGGTTACTATCCTGGATGGCTACTTCGAAAACGGTGGTCAGCACGTTAACTTGAACGTTATGGACTTGAAGGATGTTTACGACAAGATTATGTCTGGCGAAGATGTTATCGTTCGTATCTCAGGTTACTGTGTAAATACTAAGTACTTAACTCCAGAGCAAAAGACTGAATTGACCCAACGTGTCTTCCACGAAGTACTCTCTATGGACGATGCTTTGAGTTAATAAACGACTTACAAACCATTTGAAAGAAGATTGGACATCTCCAATCTTCTTTTTTATATTTCAGACTTCAAGTGACTGCCAACTTGATGATTTTTTCACGAGTCTTTATGGTATAATGGTTCTATTGCTATACTAGGAAAAGGACTGGGGAAATGACAGAGAAAGGTATCAGGGAAAAAGCCAAAGATTTCAATCTGGCGGTAGATGTTATCATGCTGGCTGGAACACTACTGCTACAGAGCGGATCCGAGACTTATCGGGTGGAAGACACCATGATTCGTATCGCTCATTCGCAAGGGATTATTGACTGCAATGCCTTAGCAATGCCAGTGGCTATTTTCTTTTCGATTGAAAATACAAATGTTTCACGGATGAAGCGCAATCTCAAGACCAACTACAATATCGAGAAGGTCTGCGATGTCAATCAGGTCTCCCGTCAGTTGGTAACAGGAGAAATCAGCCTTCAAGAGGCTTTTGATGAGCTGAATCGCCTCAAAGTTAAGGAGCTGCCCTATAACAACAAGCAGCTAATCGCTGCCGCAACGCTCAGTGCTCCCTTCTTCTCCATCATGTTTGGCGGAAACTTCTACGATGCTTTGGGGGCTGCCATTGCTACCTTCTTTGGCTTTGCCTTCTCTTTGTATGTTGACAAATATATCCGTATCCCTTTTGTGACAGCTTTTGCTGGAGCCTTCGTCTTTGGACTGCTGGCTCATATCTGGACACGCTATTCTGGTTTTAACTCCACAGATGATTTGATTATTGCGGGTTCTGTCATGCCTTTTGTGCCTGGCATTGCTCTGACCAACTCTGTGCGTGACATCATGACCAACCATATCAACTCTGGGATGAGCAAGCTCTTTGAATCGCTCCTCATCACTCTTGCTCTCGGTGCAGGTACCTCTGTCGCCCTCCTTATTATGAAATAAGCCTATGACAATCTTGACTTTCTTACTGCAAGCAGTTGCCAGCCTACTGGCCATCATTACCTTTTTAATCGTTCTAAATGTTCAGCGCAGTATGCTGATTCCCGGCGGAGTGCTGGGAATGGCTATTTGGCTACTCTATCTCCTGCTCAAAGGACCGACTAACGTCATCATAGCAACCTTTGTGGCTGCTATCATTGGTTCCTGCGTCAGCCAAATCCTCAGTATTATCTACAAAACGCCTGCAGTCGTCTTTATCCTGGCCATTCTTGCGCCTCTGGTTCCAGGCTACATTTCCTATCGGACGACTGCCTTCCTTGTCACTGGTGACTACAGCCAGGCTATGATTCACGCCACTCTGGTGGTCATTCTGGCCTTGGTCATCTCGATCGGCATGGCCAGCGGCACCGTCGTACTCAAGCTCTACCACTACTTAAAAAAACGTCAAACCAAACTCACAGCAAACAAACAGTAGGACCATCTGCTGTTTTTTCTTTTGGCAAAATACATCTTAAGCCTGATTTAACTGTGATTAGATGTTTTTGTAAGAGTTTTATTCCTAAGTATGGTAAAATAGTCTTCGGAATATACTAGAATAAAAGGATTTAAAGAGGTCTTATAATGACAATCGGAATCGACAAAATCGGTTTTGCAACCAGTAATTATGTTTTAAAATTAAATGATTTAGCAATAGCACGAGATACTGACCCAGAAAAGCTTAGCAAGGGTCTCTTGCTCAAGGAACTCAGCATTGCTCCTCTGACTGAGGATATTGTTACCTTGGGAGCAGCGGCAGCAGAGCCCATTCTGACAGCAGAGGACAAAGAAAAGATTGATATGGTCATCGTGGCTACTGAATCAGGAATTGACCAGAGCAAGGCGGCGGCCGTTTTTGTCCACGGTCTTTTAGGCATCCAGCCCTTTGCCCGCAGCTTTGAAATCAAGGAAGCCTGCTATGGAGCAACTGCTGCACTGGACTATGCCAAGCTCCATATCGAAAAACATCCAGACAGCAAAGTTTTGGTGTTAGCTAGTGATATTGCCAAGTATGGCATTAACACACCGGGAGAGCCAACGCAGGGAGCGGGAGCTATTTCTATGCTGATTAGTAGCAATCCTCGTATCCTCGCTTTCAATGATGATAATGTAGCTCAGACCCGCGATGTCATGGATTTTTGGCGCCCAAATTACTCGACAACACCTTATGTCAACGGGCTCTATTCAACCCAGCAGTATCTGGATAGCTTAAAGACAACTTGGACGGAGTACCAAAAACGCCACAAGCTGGCTCTCAAAGATTTTGCGGCCTACTGCTTCCACCTGCCTTATCCAAAATTGGCCCTTAAAGGCCTCAATAAAATCATGGATAAAAGCCTGCCCCAAGAGCAGCAAGACCAGCTTAGAGAGAACTTTGAAGCCTCTATTCTCTACAGCCAAAAAGTTGGAAATATCTATACAGGCTCCCTCTTCCTAGGCCTCCTATCTCTTTTAGAAAACTCTGACAACCTCAAGGCTGGCGATCGGATTGCCCTTTTCGGCTATGGCAGCGGAGCTGTCTCTGAAATCTTTAGTGCCAATTTGGTAGAGGGCTATGAAAAGCATCTATCCAAGACACGCCTAGAGGAATTAGACCAGCGTCAGGCTCTTTCCATCCCGGATTACGAGCGCATCTTTTTTGAAGAAGCTGAGCTGGATGCGGAAGGCAATGCCAGCTTCTCTGGCTATGAAAACCAAAGCTTTGCTCTGGCGGAAATTGCAGAGCACCAGCGTAAGTATATCAAAGTTGAGAAATCATCATGAAAGTAAACTGGACTGGATTTTCTAAAAAAACTCCTGCTGAACGGCTGCAGATGTTGAGAGAAAAGGAACTTTTACAAGATGAACATTGGCAGCGGCTAGACAGTCAGCAGACTTTGCCTTTGGAAACAGCCAACCAGATGAGTGAAAATGTACTGGCCACTCTGGCCCTGCCCTACTCTCTGGTGCCAGACTTTCTGGTGGATGGTAAGACCTATCAAGTTCCTTTTGTGACAGAAGAGCCATCTGTGGTAGCAGCGGCTAGCTTTGCCGCTAAGATTATCAAACGTTCAGGCGGATTTGAGACAAAGGTCCACAAACGCCAGATGATTGGGCAGATTGCCCTCCATCAGGTTGAAAAAGTTGACCAAGCCATCAAAGATGTTCTCAAAAAAAAGAAAGAGTTGCTGGAACAGGCCAACCAAGCCTATCCATCAATTGTGGCCCGTGGTGGTGGAGCTAGAGATTTCTGGCTGGAGCAAAAGGAAGACTTCCTCATTTTCTATCTATCTGTGGATACGCAGGAAGCCATGGGAGCCAATATGCTCAACACTATGCTGGAGACCCTCACCCTTTCTCTGGAAGAGCTGACTGGCGGTAAGAGTCTGATGGCTATCCTATCAAACTATGCAACAGATAGCCTGGTAACGGCCCGCTGTGTCATTGACTATCGCTTTCTCAGCCGAGATAAGGCTGAAGCGGAGCTACTTGCCGATAAGATGCAGCTAGCTAGCAAGCTAGCCCAGGTCGACCCTTACCGAGCAGCTACCCACAATAAAGGCATCTTTAATGGTATTGATGCTTTGGTATTGGCTACTGGAAATGACTGGAGGGCTCTGGAAGCCGGTGCGCATGCCTATGCCAGCCGAGAAGGAAGCTACCGCGGCCTCTCTACTTGGACGGCAGACCCAGTCACACGCCAGCTTCGTGGTCAGATGACCCTGCCCATGCCCATTGCGACTAAGGGAGGGTCCATTGGCCTCAATCCCACAGTGGCAGCCAGTTTTGACTTGCTAGGGCAGCCTCAGGCCAAGGACTTAGCTTCCCTCATCGTTTCAGTCGGATTGGCACAAAACTTCGCTGCTCTCAAAGCCCTGGTCAGCACTGGCATCCAAGCCGGACACATGAAATTGCAAGCTAAATCTTTAGCATTGCAGGCTGGAGCCCAAGACGAAGAAATTACTGCTGTCGTCAGTCGTTTAACAGCCAAGAAGACTTTCAACCTCGCTGCTGCTCAGGAAATACTAGCTGACTTACGAAAACAGGACAAGTAGAGTTTGGGACAAAAAGATTTCAATTTTTAAAAATCCCAATTTGTAAAATTAAGCTAGACAGAAAAAGCCATCTATGTTAGGCTCAGATAAACACCACATTTGTCTGAAAGGAACTAACATAAATGATCTATACTCATCTTACCACAAACGAGCTTGTAATGATAGAGGCTTACTACAAAGAAGGTATAAAAGTTACAGATATTATAAAAGCTCTTGGAAGATCAAAACAGACCATCTACAATGTCATCAACTATCTGAAAGAAGGGCACTCTGCCTATGACTACTATGAACGGTATAAAGTCAATAAGAAACGATGTGGTCGGAATAAAACAAGGCTTATACAATCAGAAAAAAATTTTATCCAAACTCATTTGGAACAAAATTGGAGCCTTGATGTCATTAAAGGAACTTATCCAGATAGGGTTTCTTGTTCTATGAGAACTCTCTATCGACTAGCAGACCGTGGTATTCTAAAGAAAGAGGATCTCCCTTGGAAAGGCAAAAGAAAACCAAATGGTCATAGCGAAAAACGAGGAAAACAAGCGTTTCGCAGAGATTTACGTGAGAGAGCAGCCATTTATCCTAATTTTAAGACAGAATTTGGTCATCTAGAAGGGGATACCATTGTTGGCGAGAAACACAAAAGTGCGGTTATTACCTTGGTAGAACGCCTCTCAAAAGCCATCATCACACTGAAAACTAATGGACGGAAAGCAAGTGATATTGAGGTTTCCATCAATCAATGGTTGTCTCAAGTTCCCAGCCATCTTTTTAAGTCGATAACTTTTGATTGTGGGAAAGAATTTTCTAATTGGAAGTCTATTTCGAATGCGCATGACATTGATATTTTCTTTGCGGATCCAGGCTGTCCTGGTCAAAGAGGCCTCAATGAACATTCTAATGGCTTATTAAGACGAAATGGATTACCGAAACAAATGGATTTTACTGCTATTTCTCAAAATTATTTATCAGCTATCGCTGATAAAAGAAATAGAATTCCTAGGAAATCTTTAAATTATCAAACACCATACCAAGTTTTTCTGAGTTACTTGAAAAGTCTAACTTAATTTGACAATTTAGGAATATTAATTATTAAGCCCTTCAAATCTATAATTAAATGCGAAAAGCGAACAAAGCAGAATTCTGATTACCAGAAAACTAGTTTTGTTCGCTTTTTATATTTAAGGCTGGACTTTTGTCCCAGACTCTTGTATGTCTTTATGCTATTTATTGAATCTGTTCCTGAGCTTCTTTTAGCCGACCGTAGAGTAAATAGGGAACACTCTTTAGTTCTTGCAAGTTTCGGCAAGACAGGGCGCACATGATGAGGCGCAGATCCGATTTCCAGCCTCCTACAATATCAATAACCTCTTCCACTGAGTGATTTTCTACCAAGTCTAGCATGGTACGAGAAAGGCCGACCGCCTTGGCTCCTAAGACCAAGGCTTTGATTATATCCAAAGGATGGCGGACACCTCCACTAGCCAAGAGTTCGACCTCATCGCGCAATGGTTGAAGCGCCAATAGGCTCTGCAGAGTAGATTGTCCCCAATCATTGAGGTAGTCACGATTGCCACCCCGCTGATTCTCAATATAGGCAAAGCTAGTGCCGCCCCGGCCGGAAATATCAAAAGTCTGAATTCCCAAGGAGCGCGCTTCTTCGACAGTAGATCGATCCATTCCAAAGCCAACTTCTTTAAGAATTAGGGGAAGGTCCAGCAACTGACTATAATCAGTCAAGTGCTGGCGCCAAGAACGAAACTCCCGTTCGCCCTCTGGCATCAGCAATTCCTGCATGAGATTGACATGGACCTGCAGAAAAAGTGGTTGCAAATCAGCTACTGCCTGCTGGGCGGCTTGATAAGGCTTGTCCAAGCCGATATTGGTAGCCAGCAATAAATTAGGCCGACCAGCCGCCACCCGATAGGAAGGATCAGAAGGATTTTTCAAGGCTGCGCTGTAAGAGCCAGTTACAAAAAGAAGGCCACAACTTTCAGCTACTTGAGCCAGCTTTTCATTGATTTGACCGCCCTTTTGACTGCCGCCAGTCATGGCATTGATGTAAAAGGGAAACTCCCAGTCACGGCCAGCAAAGTGAGTAGATAGGTCAATCTCTGCCAAATCGTACTTGGGCAAAGAGCGGTGAACCAGTTCCATTTCATCAAAACTGTTATAACCCGGACGCTGCTCTAAAGCATATTTGATATGGTCGTCCTTACGATTCTGGCTCATCATGGCCCATCCTTTCTCTGTATAATAGCTCAATGCCAGCTTCTTGCCAGGCTTGAATCAGTTGGTTGCTAGATGCGGCATCAAAGCTGAGAGCAATCCCGCAGTCGCCACCACCGGCACCACTGCTCTTAGCCACACAGTTCAGTCCCTCTGCCGCTTCTTTTAAGACTTTCAGCCTGTCTGTATAAATAGCTGGGCTGAGCCTTTCTAAGAGCTGGCTAGCCTTTTCCAGACTAGACTGAATAGCGAACTTCTCTCCTGCTAATAAAGCTCTCTCCAAAGCATCAACCTGCGTCCTACTTCCTGTCAAAAAAGACTCTGAAATAGCTGACTTGACCTGATTGACTAAGTCCTTAGAAATCGCCGGCTGCTTGGTCCAGCCAACTAGAAAATCCATGGCTAAGCAAGGCTTAATACTGCGAATTGCAAAACCCCAATCCTCTGCTAGTAATTGCTGTAAATCAACCTTGTCCATACGCTTGCGGACCAGCTCTCTATCAAAAGACCGGTAGTAAATCAGATCTTCATAAGCAATACAGGCCAAATCTCCCATGGAGCCATTGTCTCCGCACTTGAGGAGGACGTAGGAAGCCAGCTTAAAGAGTAGCTCTAGCTCTAGGTCCAGCTCGTAAAGTGCTGCCATAGCCTTGAGAGTTAGAACAACAACACTACCGCTGGAGCCAATCCCGAACTTCTTGCCATCTTTTTCCATCTTGCCGCTAATCTTCAGAGAAAAAGGCTGAAGTTGGTAGCCTAAGGTCAGCAAATAAGCGTTCATAACTGCTACCGTCTCCTGAATCAAGGCATAATCAGGATCTGGCTCTAGGTTAGCACTATGACCAAACATATCTGATGTCAAGCGATAGGCAGAGGCTGTCTGGATTTCTCCCGTCATATAGATAGGGATGGCCTTGATAATGGCTGGCTGACCGGCCGTCAGCACTGCATATTCACCCGCCAGATAAAGCTTGCCGCAGGTTTGGACTCTTGCACTAGCTTTCATCTGACAAGTCCTTTGTTTTGGAGACGATAAGCCGGTAGTCCTTCTCAAAAATAGCCACCAGATGGTCTAGGTCTTCCTCCAAGCAGAGCACCTTGACATTGGGCCCTGCGTCCATGGTAAAGTAGCAACGCTCGCCCTGCTCCCGCAGCTTTCTGACAGCATTCATAGCTTGGTAAGACTCCTCTGTCAGATAAGAAAAGGGAGGATAAGCTTTTTCTGTTGTAGCATGCATCCTAAGCGCATTTTCTTCCGTCAGCTGACCAACCTTGGCAAAATCATTGTCCTGCAAATAGCCTAGCATGGCCTGATAATCCAAGGCAGACTGGGCAATCCAATCTGGGAAAATCGTGGAAGTTTTAGCACAGAGCTCCATACCGTCGCGGCTGGAAATGGGCTTTTTCTCATCGTGCAGAACCAGCATAATCATGGCTAGCTTTAAATCCGTCTTGACTGGATAGATGGCCCCACTGTCCTTATCCCAGGCCGCTAGCGGACCAAAGAAAGAGCGAGCAGAGGACCCTGAAGCAAACTTGGCCAGCTGAGCCAGTTCTTCCGTCTGATAGCCCGTCTGAAAATAGGCATTGCAGGCCTTGACTAGGGCTGACAGACCGCTGGAGCTGGAAGACAGACCCGCTGCTGTTGGCATATTGTTACTGGTATCAACTCGGACAAAACCATCTTCTGGAGAGCGAAAACGGTCAATAATCTTACTGATTTTGGCATGTTCTGCCGGGCTTTGCAGCTGACCGTCAATATAAAACTCATCTCCAGTCGCTGTATCCGGCAAAGGACTCAGCTGGGTCTCGGTATACATATTTTCCAGTGTCAGTGAGATACTGCTGGTAGACGGAATCATCTTTTCTGCATTTTTCTTCCCCCAATATTTGACAATTGCAATATTGGCATAGGATTTGACACTTACAGGCTTTCGATCCATGTATTAATGGCCCCTTTCTCTCTCAATAAGGCGGCTAAGGCCTCCGCCTGACTTTTTTCTCCTACAAGAGCAATGACACAGCCGCCCAGACCGCCGCCGCTCATTTTAGCACCCAAAGCTCCATTTTCAAGAGCTGCCGCTACCAGCTCATCTGCTTTCTGGCAGGAAACTCCTAGCTTGGCTAGCTTCTCATGAGCCTTGGTCATAGCTTGACCCATAGTCATCAGGTCCTTGATAGAAATGGCCTTCTCAAGGATTTTCGTTAAATTACCCAATTCCTGCAGCAAAGGCAGAGCCTTTTGACCCTGACTTTCTACAGCACGGATGGCTTCGCGGGTATGACCGTGAATGCCCGTATCTGCAATCACTAAAAAAGCATCCAGACCCAGCTCAATTTCACTGAAACCAAAGTTGCGAATGAACTTAATAGCTACATCACTGAGGCAGGTCTTGGCATCAAGCCCGCTGGGATTCATATGGGCAATCATCTCTGCCCGATTGGCTAGAATCTCCAGTGTTTGGTCATCCAATTCTTCCTCAAAGTAGTCGAAGACCGCCCGAATAGCCGCAATACTAACTGCGGCTGAAGAGCCCATCCCCCTCTTTTCAGGGACCATGGACTCCACCTGACAGCGAATCTTAGCCCCTTGCCGACCGAGATGTTCTAGACAGGCAAAAACAGCCATGGACAGCGTATCCTCAGCGTAGAGGGTCCAGGCCCGCTCAGACGGAAAGACCTGACAGGTCACTTCGATACGATTAAGAGGCAGGGAAATGGCCGGATAGCCGTAAACCACTGAATGCTCTCCCATTAAAATAATTTTACTGTGTGCCTTGCCGACACCGATTTTTTTTGTCATAGTCTTCTCTTATCTGTAGATTCTCTCTATCTTATTTTAATATACTTTGGCAAAAAAAGCGATTTTTATTAAGAGGAAATCACTGGGGCTTGAGACCGATATTTATATAGGCAGACATGATAAAACTCCGGGGCTTGCAGCCGGAGTCTTTTAAAGTTCTATTCTTATCAGATCCATCAGCTGGTTCCGATCTAAGATCCATTGAGCACGCTCGTCTTTTTCATAGGTTCGGTTGGACAGAAAAATAGCCGCCTTTTGCTCCTCGCGATTATACATGATAAAGGTTCCCGTGTAGCCAGTGTGGTCCAGCCAGCTGCCTTCTAGATTCCAGGCTAGACTGCGCCTTTTACCCGGCTCTTTAGAAAAATTCTGGGTCAGATTGGCCGCAAAGTCATCCTGCAGATAATGTTCCAGAAATATTTCCAAATCCCTGAGAGTGGAAAATAAGCCTGCACTGCCAGCATGTCGTCCCAGTACACGTCCCTTAGGGTCATGAACCTGACCATCCTGGACACCGCGAACGGTCGGCACAGCTCCTGGAACTGGACCAAAACCAGTCTCAGCCAAACCCCAAGGCTGGAAAATTTGACTTTGAAAAATCTGATTCAAGGACTGACCGTAGATTTCTTCCAACATAAAGCCCAAGAGCAGAAAATTCACATCTGTATAGCGGAAGGTCTTATCTTCAAGAACCGTCAAATGATTGAGTGCTTCTTTCAACTCAGGAGCTGTCAGCTGGTCACGATTGGGAATAAAGGGATCCAGCCCAGATGTGTGGGTCAAAAGCTGACGCAAGGTAACATCTTCTCGATGAAAGGCCGAATAATAATGCTGCAAGGGCAAATCCAGCTCCAGCTTGCCCTGCTCATACAAAAAGGCTGCCAGAGTGCCAACTCCGACCACCTTGCTGACGCTAGCCAAGTCATAGACCAAACCCGCTTGAGTTGCCTTTTTTTCTTGCGGATCAGCTAGACCAAAGTAGAATTCCTGCCACTGGCCAGCTTGATACAAGGCCAGACTAGCACCGGGATAGATGCCGTCTTTCAGCTGTTCTTGGATTTTACTGATGATTTTTTCTAGAGTCATGCTTCAAACCACAATTCAATCTTGCTAGAATCCTGACTCAGCAGGAATTTATCTGACTTGGGTACAAAGACCTCGCGTCCTTCAAAGATAGGACGCAGGACAGCGGTTTCTAAATGATTGACCTGAGCTTTGAGCATGGTCAAGTCCCAAGTTAGGGCATTGTCTGTCTGCAAGTCTTGACCCTCTGCTTCTGTAAATGTCAGGAAATCCAGCGCATTTTCAATCTTGCTGTAAAATTCTTGGGCTGCATTGGCATCAGGCACACGAATTTCTACTGTCTCTATCTCAAATTGACTAAGACCGATGAAGTCCTCTTGCTTTTCAAAGTCAGGAACCTCCGCCACTTCTTGCAGACTTGCTCTATTCTCTTCTGCATGCAGGAGAACTAGGTCGCCTTCTGGCGACAGGGCTTCAAAAGCATAGCCTTTCTCTCCTTGATACAGCTTTGTCCAAGCAGGCTTTTGAGCCAATAGAGACTCGATTTCTTTAGCATCTGCAACCTTGACAACGATTCTGGCTAATTTTTTAGGACCTTTTACTCGCCGAGACCGCATACTGGGTGATTCTTCCAGCTGCAGTTTCTCAGTCTTGGTCTGATCTCCCAAGGACAGAAAAGCAGCTTCCTCTAAAAGGGCCTTCATGCCCAGCTGATTTACAAAAAATTCTTGATTTAAATGACGATTATTTATCTTTAATACAGGGATAATTCTAATAATATGATTCGCGCTCATAATTCCTCCAAACCATTTTATTGTAATGGATTTTCATCTTTTTGACAAGAAATTATGCGCAAATAAACAATTTTTAAAACAAGAAAGCCTTGGATTTATTGGTAAACAGTCTGAGCAATGACCAAATCTCTAGCGGACTCAAACTCGTACTGCAGATAGGACTGGTAGGTACCGGGCGCAATAATCCCGCGAATATCCAGAATATCTGTCCCAGCCTGCCCAATAATCGAATCTGCTAGCAGGCAACAGTTGGTCGACAGGACAAAATAAGTCTTGAAACGACTGGTTTTAAACTTATATAGCTGCGCTCCTAGTTCATGCTTCAACTTGTAGGAGTATGTTGGCTGACCATTTTTCAGTTCTGCTGGCGGCTCCCATTCCACCAACAGCTGATCGATTTCAGCCAAGCGCTTTTCAACCGACTCCTTCTCCTTATCCGTCAAAGCCAAAGAATAACCAAAGAGTGTTTTCTTACTTTCTTTTTTGCAGAGCTCAATATAGGCGTCTTTAGGAACCTTGAAGAGAACACCGTCTCCAATCATACCCTTGCATCGCTCAGAAAAAACATCATAGCTACCATAAGAAATCACTTGTCCCTGATAGCAAATATCTACATGACCAATGGCTCCTAATAAACTTGTCTTTGAAGTATGAACCAAGACCTCTAAGTCCGTCTTTTTCTCTCCATTCTTAACAATACTATAAACATTTTTACGATCAGAAGCTGCTTCTCCCTGAATCAGTCGATTAAAGCGCTCCAGATTTTCTACCGGAATAAAGGCTGCAAAAATAATCGGTAGGTTAATACGAATTTGCCTACGCAGCCGATGTTTTTCCCGGTCATTATCAAAAAAGAGGCCATCCCGAATATTGGACATTCCCAGCATCATCAAATAGATTCCCAAAATCAAAAACTGCAAGTGTCCGTCAGTCGCAGGCGAAAGAATACTGGTCAGCCCAATTCCACCATAGAGAACGGTATCAAATAGATAGCGCAAGCCGCCCTTGACATGATTTTGCTGATAAAGGAGATAGGTCACTCCGTAAATACCGGCAGTCAAGAGCTGGTAGCTACCCAAACTGATAATCACAATATTGACAGGCACATCACTGATTCGGTTGAGCCAGCTGATACCCATAGCGACTGTAATCTGAAGCAGACTAGGCCAGACAGTCCCTTCTTTCTTGCGCGTAAAAACATGAAGAACAATATTTACCAAGCCAACAACCGTCAGATAAAGCGAAATAAAATCGAAGCCCAGCTGGGTAAAACTGAAGCCGTTGACAATGATAATCAGGCCGAAAACAAGGGCTAAAAGACCAAAGAGTAAGGTTCTACGGCCACTGATCTTATGAAATTTTGACACTTGCATCTCCATCTTTGCCTCCTCTATCGTTCGAAAAAAGAGCTGGGGAAATCCCCCAACTCTGATTGTATGTGCTTATCCGTAGATTGTTTTAAACAAGAGGACTGCTGTGATACCTGCTAGAATCGGCGCCACAACTGGAACCCAAGAATACCACCATTTTGAATCACCCTTGTGTTTGCCCAAAACAGATTCTGGCAGGATGAAGTGGAGGATACGAGGTCCGAGGTCACGAGCTGGGTTCAGTCCAGGTCCAGTAGGACCTCCTAGAGAGGTTACCAAAGCCATTACCAAGAAACCAACTGCCAAGTGAGCGACTGAAAGGCTACCAACTTGGAATGGTGCAACTTGATCTTTAGCCTGAGATATTGCAGCAGCAATCTGTTCTTTAGGAACTGAAGTCCCTTGTGCTGCCATCTGAGCAGCTTGCGAATTGATAGTTGCCTCAGCTTTGCTCAACAATTCTGCTCCAAAGAAGTTCTTAGTCAAGCCTAGAGCACCAAAGAAAAGAATAAAAGAACCAACAAATTCATTGATAAAACCATTGAACAAGGCTGCTTTACGTGATTCAGGCGTGCCATGGTCTAGACTAGAGATGGTAGAGAAAGTACCTAAGATATTGTTAGGATTTTCTGTTTTCAGATAGTAAGGACGGTGGGTCGCAACGACCAAGGCTTGTCCAAAGATGGCACCCAAAATCTGCGCTGCAATATATGGCGCAACCTGTTCCCAAGGGAAATATCCGCTGACAGCAAGTCCCAAAGTAAAGGCAGGATTGATATGGTCACCAGACACATTACCAAACATCAAAGCTGGAATCATAACCCCCATACCGTAACCGACAGCGATGACTAACCAACCGCTCTGATGTCCCTTAGTTCCTTTTAATTCAACGTTGGCAACAGCTCCGTTCCCCAAGACAATGAGGATAGCTGTTCCTAAAAATTCTGTGGCGTATTTAACGACCCATTCGAAATCCATTTAATGTTACTCCTTAAATATTTTTTAGACAAAGTCTATTTTATCAAGTATAATGGATAATGTAAAGGTCATTTTTAATAAAAATAAGAAAAAGAGGGAAGAATATGCGTTTTAATCAGTATAGTTATGCAAGAACGAAACGGGAAAATATGTTGATAGAATTAGCTGAATTAGGCTTTTTTTATGACAGCAATCGCTCTGATAAGGAAAATCTTGAAGATTTTCTCCGCACCAGCTTTTTCACTTATAAAAATACAGATTATCCCTTGAAGTCCTGGGCTGCTGACAGCCAAACCGACCTGCTGAGCTTTTTCCAGTCTGACAGAGAACTGACGGCGTCTGTCTTTTACACTGTGGCCTTTCAGCTGCTTGACTTCTCGCCCTTCATTGATTTTACAGATGTTGAGGCCTTTCGCAAAGAAACAGGCTTTCCCATTACATTTGGAGACTTATTGGAAAATCTCTACCAGCTGCTCAACACTCGGACAAAAAATGGCAACCTCTTAGTTGATAAGCTAGTCAGTGAGGGTTTGATTCCTGAGGACAACACCCACCACTACTTCAATGGCAAGAGCTTGGCAACCTTTTCTAGCCATGATGCTATCCGTGAGGTGGTTTATGTGGAATCACGCGTGGATACTGATCGAGACGGCCGTCCGGACCTCATCAAGGTCAGCATTATCCGGCCCCGCTATCAAGGACAAGTCCCTGCTGTCATGACCGCTTCTCCTTATCATCAAGGAACCAATGACCCCGCCAGCGACAAGGCTCTCCATGATATGAATGTGGACTTAGTAAAAAAAGAGCCTCATCAAATCACAGTACAAGATCCTGAGCTCAAATTGCTCCAGCTGGATTCACCGGATTCTGCCCAAGAAGTCTCTGAAGCCGAGGAAAAACTGGGGCATATCGGCACCTACACGCTCAATGATTACTTGTTGCCCCGCGGCTTTGCCAATCTCTATGTGTCTGGCGTGGGACCAAAGATTCTGAAGGCCTGATGACTAGCGGCGACTATCAGCAGATCGAGGCTTATAAGAACGTTATTGACTGGCTCAATGGCCGCTGCCGAGCCTTCACCGACCACACCCGCCAGCGGGAAATCAAGGCTACTTGGTCCAACGGAAAAGTGACTACGACCGGTATCTCCTATCTGGGTACCATGTCCAACGGGCTGGCAACGACTGGCGTAGATGGTCTGGAAGTCATCATCGCTGAAGCTGGGATTTCTTCTTGGTATAATTACTACCGCGAAAACGGACTTGTCACTAGTCCTGGCGGCTATCCAGGAGAGGATTTTGAATCCCTGACCGAACTGACCTACTCCCGCAACCTGAGGGCTGGCGACTACCTGCGCAACAACGACGCTTATCAGCAAAGCCTAGAGCAGCAGCGCAAAGGCCTAGACCGGCAAACTGGGGATTACAATCAATTTTGGCATGACCGCAACTACCTGCTCCACGCAGATAAGGTCAAGGCCGAAGTTGTCTTCACCCATGGCTCTCAAGACTGGAATGTCAAGCCCCTCCATGTCTATAATATGCTTCGAGCCTTACCACACCACATCAAAAAACATCTCTTCTTCCATAACGGCGCCCATGTTTACATGAACAACTGGCAATCCATCGACTTCCGCGAGTCTATCAATGCTCTGCTGTGCAAGAAACTGCTGGGATATGAATCAGACTTTGAACTTCCAGCAGTCATTTGGCAGGACAACAGCCAAGCTCAAAGTTGGCTGACCTTGGAAGACTTCGGCGGGCAAGAGCAGAATCTTCATCTCCAACTAGGCCAAGACTGCCAAGCTATCCAAAATCAATATCCAGAAGAAGACTATAATCGTTTTGCTAAAAACTACCAAAGCTTCAAGACTGAGCTTTTTGAAGATAAGGTCAACCAGATTACTCTGGACTGGACCTTGGAAAAGGACCTCTTTCTCAACGGAGCGAGCCAGCTCAATCTTCGCCTCAAATCCAGCACTGATAAAGGACTGATTTCTGCTCAATTGCTGGACTTCGGACCAGCTAAACGCCTCACACCGATTCCTACTCCTATTGAGCCTAGAGTCATGGATAACGGCCGCTACTATATGCTGGACAATCTGGTTGAACTCCCCCATACTGAAACGCCTCATCGCGTCATCACCAAAGGCTTCATCAACCTGCAAAACCGGACCAACCTACTAACGGTTGAAGAAGTTGCTCCTGACCAATGGCTGGAATTTTCCTTTGAACTGCAACCAACCATCTATAAAATGAAAAAAGGCGACCAACTGCGCCTCGTCCTCTATACAACGGACTTTGAGCATACCGTTCGTGATAAGACCGACTATCAGCTGACGGTAGATTTGGAGCAATCTAGTCTGGATTTGCCGACCATGAACTTTAATATGAACGAAGATTTGGATGAGACAAGCGATTAAAAGAGCACGACTCGCATCAACTAGGTTTCATCAAAAATTCTCAATACGATACACATTCCTCTTATAAGAGCATATCCTGCTTTTCATTATGGAAAAACTCTGGCTCTGCTTCTTGCCACTTTTCCAAAAAATGATATAATTTGAAGAGTGAAGATTACCGAGGGCTTAGCCCTTGCTAGAGAAAGGAAAGAAAATCTTATGATGAACATGCAAAGCATGATGAAGCAAGCACAAAAGCTTCAAAAGCAAATGGAAAAAGGCCAAGCAGAACTGGCTGCAACAGAATTCACTGGGAAATCAGCCCAAGATTTAGTCGTTGCTAAACTGACTGGCGATAAAAAAGTAGTCAGCATTGACTTCAATCCAGCCGTTGTGGATTCTGAAGATTTGGAAACTCTGTCAGAGATGACAGCGCAGGCCCTGAATCACGCGCTGGCTCAAATTGATGAGGCCACTCAGAAGAAAATGGGCGCTTTCGCAGGCAAATTGCCTTTTTAAGCAAGATAAATAACCTTACCTCTTGACTAAACATAAGTCAAGAGATACTCGAACCAGCAAAAAGAGTTTGGGACAAAAAGATTTCAATTTTAAAAATCTTAATTATTAAGCCCTTCAAATCTATAATTAAATAATTAAATGCGAAAAGCGAACAAAGCAGAATTCTGATTACCAGAAAACTAGTTTTGTTCGCTTTTTATATTTGAGGTTGGACTTTTGTCCCAGCCTCTTTTGATTTATAGTCGTTTCCTCACTAGTCCACTACACAAAATTAAGCAAATCCGCTGCCTTACTCATCAAAAGCAGAGCATAGTCAGGATTATTCTGTAGCTCCTTGATAGAGCTCTGAACCAGCTCTAAATCATCGGTAATCATGCCGTCAACACCCAGACGGAAGGATTTGCCAATGCTGTCTGCATCATTGATGGTCCAGTCATAGAGCTGCTTATCCGTCGTCCATAGCTTATCGACAAAGTTTTCATCGAGGGTCGAGTACTCCATCGTATAGCCGGAAGCCTGTGTTCGCGGGAAAATAGTATTGTAGGGCAGGATAAAGAAGGTCGGTATGCTCTCATCATACTGGACTGTCTTGTCAATAACCTGATAGTCCAATGACTGAATCTGGTGGCCATAAACCTTGATGTTGGCTCCGTATTGGCTCAGGAATCGGTCCATCATATCTGTTGAATCCAAGCTGCTGGTCTTGATTTCTATCAAGAGCCGCTGGCCCATTTGATTGGCTCGTTTGAGATAAGCATCAAAGCTGGAAATTTTGGCAGTGTGTCCATTTTCCGAAATATCTAAAGCCGTCAGCTCTTGCAGAGTCAACTCTTGCGGTTTAGCATCAACGCCAGCCAAGGCTTTTAGATTGGCATCGTGCATCATGACAAACTGTCCGTCCTTGGTCTCCTGTACATCCATTTCGATATAATCTGGCTTGAGCAGGGCGGTTTTCTCTAGCGACTCAACCGTATTCTGGACACCATTTCCCTGCGAAACTCCACGGTGAGAGATGGTTAGAGGGACGTTTTCCAAGGGCAGATTGAGATAGGCAAAGCCTTCAAGGACAAAGGCAGAGCTGGTGACCAGAAGGATAAACCAGCGCATGAGAGGCAGGCCTTTCCTGTAGCGGTATTCAGACAGCTTACTGTCTGTCAGAAAAGCCACAAACTTAATCAGAAAGTAGGCTACAATAAAGTAATAAGCCAGCTTGATGAGGCAGTAATTGACAACCGCTGCTGTCAAGGCTATCTGATTGGACTGGCCATCCGCATACTGCTGCAACACTAAAATCAGAATGCTGCTTAAAAGAAAGAAGAGAAAGCTCTTAGCCAGTATCCAAAAGAGCTGCCAAGTATAGCGAATCAGGTGCCCCTTGGTCTTCTCCAAACTATACCTAATCGCGTCTCGTAGGCGGAAATGCTCAAAAAAGAGCTTGGGCAGGGCAAACATCAGGCGGACAGCTATCAAAAAAAGCAGAAAACCTAAAGCATAGATTGATAATCTCATCCATAAGGCCGTCTTGAGATAGGTCACGATAAATTCTGGAATCAGAATTTTATTCAAGTAGTATATTTTGAGAATTTGCCGCAGAAAGGGAAAGATAAAGCCCATATACAGTGCAATAAAGAGGACCTTGCTGGGCCGGGCGTAGCGAATCAGCAATCCGCTGTCTTTGAAACTTTTCTTGATAAACTGAAAGGCGCTTCTTTCTTCCTCGTCCAGAAGATTGCGGAGCCCCATAAATATCAGCCCAATCTGAAAATAAGCGACAAAGAGATTGGCCGCAAAAAGCACTAGAAAGGCCAAGCCAACCCAGACATTTGAAGTCAGAACCTTCAAGGCATTCGTATAAGATAAGAAGAGGTAGCCTGTCTGCTTGAGCAGAGTCTCTGCTGCAAAGGAGTTGAAAGGCACCCAGGCCAGCTCCATGAGCATAAAGACTGTGAAAAAGAGCAACAAAATTTTATCAAGATTGCGATAGAGACGTAAAAGTCCCAGTCTTTGTGATTTCATTTTCCTCCTTTATGTTGTGAACAATACAAAACTTGCTAAAAAGCGATTCTTATTTAAAACAAGGCTGAGACAAATGTCCCAACCTTATTTTTATTTTCCAAATAAACGTGCCCAGAAGCCCTTGCTTTCCTGCTCCTGAACCTTTTCCTTGGCTTCATCCAACTCCAACAGCAAGGTTTCACGCTCATTCATAGCCTTAGCTGTTAGCTGCTGCTGCTGGTCCAGCTGCTTGTCCTTTTCAGCAATCTGGACATCCTTAATGCGTAGCTGCTCATCTTTCTTAGCTAGCTGGCTGTCCTTAGCCTTAAGCTGCTCATAAAGCCGCACAATCTCAGCATTTTTTTCGTCTACCAAGATTTCCATCAGCTCGCGTTGCTTCACATCTTCGCTGACAGGTTCATCTTCAAAAATAGTTTTCTTATAAATCTCTTCCAGCTTAATCAAGCCGCTGCGGGTCACCACCGTGACTCCTTTTTCATTCTTTTCCGTATCTTCTGGCGGCAGTGCCTTGACACGATTGTTAATCGCCTGGCGGCTAACTCCAAGAATCTCGGCTAACTCGCTGACTGTCTTTTCAATTGCCATAATTTCCTCAAAAACTTTTTCTAGTTTGTAGATACCTAAATCTTATCATATCAAGCCTTAACTGTCAAATTTCACAAGATTTTTTGAGCCTGGCTCCTATCTTTTTAGCCCTTTTTTATGATACAATGAGACAGATTAGTCTAGTAAAAGAAATGAAAAAATCGAATGAATTGAGAAGCCTAGAGATGTTCAGCTACAGCCTTCCAAGAACGTCTACAAGATAGCAAATCCTACTCACCAAGGAAGCACAAGATTTCTGACTAACTGATAGAAACCACTCCCTACGAAAGGAAAAAAACAATGAACCATTTCGACACAATCATTATCGGTGGAGGACCGGCTGGCATGATGGCTGCCATTTCCAGTTCTTTCTACGGGCAGAAGACCTTGCTCCTTGAGAAAAATAAACGATTGGGAAAGAAACTAGCTGGTACAGGCGGCGGGCGCTGCAATGTGACCAATAATGGAAATCTAGATGACCTCATGGCCGGCATTCCCGGTAACGGTCGCTTTCTTTACAGCGTCTTTTCTCAGTTTGACAACCATGACATCATCAACTTCTTTACAGAGAACGGCGTCAAACTCAAGGTTGAGGACCACGGCCGTGTTTTCCCAGTGACAGACAAGTCCCGCACCATTATCGAAGCTTTGGAAAAGAAAATTGCAGAGCTGGGCGGCACTGTCATCACCAATACCGAAATTGTCTCTGTCAAAAAAACTGATGATCTTTTCACTGTCAGATCCAGCGACCAGACTTGGACCTGCCAGAAATTGATTGTGACGACTGGAGGCAAGTCCTACCCTTCAACAGGCTCGACAGGCTTCGGTCACGATATCGCCCGACACTTTAAGCACACGGTGACTGACCTGGAAGCCGCTGAAAGTCCTCTTCTGACTGACTTTCCTCACAAAGCGCTTCAGGGGATTTCGCTGGACGATGTGACCCTAAGCTACGGCAAGCATATCATCACCCACGACCTGCTCTTTACCCACTTTGGTCTGTCAGGTCCGGCAGCCCTGCGCTTGTCTAGCTTTGTCAAGGGCGGCGAAACCATTTATCTAGATATCCTTCCTCAGATGAGTGAAGAAGATTTGGCTCATTTCTTAGAGGAAAACCGAGAAAAGTCTCTGAAGAACTGCCTGAAAATCCTCCTGCCCGAGCGCCTAGCAGACTTTTTTGCCCAGCCATTTCCTGAAAAAGTCAAGCAAGTCCATGTCAATGAAAAAGAAGCCCTTATCAAACGAATCAAGGAACTGCCTATCCCAGTCACTGGCAAAATGTCTCTGGCTAAATCCTTTGTCACTAAGGGTGGCGTTAGTCTCAAGGAAATCAATCCTAAAACTCTGGAAAGCAAGCTCGTTCCCGGTCTCCACTTTGCTGGAGAGGTCCTAGACATCAATGCCCATACGGGCGGCTTCAATATCACCTCTGCCCTCTGCACCGGCTGGGTGGCAGGCTCAAATCCAATAAGTACCAAATAAGAAAGGAAGTCCTTTGGAACATATTATTTTACTAAGAGGTGTTACTCCTAATGGAAAAAATGCTATCCCTAAAATGTCTTATTTGGTGGATATTTTAACAGAAGCTGGGTTTCAACACGTTCGAACCTATATTCAAAGCGGGAATATCATTCTTGAGAGTGACTCAGATTTAGAAGAAATACGAGAACGCGTTCATACTCTGATAAAGGAAAAAATTGGGGCCGACTTAAAAATGGTTATCAAGAATAAGAACGATTTTGAAAAGATTATTCACGAAAACCCGTTTAGAGAAGGCTATCTTCATGATCGTGTACATGTGATTCTTTATCAGGGATTTATCCAAAGTCTGCCACTAGAAAAATTGAAAGCTGACTATGGCGAGGAAGAAATTTGTCTAGGCGATCACTGTCTCTACCTCTATCTCCCTAGAACTGCAAAACGAAAAAAGCTCAATACCAACTATCTTGAAAAACTTTTTGGCGTGGATCTGACCATGAGAAAGTTAAACGTAGTAGAAAAATTACTAACAAAATAGGAGAACAAGATGAACAGACGCGAAACAGTCGAATTCGTCAACATGTGCATGATTTATGACGGAGAAAAAGTTCTTGTCCAAGAACGAGTGAAGTCTGACTGGCCCGGCATCACTTTTCCTGGCGGGCATGTAGAGCGAGGAGAATCTTTTACCGATGCAGTTATCAGAGAAGTAAAAGAAGAAACTGGATTAACCATATTCAAGCCTCAACTATGCGGCATAAAGGATTGGTATGATGATAAAGATTTTCGTTATGTCGTCTTGCTCTATAAGACAAAGCACTATTCTGGTGTCCTACAATCCTCAGATGAAGGAAAGGTTTGGTGGGAAGAGTTGCAAAATCTGTCTCGTCTGAAACTTGCAACTGAGGACATGTCTGATATGCTGCGTGTTTTTTTAGAAGACGATTTAAGTGAATTCTTTTACTATAAAGACGGCGACGACTGGCTTTATGACTTGAAGTAAAAAATGAGAGTGGGACAAAAGTCCTAGCCTCTCAATTGTCTTTGGATTGTCGAGCAAGACGCAGTGGTTGAGTGGGCTCTAACACGCTGATTTCATCAGTTTTTACAACCCTACTCAACTGTGCGGAGGTGGGACGACGAAATCGAATTCTAACGAATTACCGATTTCTGTCCCACTCTCATTTATTCTGCATTTGTCCGGACGTAAGCAGCAATCACATCTGCTGTGTACTGGGCAGTGCCTGGTCCGAACTTGTCAATGTTCTTCTTAAACTCTGGATTGTGGACATAGCCCTGACCGATGTAAGCAAAGACTTGCAGCGAGCAGTCAAAGCCGTAAGTGCGAATGGCTTGTAAGAGACTCGCTGCCTGCTCTTGATTTTCTGATGCTTCAACTGGCAAGCCTTGCTGCACGTTCTCTGCCAGACTTTGAAAAACTTGATTGAAGGCTGCGGCAGCTTCTTCTTCCCGTCCATTTTGACGAGTCAATGCTTCTGCCATGACTTCTTGACCGTATTCTTCGACAGCTTCTTGATGGTATTTGTGATTATCTTCGTAGGTAAAGCCTGCGAATTTTTCTTTCATTGTCATCTTTCTTTCTCCTTTTTCTTCTTGGATGGTTTTTTGTAAAGTAGAAATCAAGGTATCCAGGCGGTCTCTTTCCTGCTGCAAATACTCTAACTGCCTAACCAGATGCGGCAACAAGGCCTGTTCGTCCTGACTCAGCAGCTCTGCTATCTTCTCTAAGGAAAAGCCCAGATACTTATAGTAAAGGATGACCTGCAGCCGCTCCAAATCAGCTTGACTGTACGTCCGATAGCCATTTTCTGATTTGTCCGGTACTAAAAGTCCGATTTTGTCATAATGATGCAGGGTTTTGACAGAAACTCCCGAAAGCTGCGCAGCTTCTTTGATATGGTACATGATAGACCTCCTTACCACTATAGTATAAGGCCTGACCAAAGGTCAGAGTCAAGCTTTTTTAGAATTTTTTTAAACCGCCTTAGAGTTTCCAAAGCGGCTAGCAGTTATTTACGAGAAACCATAGCAATAAAGCCCAGTTTTTCCTGATTTTTTTGAAACATCTTGAACATCTTCATAAATTGACTATAGTTTTCTTTCTTGAGGGCATTGAAGCAGATTTTCAGTGTGCCGCCCAGTCCTTCGTCATAAATCATACCTCGAAGACTCATCAAGGTCATTTCGCCGACAAAGGTGTCTACACGATCAAAAGCGTGAGAACGCGCCAGCTGAATCCAAGAGCCTTCGGTTAGAGGACCAACATTAACGTTAATCGCACGCGATAGCTCTTCCCGGACATTCTCATCTCTTTGTTTGAGCATGACGTCGTGGGTAAGGAGCACTCCGCCTGGCTTCAGCACCCGGTAGTACTCATCCATACATTTGGCCTTCCCCTTATCCGTCTGCATGGTCAGCATGGCTTCATTAATAAGGATATCAAAAGAATTGTCATCATAAGGCAGCTTCATGGCATTAGCCTGCTCAAATGTAACTAGCTCACCAACACCAGCCTTGTCTCCATTAAGCCGCGCCTGATTTAGCGCAGCCTTATCCAAATCAACTGCAGTAATCTGGCAGCCATATGTTTTAGCCAGCTCAATCGTTGTGGTTCCCATATTGCAGGCAACTTCTAGAACCTTCTTTTCGCTGGAAAACTGCCCCTGCTCAATCAGCCAGTCTGTTGCCAGCTTGCCACCGGGACGAAGACGTTTCTTTCCTAATTTTGCTAAAAATTTATGACCTGCTTCTGCCATTTTCGAACCTCCATGATTTTGATTGGTTCCATTATAGCATAAAATATTATATTTTCAGATAATTCTTAGAATTTAGCAAAAAACAGACCGAATCGACCGATTCAATCTGTCTTGTACTCTCTTTACAAGCCAAGAAATCCAGCTAGATAGCGCAGCAAGGCCACCAAGACTACACCAAACACAACAGTTGCAATTAAGTTTTTATACTTAAATGCCACATAACTAGTCGGAAAAACGACCATTAAATCCAGCCATTTAAAACTCGGCAGCTGACCTGTTTTAGCATTGGTGACACTAGACAGGATAAGGGCAAAGATAATGGAAACTGGCAGGTATTTGAGGAAACGCTCTGCCATGGGCGGAAGCCCCTTGTACTTGACTAGGATAAAGGGCAAAACCCGCGGAATCCAAGTGACTAGGGCTGACAAAAGAATAGCCAGCAAAATATACTTACTTATCATCCAAAATTACCCCCACTGTACAGCCTAGCAAGGTTGCAAACAGTACCGCCAGCGAATTTTGAAGCAGCATGGTCAGAAGCAAGTATGCAAGGCCCACCACGCCCAAGACGAAAAAGAGCTTCTTTATCTTGACCCGTCGTAGCATAATTGTAAACTGAGAAGAAAAAATGCCGATAAACATAGCGACCAAGGCAAAGTCCAGGCCAAAGCTCTCAGGATTGGGCAGAAGGGCACCGAGGGCTGTTCCCAAAACAGTACCCAAAATCCAGGAAGCGTAACTCATGAAATTATTGCCCATCATCCAAGCAGCAGCAATTTCTTCTGTATGTGCCCGCTCTCCCATCAAGACTCCATAAGATTCATCCGTCAAAAAAGAGCCAATGACAATATTCTGCATCAAGCTAGACTTACGAAAAAGAGTTGATGCATGCAGACAGAGCAAAAGATGCCGGATATTAATTAAAAAAACAGTCAGTGCGATGGCCAAGACCGGCGCCTGCTGAGCAAATAAACCAATCATGGCAAACTGAGCACTGCCCGCATAAACCAGAATACTCATCAGCCCCATCTCCAAGGGATTCATATAGGGTGCCGCCATGATGCCGCAGGCTAAGCCAATCCCGATATAACCCAGAGCCGTTGGCACTGCTGCTTTTGCACCCTGTTTAAATGTCTGTCCGCGCATTCTTCTCCTTTACTCCATAGTTTCAAAAGCCAGACTCGGCCTGGCATTGAGGTCCAAACTGGCAAAATTCCCCTTGTTCCACTCGCTGACACTGGCATAGGCAATCATACCAGCATTGTCACCGCAAAGGCGCAATGGCGGAATGATCACCTTCACATCCTGAATCTCAGCTGCCAAGCGTTCTCTCAGGCCTTGATTGGCTGCAACACCGCCCGCCACGACCAGAGTCTTGACTGGATATTTTTCCAGCGCTTTCTTAGTCTTGGCCATGAGAATATCCATGACCGCTGCCTGAAAGCTTGCTGACAGGTCTTGATTAGACAAGACTTCTCCTTTTTGCTGGGCATTGTGGTGCAGGTTGATAAAGGCCGACTTGAGACCGGAAAAAGAAAATTCCAGATTGTCTTCCTTGATCATGGCCCGCGGAAAATCATAAATATCCTGTCCCTCATGAGCCAGCTGATCAATCTCCCGGCCTGCTGGATAGGTCAGGCCCATAACGCGACCGACTTTGTCATAGGCTTCACCGACCGCATCATCACGGGTCTCCCCCACAATCTTATAGTCACCAGCCTGACTAACATAGACCAGCTCAGTATGACCGCCGCTGACCAAGAGAGCCAGCAAGGGAAACTCCAAGGGCTCCACGCTCTGGGCTGCCATCAAATGCCCAGCCATGTGATTAACCGGAATCAGGGGAATATCATGAGCCCAGGCAAAAGACTTGGCTGCTGCCAAGCCGACCAAAAGCGCCCCAACCAGACCAGGACCGTAGGTGACGGCCACAGCTGTGACTTGCTCCTCAGTAATCCCTGCTTCTGCCAATGCCTCCTCAATGCAAACCGTAATGACCTCCACATGGTGACGGCTGGCCACTTCAGGCACCACTCCGCCAAAACGCTTGTGGCTCTCAATCTGGCTGGCAATGACATTGCTCAAAAGCTCCGTCTCATTCTTCAAAACCGCCACACTAGTCTCGTCACAAGACGTCTCAAAAGCTAAAATATATCTATCTTTCATGGATCTCTCTTTTCATGACAATCGCATCTTCCACCGGCGCATGATAGTAGGCCTTCCGCCGCGCGATTTCTTCAAATTTTTCTTTTTGTAAAATAGCAGAGCTGGCTTGTTGGACTCCCTCACTTCGAGGAAAATTTCTTTGTCTGCTGGTAAAAAGTCAAATAAGGCTGTCGCGATTTTCCGCCCCTGATAGCTAGGCAATACAGCAATCTGCAGGACTTCTGCTTCAAAGTCTGTCTCCTGCCAGACTAAAAAACCGACAAGCTGACTCTCATCTGCTGCTAGTGCACAACTGTTCACATCCGAACACAGAACCTCTGCCACTTGGCTAGTTGTCCAAGGGCTGACCTCATAGACTGCAAGTAAGAGCTGTTCCAGCTCTTCTGCGAGAAGTACCGCGTCCACATCCGAGCTGTCGCTCCATTTTCTCAACTTAATCATAGGCGCTGAATGTAAGAATCGCTGGATTCCTGATGGGTCTTGAGCCAATTTTCCTCAGCTTCTACTCGCTTGAGATAGTTAGGGACAAAGTCATGAATGGACTGGGCTGGCAGGTCTAAACCGAGACGACCAATAGCTCCCGCGTCTGGCAAGGTCTGCTGAATGGCAGCCTTAGGAAGAGCCGCTTCAATCTGCTCCGTAAAAGCTGTCGTTTCTCCGACAAAGGTGATTGATTGGTTAGCAGCGCCAGCTATTTCCAAAACCTCTGCCAAAGGCAGATGAGCTTCCGGCCTTACAGCCTGACCAGACTGGTAAAAGCCAGCATAGACATTATTGCGGCGGGCATCCATGACTGGAATAACCAAGCCCTCCACCTGCTCTGGTACTAAAGCCAGCAGACTAGACACACCGACCAGCTCAATCTTGAGGGTATGAGCCAGGGTCTTGGCTGTCGCCACCGCAATTCTCAGACCTGTGTAGCTGCCCGGCCCCTGAGCTACCACGATACGATCCAAATCTTTTGGCTTCATATCCAGACTATTCATCAGAAAATCAATAGCTGGCATAAGGGTAATGCTATGATTTTTCTTGATATTGAGCGTCACCTGCCCCAAGAGCTCCTTATCCTGCAAAAGAGCCAAAGACAAGGCTTTATTGGATGTATCCATCGCTAAAATGTTCATCATTCTTTTCCTTACTCGATTGTTTGCCTCTTATTATACTATAAAAGCAGCCACAAGCATAGACTCAGGCCAGAAAACTGCCTAGATAAGTCAAGAAATTCCAGAAAAAGCTTTCAAGATTTTTCTGACTTGCACCTTTTACTATTCCCCTATTTTATGTTATAATCATTATAATTGTAACGAATCAGGATTAATCTACTACTCAAAATTGAATAAAAGAAAACAGCTAATCAGCTGTTGTTTTCTGCAGGTTAATCATGAAAATATGAAAGGAAATGTAATGATTTACAAAGTTTTTTATCAGGAAACAAAAGAGCGCAGTCCGCGCCGTGAAAAGACACGTGCCCTTTATTTAGATATCGAAGCAGCTAATGAATTGGAAGGCCGCATTCAGGCTCGTAAGTTAGTCGAAGAAAATACCCCTTACAATATTGAATTTATTGAGCTCTTGTCTGACAAACACCTCGAATACGAAAAAGAGTCAGGCACTTTTGAATTGACGGAGTTCTAACCCATGGCATATACCTTAAAACCCAAAGAAGTTGGCGTTTTTGCGATTGGTGGGTTAGGCGAAATCGGTAAAAACACCTACGGGATTGAATACCAAAATGAAGTTATCATCGTGGATGCCGGTATCAAGTTCCCAGAAGACGACCTGTTAGGGATTGACTATGTCATTCCCGACTACTCTTATATCGTAGAAAATATTGACCGCGTAAAAGCTGTCCTCATCACCCACGGGCACGAGGACCATATCGGTGGTATTCCTTTCTTGCTCAAGCAAGCCAATGTTCCTATCTATGCTGGTCCTTTGGCGCTGGCACTCATTCGCGGCAAGCTAGAAGAGCATGGACTTTTGCGCGATGCCAAGCTCTATGAAATCAATCAAAACACAGAACTGCAGTTCAAGCATCTGAAAGCTACTTTCTTCCGGACAACCCACTCTATTCCAGAGCCTTTGGGAATTGTCATCCATACGCCGCAGGGTAAGATTGTCTGTACCGGTGACTTCAAGTTTGACTTTACACCAGTCGGTGAGCCGGCAGACTTGCACCGCATGGCAGCTCTGGGTGAAGAAGGCGTTCTCTGCCTCCTGTCTGACTCGACCAATGCTGAAGTTCCGACCTTTACCAATTCCGAAAAAGTGGTCGGACAGTCTATTATGAAGATCATTGAAGGCATTAATGGACGGATTATTTTCGCTTCCTTTGCCTCAAACATCTTCCGGCTACAGCAGGCAGCAGATGCTGCTGTCAAGACCGGCCGTAAGATTGCGGTCTTTGGCCGCTCCATGGAAAAGGCTATTGTCAACGGGATTGAGCTGGGCTATATCAAGGTTCCCAAAGATACCTTCATCGAGCCAAATGAACTCAAGGACTATCCAGCTGGCGAAGTGCTGATTATGTGTACCGGAAGTCAGGGTGAACCTATGGCAGCCCTGTCTCGGATTGCCAATGGTACCCACCGTCAGGTTCAGTTGCAGCCTGGAGATACGGTCATCTTCTCATCCAGCCCTATCCCTGGTAATACGACCAGCGTTAACAAGCTGATTAACATTATTTCCGAGGCCGGTGTAGAAGTGATTCACGGTAAGATTAACAATATCCACACCTCTGGACACGGTGGCCAACAAGAGCAGAAACTCATGCTCCGCTTGATCAAGCCTAAATATTTCATGCCAGTCCATGGTGAATACCGTATGCAGAAAGTCCATGCAGGCCTAGCCGTTGATACTGGAGTCCCAAAAGATAATATCTTCATTATGAGCAATGGTGATGTGCTGGCTCTGACAGCTGACTCAGCACGTATTGCCGGTAGCTTCAACGCTCAGGATATTTATGTCGATGGGAACCGCATTGGTGAAATCGGAGCTGCTGTCCTTCGTGACCGTAAAGACCTATCAGAGGACGGCGTTGTCCTGGCTGTTGCGACGGTTGACTTTGAGTCCAAGATGATTTTAGCCGGTCCAGATATTCTCAGCCGTGGCTTTATCTACATGCGCGAATCAGGCGACCTCATTCGCCAAAGCCAGCGCATCCTCTTCAATGCCATTCGCATTGCCCTTAAGAATAAAGATGCCAGCGTCCAATCTGTCAGCGGCGCTATCGTCAACGCCTTGCGTCCTTTCCTCTACGAAAGCACCGAGCGCGAACCGATTATCATTCCGATGGTGCTTACACCAGACGAAGATAACTAAAAAATAGAGGCTGGGACAAAAGTCCAACCTCAAATATAAAAAGCGAACAAAACTAGTTTTCTGATAATCAGAATTCTGCTTTGTTCGCTTTTCGCATTTAATTATAGATTTGAAGGGCTTGATAATTAAGATTTTTAAAAATTGAAATCTTTTTGTCCCAGACTCTTTTCGCATTTAATTATAGATTTGAAGGGCTTAATAATTAAGATTGTTAAAAATTGAAATCTTTTTGTCCCAAACTCTATTTTACTGCTTTATTTTTTGTTCGTGAAGCATGCTTGATAATCCAAGCGCAACTCGGACTCAGTTTTTCCTCTTGCCAAGTCCCAATCACCCTCTCAAATTTTTCAGGATCTTCTTTATATAAATCATTCAGATTATTAGCGACACTTTTTTGGATTGATTTATCCGTGTCATCCTTTAGATTCCTTAAAATAGCGGTAAATTCATCAAAATAATCTAAAACCACAGTCTGCTTCTTAGCCCAAGGCAGTCGGATACGCATACACTCGCTGGCTAATCTGCGGACGCGCATATTCTCATCTTGGCTCCACTCTAGCAGTAAATCCATGGTAGCTTTAGGATAATTAGCCAGCAAGGGCCGCATGGAAAATTCTCCAGTAAATCGCTTGGTTAATTCCTTACTAAAGGCTGCACTCAACTCGAATTCCTGACCTCCGTAAAGTTCCACGTATTTGCCAATCGGCCACAACCAGTATCCTTCTGAAAACATCCCCAAGCCGCCCTCTAACTCTGGACCAAGTATCTGCTTAAAAACCTTAAGAGAATCCGCATAAGAAAGCGGCAAGCATTCTTTGATACTCCTTGCCAGCAGCTCTTGACGCTGAGTAAATTCCAAAGACTCTAAGTCGCTTTCAACTAGAGACATAAAATGCTGAGCATCAAATTTATCTGTGTCTTCTTGCAAGCGACGGCTCAAATCCTCCGCATAAACCAAATCATAATAATCTTTAACCTTTTTCGCCATAATTTCTAAATCCCCTTAACAGACTTCTCACTGCTTCTCTGACTTCCGCTTCTTCCTCTTTCTCAGCCAGAAAAAGAGACAACTCGTTCAAGGCACCTGAAATCATATGAGCTGCCATATCCAGATCAATAGAGATAAGTTTCCCTTCTTTAGATAAAATGTCTAATTGTTCTCTCAAATGAAAGAAAGAATTACTCAAATTCATCGCCATCAACACTTAAATAATTTACCAATGTCATGGCACCTATATTGAATTCTCCCTCAGGTATATCTATCATGACATGCCAACCAGAATTTTCAATATTATTGAACCTTCCATAAACATCAATAATATCTCCCCGCCTTTGGGAGTACCATTTCCGACTTGATTCCATTGCGTTTCTTCCCAATCAATTTGTACTGATTCAATTTTCGAATTTTGCGACTTGATAAAATTTTTTATTTCATCTTGATGCTTCTTCAAATAATGCAGCTGCTTTTCTTTTGTGATTCGCAAACCAGCTTTACTATCGAAAGCTTTATTAAAACTATCATCCTTATTGATTATATAGATGCTTGCCCCGATAGTTATTACGGCCACAATTATCGCTATTATTGTAAAATGTTTTTTCATTTACTCCTCCTAGCCTTTAGAAATTACATATGCTGTAATGCATGATTACTTAGAGGAATCTGCCAAATCTACATAGAAATTATCAAAAGGTTTCAAATTACCATTACTCAAAAATCCTGCCTCCTACATATAAATCATTGGCTAAAGATATTGAATTTGGAACTACCTCATTATCTTTTACTAAAAAAGTGACATTCCAAGAAGAATCCTCAATATGATTGAATCTCCCATATACATTAACAATTTCTCCAGCACCCCACGGTGTTCCATTGCCAATTTCTTCCCAATGCGTTTCCTCCCAATTAATCTCTACTGACTCTATTTTAGGATTTTGCGACTTCACAAATTTTTTAATCTCTTCCTCTTGCGACTTTAAATAATCTAGCTGTTTATCTTTTGTGGAACGCAAATTAGCTTTGCCATCTGAAAACAAATTACTCTGTTTTAACATATGTAGACTTCCTATGCCAACAACAAGGGCAATTAATGCCAACCAAATGATTTTATGTTTCCTCAATTTCTTCCTCCTAGACAATAGAAGTTACATATTATAACACCGAATTACATGAAAAGGCGCGTTAGATCTGTATAGAAATTATCAAAGGATTTGAACTGCTATCACTCAAAAATGTCTCCTCCTGCTCGTAGCGGACTACCTTGCATGATAGAATCAATATCTACTTTCCCATCTTTTACATCAACTAAAATACTCCAACTCGAGTCTTCGATATGGTTAAATCCTCCAAAAATTCTTATCACTTCTCCTCCTCCCCACGGAGTACCATTGCCTACTTCTTCCCAGTTTGTCTGGTTCCAATCCAGCTGAACAGATTCAATCTTAGGATTTTGTGACTTGACAAAATCTTTGATTTCTTCCTCATGCTTTTTCAATTCATCCAACTGCTTTTCCTTTATCTTTTGCAAATCTGGCTTTCTGGTTATAATTTTATTTAAGCTCTCCTGATTTCCAAGGAAAAAAGCTCCACCGATGATTCCTATAGTTACTAAAGCTATAGCTATTGTTTTCTGCCTTTTCATTTCTTATTCCTTTTAACAGTCATTAGCATTATTATAGCACAAAAAAACAGAAACCAAATTGGCTTCCATTTATTTGAGAATGGCTCACTTAAATCGCTTGATAAAATGATATTTGGTAATGCCCTTTTGCGGAACATCTGTTAGACTGGCGTAGATTTCATAGCCTTGTTTGATGTAAAAATCCTTGGCTTGATAAGATTTAGTGGACAAGGTAATGCTAGTTACTCCAGCTTCTGCAACCTTTTCTTCTAATTCTGCCAGCAGACTAGCTCCCAAACCTTTTTTCTGATGTTCTTTATCCACCACCAAAGCCTTGACATGAATATTTTTCAACACCTGTTGGGCATGAAGCAAGGCAATTAACTGGCCATCTTCCTCCCGCCTTAAATAATAATCTTGAGATTCAAGTTTTTCAAGCATATCTGGACCAAAATAGGCTTCATATTGCTCATCGAAAACCCGCTTAATAAAATCATGAAATTTTTCCATCTTTCTCCTCCTCCACGAAAAAGCAGGGGATATGCCAATCCTCCTGCTCTAAGTTTAGTATAAATCCAGATAATTATCCACTTCCCATTGGGAGACAAAGGTTGCATAGCTAGCCCACTCGATACGCTTAGCTTCTAAGAAGCTCGTATAGATATGCTCGCCAAGAGCCGCTTTAACGACTTCGTCTTCTGTCAAGGCCTTCAAGGCATTGTGAAGAGTTGATGGCAGGTCTGTAATTCCAGCTTCCTTACGCTCCTCTGGAGTCATGATATAGATGTTTTCTTCGATTGGTGCTGGAGCTTCGATTTTATTCTCAACACCATGCAGGCCAACTTCCAAGAGAACTGCCATAGCAATATATGGATTGGCCATCGGATCAACCGAACGCAGCTCCAAGCGAGTCCCCATACCACGAGAGGCTGGCACGCGCACCAATGGTGAACGATTACGTCCTGCCCAAGCAATATAAACTGGCGCTTCATAGCCAGGAACCAAACGTTTGTATGAGTTGACCGTTGGATTCATGATAGCTGTGTAGTTATAAGCATGGTTAATCAGACCACCCAAGAAATGGTAGGCTGTTTCTGACAGTTGCATACCTTTTGGATCTTCTGGATCGAAGAAGGCATTATTGCCGTCTTGATCAAAGAGAGACATATTACAGTGCATACCAGATCCTGCAATGCCAAACTTAGGCTTAGCCATAAAGGTTGCATACAAACCGTGCTTACGAGCAATAGTTTTCACAACCAGCTTGAAAATCTGAATCTTGTCACAAGCCCGAAGCACTTCGTCATACTTAAAGTCAATCTCGTGCTGGCCGACTGCTACCTCATGGTGACTAGCTTCTACTTCAAAGCCCATCTTAGTTAGGACATTGACGATTTCCCGACGAGTATTGTCTGCCAAATCTGTCGGCGCCAAGTCAAAATAACCGCCCTTGTCATTTACTTCCAGCGTCGGATCGCCATTTTCATCCAGCTTAAATAGGAAAAACTCTGGCTCTGGTCCGAGGTTAAAGGATTTGAAGCCCAGCTCTTCCATATGCTTGAGGGCACGCTTGAGGTTGCTCCGAGGATCCCCTAGAAATGGTACATGCTCAGTCGTATAAACATCACAAATCAGACCCGCTACACTGCCGTTTTCATCTCCCCAAGGAAAGACTGTCCAAGTATCCAAATCAGGATAAAGATACATATCTGATTCATTGATACGGACAAAACCTTCAATGGAAGAACCATCAAACATGGCTTTATTGGATAAGACCTTGTCAAGCTGTTCATCCGTGGCAGGAATTTCCACATTCTTCATAGTCCCTAAAATATCAGAGAACATAAGACGAATAAAGGTAACATTTTTCTCTTTTACTTCGCGACGGATATCAGCTGCTGTAATAGACATTAAATTTCTCCTTGTAATTCAAACAAAATAGCTATGGTCGACGCATCTGACCAAAGGTTGGCAGAGAAGAAGCAAAACGGCCTTGCTGCAAGATGTCATGATGCAGGGCACGGCGGACATCTTTGTCACTAATAGTCTTGCGGGACTTGGCTTCACGCTCAGCATATTTCCTCTTAATCGCAGCGATATTATAACCTTCTGAAATATAATCCTTAATTTCTAAAAGGCGGTCCATATCATTCAAAGAATACATCCGACGATTCCCCTCATTCCGAGCAGGGGTAATTAGATTCTGGTCTTCATAATAACGGATCTGACGAGCAGATAGGTCCGTCAGTTTCATAACACTGCCGATGGGAAAGACTGCCATGTTTCGGCGAAACTCTTTTTCCTTCATTCAAATTCCTCTCTACGCACTATTATAGGACGAAATAAATCTTATGTCAAGAAATAATGTCAGATTTTCTTACACGGATTTTATTTTTTCTTTTCAAAGATGGCTCGCAGCCGATCTATATCAGAATTTACCAGAATCGCAACAAAGACTCCCATGAAGGTTTCAAAGATTCTAGCAAAGACATACAGGATGGTATCTTCCGGCCGAATGGACAGGGTAATGATCAGCATGGCAGATACCCCGCCAATGACTCCCGCCTTGTTGTTCATGGCGACATTGGTCATGATTGTCAGCATGGTACAGACCGGCACCAAAAGAAGGGTGACCCAATACTGCTCCTTAAAAACACTATTGGCGATGAAAAATAGCAGAGCGTAAAAACCACCGATGCTGTTTCCCAAGATTCGCGATGTCCCGAAGTGGACACTCTTATCAAAATCCTCACGAAGACTAAAGACTGCCGTCAAAGCACCGATTTGCAGGCCTTTCCAACCAAAAAGCCCAAAGAGCAGTAGGATGATGAAGACAGCCAGACCGGTCTTAAAGGTACGCATGCCCAGGCGAAATTTCGATTTATCAAACTTGTACTTATTGAAATAACTCATTAGTCTCCTTCCAGGAAATCCTCCCTCTCTTCATTTTAACATATTTCGCCTCAAAAAACTCTTTCTGCTCAGGACTTTTCCCGCACAAAGAAAAAGCCCTATCAGCTACCGCATCAAGAGCTATTGATTATTTAAAAGCTGAGACATTATCTGTCCCAGCCTCATTTTTATTATCTTTAGTTTGGATAAATGTAGGTAACTCCACCCATAAATTCATTCGGGTTAAAGTAGCCACGATAGTTGTTAATCTGCTTTTGGTGATTGTAGTTCGCTTCCAAGACTTGGATAGAGCTGTCGCTTTGCACATCTGTCACATAAGCAACATGTCCGTATTCACCGCCATCCCAAACTGCAATAGCCCCTGCTACTGGGACATTTCCTGTTGCATAACCCTGAGCACCAGCATTGATCGCCCAAGTATTAGCATTGCCCCACCAGTTGCTGGCCCAAGGAGCCATTTCTTTCACACCCCAAGTACATTGACCGATTGGGTAAGAATTGCCATAGTCAGTTGGTGTATTTAAGACAACATCTTCAGTATCAGATACCAAAGCAGCATCGCTTGTCGCTTCATAAGCAGGAGCACTGTATGGATTGTAAGTCTGTGCCAAAGCTGTACCATTTACTTGCAGCACGTCTCCTGGGTTAATCGTATCAAAAATTGATTTTCCATTATTGGCAGCCAGTTCGTAAGGATTCATCCCATTGGCGCTAGCAATGGCAAAAAAAGAGTCCCCTTGCTGGACAACGTAAGAATCTGCATTGGCAGCTTGAGCGCCGATTGTCGCCAAAAAAGCTGTAGAAGTTAAACCAAGAGTTGCTTTAGCAAATGCTTTTTTCATAACTGTTTTTCTCCGTATAATTTGTTGATAAGAAAATCATACCTCATTTACATGTCAGTTTTTTTAGAGTTATGTTTTTGTCATGTTACAAATGATTTAGACTTTTGCTACATGAGATTTAGCAGTATTTTTAAAGATAAAAGAGAGTGGGACAGAAATCGGTAATTCGTTAGAATTCGATTTCGTCGTCCCACCTCCGCACAGTTGAGTAGGGCTGTAAAAGCTGATGAAATCAGCGTAGTAGAGCCCACTCAACCACTGCGTCTTGCTCGACAATCCAAAGACAATTGAGAGGCTAGGACTTTTGTCCCAGCCTCTCATCTATTATCAGTCTTCTTTACCTTTCAATTTTCCTAGACCTAAAGCACCAATAATGGCTACTAAACCTAGATATGGCAGATAGACTGCATCTTTGGCTCCCGTTTCTGGCAGAAGAGAAACAGGAATCTTTTTAGCCACTGGAGTTGGATTGGCTCTTCTTGGATCGTTTACATCCGAAACAAGCAGATGCTGTGACTTAGGAGTGACTGTTGTAACTGTATTTGAAGCATAGACTACACGATTGACGGTATTGATGTAGGTATTTTCAAAAGTACCCGCAGCAATCCGCTTCATCTGTAGATAGGTTTCAGCCTGAAAAGCTGAATCCAGAGAAATAGTCTCTAAGAATTCTTCCTTGAAACGAATAGAAATCAAGCCTTTCTCAAGATCAATATTCGCAGCTGTATACTCAGTCAAATCTGTACCAGCCTTTATCACCTGACCATCTTTGAGCGTGATGTCTACTTTGGCAAAGGTTTTGTAAGCACCCGTGTACTCATCACCTCGTTGATCATAATCATCCACAAAGCTATAGTCTGTCAAATCTTCAGAGTGGTTAGCAGGGATCAAGCCGCCGATGAGACGGTAGTTAAAGTGCCGTCCCAAAGTCAGTTCCTTACCATCCAAGTTCTCTGAACTTGTTGGATCAAGACTCAATGTAATATCTTTTTCAGGACTGATTTTAGGAACATTGTTCACGACTACGTCTGTCGCATAACCATTTCCAAAGTCAATTTGATAAGCCCGATTCTCGAATTTGCCGCCTGTGCGGCCCATTCCTTCTTTGACAGCCATAGGGCTTGTTATCGTCAAAGACTTACCTGTTACGACATATTGGTCATAAAAGGCTTGGGCATCGTCTGCTGCAAAGAGTTGGAAAGAACCTTTAACAGTGATATTGGCCTTTTGAAGGAGCTCTCGAACTGCTGCAGGGGCTTTTTCAAGGCTCTCGTAGTGGGTCACTGTCACACCTGCCACAGCTTTGCCATCCGCATCTACTAGCTTGACTAATTCCGGACGAAGTTCAAGTGCTTCTTCCGGATAGTCATCTACATAGTAGAAACCTTTTTGAATCGTGCTCTTAGATGACTTGTCACCCTTATACTGATCCAAATCCCAAGTCAGCTCGTAGTAATTGGTCGAACCAGCCAAGACTTCCTTACCATCAATCACCAATCCTGCCTTATTTTTATTGACCTTGGTTGGCTTGATGTAATTATTGCTAGGATTATCTGAATCATCAGGCTTGCCTGGAGTGGTGACACGTACGACATTTGAGCGGACACCATAGGCATCATTGATTGTCAGGGTGAAATTATTAGTATAGGTTGCGCCATCGTTGAGCACTCGGCCGACTACTGTTGGAAAGAGCGTAGCAACTTCTTTGGTCGTATCAGCGTTATAAGTAGCTAGCGTTGCTGCAGTTGCTTTAAATGTCACTGTGTGACTAGCCTTATCATAGCTGACGTCAAAACCTGCGCTAGCAGCTTTTGTTGCTTCTAAGTCAAATTCATAACCACTTGGCAACGGATCAGCAATGACAAAAGAAGTCGTCTCACTGCGTCCAGCTGGAAGGTCTTCTGTCTTTAAGGCAAACTGAACGACGGACTGCTTAGCCACCAAGGTCTTGTCAATATTGGTGCCTTGGTCATTTTGAATCTCTTTATTGATCAGCGGCTGAGATTGTAAAAGAGCATAATGATAGTGCACAGTCGGAGCTACGGGCGCTGCTGGCTCTTTTTGATAAACAGGTTCCGCTGGTCTAGTTGGAAGCGGGCTATAAGTTGGTTCTACCGGCTTATTAGGCTCTGGTGTATCTGGTGTAGGTGTTGGCGCTTCCGGCTCCTTCTCATAAGTCGGTGCTGCCGGAGGTGTTGGCTCCTTTTCATAGGTCGGTTCTACCACTGCTGGCCGGACAGCTTTTTCTACTTCATAGCTTGGCTCAGATGGCTTACTAGGCTCTGGTGTTTCCGGTGTACGCGTCGGTGGGGTTGGCTCTTTTTCATAAGCCGGTGCCGTCGGAGGAGTTGGAAGAGCCTTCGGTGTTGGTGCAGTTGGAGCTGGATCCAAAGGCTTAAGCGCTTCTTCAGTTGGCACTGCAGGAGCTGTAGGAGCTACTGGCGCTTCCGGTTCTTCTACTGTGATGATTGGCAGATCATTCGCTCGAACATCACCATTAATCGCAAACCAAATATTTGGTTTCTTAGGAGCTAGTTTGTCAGCTCTACGTGGATCAGTAGCCTCTGGCTGGCCTAACACTTCAGAAGAGGAAATTGTTCCAATCGTCATGCTGTTGGTTGTACCAGAAATTTCCACCGCTCCTGCCCCATACCATGAGTTAGGAGCATCTGTAGTGTCCCAGCCTGAGTCCGGCTGAGCATTCTTATACATGGTAAAGCGAGAACCGCCAACTCCTTTTTTGAAGTTTTCAGACTCAGTCGCATAGATTTGGCCGTTCTTTTCACCAATAGAGGAACCCGAAATCTTGTTGAAAGTTCCGGTATAATCTTTGGCCATTTCGATAGAGTTAGCTTCACGGTTGAGGGAAGCCACGGACATCAAGGCCTGGTCAAAATTAATAGGTTGGCCTTTGTCATCATAAAAGACAAATTCCGTCTTCACAAAGAGAGAGGTAGCATCTTCAAGATTCCCTGTATAAGCTGAAGCAAAAACTCCCATGGTCGGGTCTTTAAAAATACCTAACCAAGCCTTATCGTGCTTAAATTGGGAACTTGGATCAAGAGTATAAGTATAGACGATTTTAGAAACTTTTTTCCCTCGATAATAAGTTCCCTGAAGATTTGTATAGGTTGCTGTTGCAGACTGTCCGCGACTCAACAAAACAGAAGACCATTCAGTCGGCCCTTTACCACTTGTTACGTTAGAACTATAGCCTGCATACTTGCCAACCGTACCAAAACTTTCCTGCTGGTTGGTCTGATAGTTAGCATTTTGAATATCTGTTACTTTGAAGTTGTCCAGCTGGAAGAGTTTATTGGCAAATTCAGTAGTATTCTTCACAGCGGCTTCCATGCCAGCATAGCTGACAAACTCACCAGTTGTAGTCAGTGACAGATCAGCATTAGGTTCTGATTTAAACACCAAGCTTTGCGCAATTGGACGGCTCAAATGCCCGTCTTCAGTCTTTTTTGTTTCTGCAAGAGCCAGACCAGCCTTAATCTTGGCCTGTTCAGCATCATATTTAGCCTTATCTTGCTGATACTTGGCTAATTTTGTGTTATAGACAGCCAAATCTGCATTATACTGAGCCAACTGAGCTTGATAGTTTGCTTGGGCTTGGGCATTACGCTTCTTAATTTCTTCGTTTTCAGCTGCTATAGTAGCATTCTTGGCTTGGTTCTCTGCTAGCTTTTGCTCATATTCTTTTTGAGCTGCTGCATTTTCAGCTTCAATTTGACTCTTTTTAGCTTCATAAGCTGCTAAATCTGCTTCATATTGAGCTTTTTTATCTTGATTTTCCTTTTGGATACGGGCCAATTCTGCCTGATAGTTCGCCTGAGCCGCTTGATATGCCGCTTCATTATCAGCATTGGTCTTTCGGACAGTTGCTAAATCTGTTTGATATTGGGCAAGTGCTGCCTCGTAGGCCGCTTTTGCAGCCGCATTCCTCTGTTTAATAGCTTCATTATCAGCAGCAATCTTAGCATTTGCAGCTTGAGTATCCGCTAAAGCTTTTTCATACCGTGCCTTAGCCGCCGCATTCGCCTTCTGAACACGATCAAGCTCACTTGCATAAGCCGCCAGAGCCGCATCATAATTAGCCTTTGTTTCCGCATTTAGTTTTTGAACACGAGCTAATTCTGCATCATAGGCCGCTTTAGCTGCTTGATAGGCTGCCGCATTATCCGCATTCGTCTTTTGAACCGCTGCTAAATCAGTTTTGTACTTGCTCAGTGCTGCTTCATAATCTGCTTTCAGCTGAGCATTTTCTGCTGTAATCCGAGCTACTTCTGCCTGATGGGCAGCCAAATCTTTAGCGTATTGGTCTGCAGTCGCTTTGTTTTCTGCTGTAATCCGAGCTACTTCTGCCTCGTAGGCTGATACTTTGTCTTTGTACTCCTTGACCTTGGTATCAATCTCGGTTACCTGCGCTTGATAATCTGCTGCAATCTCCGCTTTTTTATCTGCAGTTTCTTGAGTAGTCTGAGCTACTCCTTTGTCAACAGCTGGGTCTTTGACCACTGTCAGTCCAGCTTCTTGAGCCTTTTTGACGCTTTCATCTAAAGCAGCTGTTGGAACAGTCACTGTCACACCGCCATCTGCCTGACCTGCTCGCGCCTGACTCTCTTTAGATGCCTGACTGGCTGGTCCTTGAGCTTGAGGCAGATTGGTCGCTGCATTTCCAGTGCCCACCATTTCAGTATTGACAGGGCTATTGGTATCAGATACCACTTCATCTGCTCTTACTTGCATCGTTGACGTTAAAAAAGCCGCACCTAGAACAGCACCGCATAAAGTTTTAACAGCCTTGTTTTTCCGAAAACCAAAAACTTCTTTTTTCTTCATTTTTCTCCTCCCTCTGCTAACTTTTACAGTCTGCAGTTTTCTCATGCCTTCAGAAAATCAAAAAGTAAAGGAAACCACCAATCGGAAGTTTCTTTTTCATTTTGACCCTCTTTAAGCATCAGAATAAATATATATATCTTAATCCTAACAAGTTTTTCTCAGTTTTGCAAGCATTTTATGCTCGTTTTATTTACCTTTATGCAGATTTAGACATCCAAGGGAAAACGTATTTTTATTGTATGCCTTTTCCCTACAGCTTGACAATGGGAATACAAGAAAAAGACCAGCTTTCGCTAGTCTTTCCTTATTACAATTTTGTACTTATTATCTACAAAATCAAAGTTTCTAAGCCGACTACTTATTTCTCAGTCAATGCTGCAAGTCCTGGTAATACTTTACCTTCAAGGAGTTCCATTGATGCACCACCACCAGTAGAAATCCATGAGAACTTGTCTGCACGGCCAAGGTTAATGGCTGCAGCAGCTGAGTCACCACCACCAATGATTGATTTTACGCCAGGTTGTTTCACGATAGCGTCCATGACACCGATTGTACCAGCTTGGAAGTCAGGGTTTTCAAACACACCCATAGGACCATTCCAGACAACAGTTTTCGCACCAGTCAAGGCTTCATCAAATTTAGCGATAGATTTTGGACCGATGTCCAAACCAAGGAAGCCTGGATCCACTGCTTCACCTTCAGTATCTTTCACTTCAGTATAGTCCGCAAAAGCATTTGCTTCTTTAGAGTCAACTGGCAAGATCAATTTACCGTTTGCTTTTTCAAGAAGAGCTTTCGCAACATCCAATTTGTCTTCTTCTACAAGTGAGTTACCGATTTCGATACCTTGTGCTTTGTAGAATGTGTAAGTCATACCACCACCGATAAGGACTTTATCAGCTTTTTTAAGCAAGTTTTCGATAACACCGATCTTGTCAGATACTTTTGAACCACCAAGAATAGCTACGAATGGACGTTCTGGAGTTTCAACAGCTTCTTGGATGTAGGCAATTTCATTTTCAAGAAGGAAACCAGCAACAGCTTTTTCAACGTTTGCTGAGATACCAACGTTAGATGCGTGTGCACGGTGAGCTGTACCGAATGCATCATTTACGAAGATACCATCTCCAAGAGATGCCCAGTATTTACCAAGTTCTGGATTGTTTTTAGATTCTTTCTTGCCGTCAACATCTTCAAAACGAGTGTTTTCGACCAAAAGAACTTGTCCATCTTCAAGAGCATTGATAGCTGCTTCCAATTCAGCACCACGAGTGACACCTGGGAAAACAACATCTTGACCCAATTTAGCAGCCAAGTCTGCAGCTAGTGGAGCAAGTGATTTGCCTTCTTTGTCTGCTTCTTCTTTGACACGTCCAAGGTGAGAGAAGAGAATTGCACGACCGCCTTGCTCAATAATGTATTTAATAGTTGGAAGAGCGGCAGTGATACGGTTGTCATTTGTAATCACTCCGTCTTTCAATGGTACGTTAAAGTCTACACGAACGAGGACTTTTTTACCTTTTAAATCAACGTCTTTAACAGTAAGTTTTGCCATGTTACAAAAACTCCTTTTCATATTTTATACGCAACTATTATATCATATTTTCCAAAAGTTTTCTTGATATAAGGAAAATTTTCACAAAAAAGAAGTGCATGACACTTCTTTCTCTCGAACTTTGGAATTAGAGAATAGGAAAAAGGCCGCTAAACTCATTCAGACAATAGTTAAAGCTGGATTTTTTCTCTAGATTCGACAACTCAAAAAGCCAGTAAAACTACCGACTTCAATGCTTTCCATTGTTAAATTGCAAACACCTGTCCTACTGCATAGGTGACCGCCATAGTTAAAAGACCGATCACGAGGTTGCGAATCATAGCATTTTTGAGTGGTGCTTTGCCTAATCTAGCGCTGGTATAACCTGTTCCCAAGAGGGCCAAGGCCACGATTAGAACGGTTGCCCAGATACGGATAGTAGCTGGAAGCAGGATAATCGTAATCATAGGAAAAAGCGCACCAACAGCAAAGGCTAAAAAGCTTGATACGGCAGCATGCCAGGGATTAGTGAACTCCTCAATCTCGATTCCATATTTTTCCTGTACCAAAGCCTCCAACGGATCCTGGAGAAAAGCCCGATTAGTCATGAGCTGGGCAGAAGTCTCACACTCGCCATTTTGAACATAGGCAGCATAGAGAGACTGCCTAGCGATATCTGGATTTTTCTCTAAAAGCTCCCGCTCTCTGGCAACAGCAGCTTCTTCTGTATCCTTTTGAGTAGAAACAGAAACATACTCTCCACCAGCCATAGAAAAGGCACCCGCAAAGACTGCCGCCAAACCAGACAGAAAGATAATCCAGACATCGTCCGTCGCACTAGCCACCCCAATAACCACACCTGCTATGGAAATAATGCCGTCATTAGCTCCTAAAACCCCAGCCCGCAATATATTCAACCGACCACTAAAGTTCGTATCAATTTTATGTTCTTCCACTATTTAAATTTTCTCTTTCTTTTTATTTATAATGATTATAAATAAAATCCAGAGCTAATACAAGAGAAAATCGAAAAATGAGAAAAGTTCTACTATTTAAGAGAAGAAAGGCATTGAAAAAAGAGCCGTTTTAAACGACTCCTTTCTTTATAATCACTATAATGCTGTAACAAACTAATTATTTCACCACAATATTAACCAATTTATTTGGCACGCTAATGACCTTTACAACTTCTTTGCCAGCAATTTCAGATTTAATTTTCTCATCTGCCAAGGCGAGTTCCTGCAGTTCCTCACGGCTCAGGTCCTTAGCTACGATTAGCTTAGCACGGACTTTACCCTTGATTTGCACTACGATTTCGACCTCTGCCTCAACCAGCTTGCTTTCATCATAAGTTGGCCAAGCTACGTAGGAAATGCTCTTGCCAGTTTGAGCTACTGCCTGCCAGAGTTCTTCAGCCAAGTGCGGTGCAAAAGGCGCAAGCAATTGAATGAAACCTTTAGCATATTCGACATAGAGTTTTTCTTCCTTGTTGGCTGCATTGACAAAGATCATGAGCTGGGCAATGTCTGTATTGAATTTCATAGACTCGATTTGCTCTGTGACAGATTTAACAGTTTCGTTATAAACCTTGTCAAGAGCACCATTGTTATCTGTAACGATTTCTTTGCTTGTCATCAAACGGTAGACACGATCCAAGAACTTGCGGCTGCCTTCCAGACCTTCCTCGCTCCAAGCGATGGATGCATCCAGTGGCCCCATGAACATTTCATAGACACGCAGTGTATCAGCACCATATTGCTCCACTACATCGTCTGGATTGACCACATTCTTCAGAGATTTAGACATCTTGGCAGGCGCCTGCTCCAGCTCTTCTCCCGTTTCGATATTGAAGAAAGAACCGTCGCGTTTTTCGACCTTGTCTGTCGCCACAAGAGCACCACGGCTGTCACGGTAGCTAGTCCCCAGAATCATTCCTTGGTTAAAGAGTTTTTGGAAAGGCTCTTTGGTCGGAACCACTCCGATATCATAGAGGAATTTGTGCCAGAAGCGGGCATAGAGGAGATGAAGCACAGCGTGCTCTGCACCACCGATGTAAATGTCAACTGGAAGCCAAGCCTTGAGCAGCTCTTCGTCTGCTAATTTCTCATTGTTGTGGGGGTCAATGTAACGCAGGTAATACCAGCTAGAACCAGCCCATTGAGGCATGGTGTTGGTTTCGCGGCGTCCTTTGACACCATCTTCCCGAGTCACTTCCAGCCAGTCAGTCAGATTGGCCAGAGGGCTTTCACCGGTACCAGAAGGACGGATATCCTTGGTTACAGGCAAGACTAGCGGCAATTCATTTTCAGGGACAGCAGTTGAAGTACCATCTTCCCAATGAATGATGGGAATTGGCTCACCCCAGTAGCGCTGACGGCTAAAGAGCCAGTCGCGCAGGCGATAGGTGACTTTTTCGTTTCCGACACCTTCTGCTTCCAGCCAAGAAACCATCTTGTCAATAGCGGCAGCCTTGTCTAAGCCATCTAGGAAGCCAGAGTTAATATGCGGACCGTCTTCTGTGTAAGCAGCATCAGCAACATTGCCACCCTCTAGAACCGGAATAATCTCTAAATCAAACTGCTTAGCAAACTCCCAGTCGCGCTCATCGTGCGCAGGAACGGCCATGATAGCCCCTGTTCCGTAGCTTGCAAGCACATAGTCGGCAATCCAGATTGGGATTTCCTTGCCATTGACAGGATTGATGGCATAAGCTCCTGTCCAGACACCAGTCTTCTCCTTAGCCAAATCAGTCCGAGCCAGATCAGATTTGAGGCTGGCTGCATGTTTGTAATCTGCTACTGCTTGGGCTTGTTCTGCACTTGTAATGGCATCGACAAGTGCATGCTCCGGAGCCAAAACAGCATAGGTCGCACCAAAAAGAGTGTCCGGACGAGTCGTAAAGACGGTGAAGTCCTTGTCTGTGTCCTTAATCTTGAAGGTTACATTGGCACCAGTTGACTTGCCGATCCAATTGCGCTGCATATCCTTGATAGACTCTGGCCAGTCCAGCTCCTCCAAGTCATTGAGTAAACGTTCTGCATAGGCTGTGATTTTCAGCATCCACTGTCGCATAGGCTTGCGGACAACTGGATAGCCACCGCGCTCAGATGTGCCATCTGGCAGAACTTCCTCATTGGCAATAGCCGTTCCCAGCTCTTCCACCCAGTTTACTGGCACTTCAGCTTCATAAGCCAGGCCTTTTTCGTAGAGCTTAGTGAAAATCCACTGGGTCCACTTGTAGTAGTTGGGGTCAGTTGTATTGATCTCCCGGTCCCAGTCATAGGAAAAGCCAAGAGCGTTGATTTGACGCTTAAAGTTGGCGATGTTTTCTGCTGTAAAGTCAGCTGGGTCATTGCCTGTATCCATGGCGTATTGCTCAGCCGGCAGACCGAAGGCATCCCAGCCCATAGGATGCAGGACGTTATAGCCCTGAGCCCGCTTGTAGCGGCTGAGGATATCTGTCGCCGTGTAGCCCTCCGGATGCCCTACATGGAGCCCCGCTCCTGATGGGTAAGGAAACATGTCCAGCGCATAAAAGTTGGGCTTGTCCTTATCCGTACCTGTCTTAAATGTATGGTGCTCCGCCCAATATTTCTGCCACTTGGGCTCAATTTCTTTGTGATTATAATAAGCCATTCTTTTCTCCATTTTTTGTACTGTTTCTATTATACCATTTTCAAGGGATTTTGAAAGACGGAATTTCATGACTGCTAGACACATCAGACAAGGAAGCCCTCCACAAAAAAACAAGCCACATTGTCAGCCCTAAGGTTGAAAGGTGGCTTGTTTTATATTTTGCTTTTATTTATCCAATTCCCTGACATATTGGTCGACTGCTAGGATGGCACCTGCAATGTCAGAAGCTGAAATCTCAAATGGCATCTGATGAATGGTTTCGCCCTCAATTGTCGCTTGCTGACCAACTTTGAGCAAATCTTCATAGCTGGCATTTTCCAAATGCATTTCTTTCAAAGTTGTTGGCATACCTATCTTTTGATAGAAGCGAATATATTTTTCCAATTCTTCTTTAGGTCGGTTTTCTAAGAAGAGTTGGGTCAAGGTTCCATAGGCAACTTTTTCACCGTGGGTCAGGTGATGAATATCGCCTGTGAGAGCTGTAAAGCCGTTGTGGATAGCATGGGCTGCCGCTAAACCGCCGCTCTCAAATCCCACACCGCTGAGAAGGGTATTGGCTTCAATGATATTTTCCAGAGCTGCAGTCACGACTTTCGCTTCACAGGCTGCGATAGCCTGCAGGCCATCTGCAAACAGTATTTCTTCACACTTCTTCGCAATCGCTACACCAGCCAAACTCTGTCTTTGTCCCAACATGGTAGTGCCATTTTTCTGCTGGACAGCCCGCGCCTCTACCCAAGTCGCTAAACCATCTGCAATCCCAGAAGCCAGAAGCCGTTTTGGCGCTCCAGCAATTACTTTCGTATCCACCAAGACGAGTTCAGGGTTTTTACTATAGAAAATATACTTTTCAAAGGCTCCATCTTCTGTATAGATAACAGAAAGTGCTGAAGTTGGGGCATCTGTAGAGGCAATGGTTGGCGCAATGACCACAGGGCGTCCTAGTATGTCTGCAATCGCCTTCGCACTGTCAATCGTTTTCCCACCGCCTAGACCAATAACTAAGTCTGCTCCGTCTTTTTCAGCCAAAGTAACGACCCGATCTATTTCAGCGTCAGAAGCTTCTCCGTTAAAAGCGACATGCAGCACATGAAAGCCATAACGAGTAAGGTAGTCATTGAATTTTTCCCCAACAATCTGGTAAACCACATCATCACAAAGCAAGACTGGATGGTTGCCTAACTGAAGAATCTGTTTTGCATTTTCAAACAGAGCATTTTCTCCCTGAATATAACGAGACGGACTTGCAAAAATTTTCATAGAGCACCTCTTTCCCTTTTATAGATAGAGCATTATACATGCCTTTTAAATGTATTCCTGATTGTGAATTGCTGACCAGTCTGCGGCAAAGTCATCTACTGCCTTAGCGATAGACGGCATGGCAAAAGCTGCTGCAAAGATATCTGGTCCTGCTGTAATGGCTTGGGCCCCATCAGCAAAAGCACGATTGATTTGGTTAACATTCTTAAAGGAAGCTGCCAATATTTTGCTGGCGGAATGATCCCGCTCAATCGCCTTAGCCAGTTGTCTAATTACAGCATCTGAATCAATATTGAGATTTTCCATGCGGTTATAGTAAGGAGCAAGATAGTCAGCCCCCGCTTCAATAGCTAATAGACCTTGAAAGGTTGTATAAATGGCTGTCGCTGTGATCTTGTAGCCTTCTGCTTTGAGAGTTTTGATAGCTGCCAGCCCAGCCGGTGTGACCGGAACTTTAATGTAGACAGCATCACCGCATTTTTTTCGAATTTCAGCAGCATCTTTCAAGATTCCCTCATAATCCTTGGCAACAACCTGCACATGGATAGATGGACCTTCTCCTATGATTTCCCGAACGGCGCGAATCCGTTCGAAGAAATCTATTCTTCCTTCTTTTTTTGCGATGGTCGGATTGGAAGTCACTCCCGCCAAGGGGAGGACTTCCGACCATTTTTTTATCTCCTCTAAATTTAAGGTATCAAGCATGAATTCCATAAATTGGACCTCTTTTACAACGTGTGCTCCGTACGTCCGATAATATCATCTTGCGTCGCCTTGGAAAGTACATTGAAGAAAGCAGAGTAGCCTGCAACGCGAACAATCAAATCGCGGTGTTTTTCAGGATGCTTCTGAGCATCAATCAAGGTTTCCCGAGAAACGACATTGTATTGGATATGATAGCCATGCAGACGGTTAAAGAATGTACGAAGCAAGGCAATAAGTTTCACTTTATCTTCTTCCTTAGACAGGGTCTGAGGATTCACTTTTTGATTGAGCAGAACGCCTCCTACGATTTCATCTGTCGGCAATTTGGAAACAGATTTTAATACAGAGGTCGGGCCGTTCTTGTCCATATTGTGGGATGGAGAGCAGCCTTCAGCAAGCGGTGTTCCGGCATTGCGGCCATCTGGTGTCGCCAAGGTACCGCGACCTTGACCGACATTGGCTGAAATAGAAGATGTTCCAGAGTAGCGGATACCGCCAATTGGACCACGGCCATAACGGGTATTTGGATATTTAGCGATTTCATCCACATAAATATCATAAGCATCTGTCACTAGCTTATCTGCGTAATCATCATCATTACCATATTTTGGTGCATCATGAATCAGCATCTCTTGAATTTCTTTACCACGCTCATCTGCATAGTCTGTTTCAAGTGCATGCCAGAGTTCAGCCGGAGTCAGCCTGCCTTCTTCAAAGACTAGCTTCTTGACGGCCGCCAATGAGTCTGATAGATTGGCAATACCGACTTGAAGACCAGAAATATAGTCATAGACAGCTCCACCCTCTTTCAAATGCTTACCACGCCCGATACAATCATCTGTCAAAGCTGAGCAGAGGATATCCGGTACTTCTCTTTCGAGAGACAGGTCGATAGAATTTTCCACGATGACACTCATGCGGGTCAAGTGGCGCAAGGTCTTGTCCCAAGCCGTTTGCAGCTCTGCAAAGCTCTTCATATCTTTAAAATGACCGAAGCTTGGTGCAAAGCGCTTGCCAGATGCTGGATCAATTCCATCGTTCATAGTAATCAGAAGCACCTTAGGGAAGTTCATGTAGCTCATGCCTGTACAACGGTAGCCCCATTTACCAGGCACAGCAGTTTCCACACAGCCGATAGCACTATAGTCGTATGCATCTTCTTCCAAAACGCCTTTAGCAATAAAGGACGGAATGATGATTTCATCATTATTGAAGGCCGGCATACCGAAACCTAGCTTCATGACTTCAATACACTCATTCATAAAGCGAGCATCTAGGCCTGCATGATAGCGAACGGTCAGATTCGGCTGAGGAAGATGAGTTTGAGCTACAGATTTCAAGACAAGGTAGGAAAGTGGGTTGACTGCATCTCTCTTATCTCTCGTTTGGCCACCGATTGTCACATTTTGATAAAGGGGACTGCCCGCAGATGAGAATGTGTGGGCCTGACTGCGCACTTTATTAATGGTAATCGTTTTAATCCAGAGATTGGTTAAGCGTTCTACAATGCTAGCCTCTGTCTCACGTCCAGCTTCCAAATCTGCCTTGACATAAGGATACATGTACTGGTCAAAGCGGCCATAAGAGAGCGAGTGTCCGTTGGACTCAATCTGAAGGATACACTGGATAAACCAAACAGACTGAACAGCTTCAGCAAAGGTTGATGCTGGCTCGTACGGTACTTTAGAACAAATTCTAGCGATTTCTAAGAGCTCCTGACGGCGCTTAGGCTCTGCTTTTTCAGCCAGCTGATTGGCCAAAGCAACAAAACGCTCCGCATAAGCTTTCACAGCATCCACAACGATGAAAATGGAATCATAGAAGTGGTATTTGTCAATACTAGCCGGATCGGTCAAATCCAAAGCTTCCTTAGCTGCACGAGCTTTTTCTTCAAAGCCTTTCAGTCCATAAGCCAAGAGTTTTTGATAGTTGACCGCCAAGTGGGCGTCCCCAGAGTTCATCTTTCCTTCCATACCAAAGAAGCCAGTTTCCATATAAACCTGAACTTCTTCTGGAAGTAGAGCCCCTGCTCGAGCACGGAGGTTATTGTTTTCCCAGAAAGGAGCGATACTGCGGAGCTGCTCTTTGGTTTCTTCTGTAATGTAGAAGACATCTCCGTCCCGCTTCTCAAAAAGATCTAGTTCATTGAGTACAAACTCTAAGGTATACTCTGGGAAAATAGGCGCGTCTTTATTAGATGAAGCCTGATTACCGACAATCATCGTTTCATCTTCGATATAAAGCGTCATATTTTCCAAAATCTCTTTGAGCATGTAAGCACGTTTCAACACATTTGGTTTTTCCTTATGCTTATCATAGGCCTTGGTAGCTAAGACAGCGCGCTCTGCGTCAATATAGGGCTTTTTATTCAAAACATCTTCCCGATACTTATTCATCCGCTCTGTTAAGCTGCCAAAATAGTCTGTTTTTATTGTTGTTCTTTCTACTTCTTTTACTTGGATCATTTGACTACGACCTTTCTTATGAAATTTAATTTATTTCTTTCGTAACTATTGTAACACGCAAAATTCTAGAATTCAATCATTTATAGGCGATTACTAAATTAAAGATTTTTTGCACATTTGTGCCATCTGAACCAAGAAACTTTTGTGTTTTCATCCAACAAAATCAGATTATTCTTCATTTTCCAATTCGTTATTGTAGGCAATCTTATCCTGAAACTTCACAAATGGGAAATAGACAAAGGCGGACATGGCTAGGATGACAATTTGAATGACTGCCCCTTGCCAGCCAGCAACCATAAAGCCAGAAATGATAGCCGGTGTACTCCAAGGCAAAGTCACACCTGCGAATGGCTGCATAAAGCCAACCGCAATCGCCATGTAGACAATCAAAGCAGCCAGAACCGGAACCAAAACAAAGGGCAGGAACATGACCGGATTCATCACAATCGGAAAGCCAAAGACAACTGGCTCATTGACATTAAAGATTGCCGGAAAAGCAGCAACTTTCCCCAGAGCCTTATACTGCTTGGACTTGGCGGCAAAGAGCATGGCTACGACCACTCCGAAAGTAATACCGGAGCCCGACAAGATAAGGAAGCTATCCAAAAATTGCTGGGTCACAATATGAGCACCTTGACTGACAGACAGCTTATCTGCAGCAAGCAGGGCCTTATTAGCATCCAGATTTGACAGCAGCAAGGCTGTTACGACACCATTGACAACAGACTGGCCGTGGACGCCGAACCACCACAGGAAAGAAATGAAGAAAGCAATACCGATAGCTCCATACAGAGAGCCCGTCAGACCTTGCAGAGGCACCTGAATGACATCGTAAATCATCTCAATAAAGGTACCGCCACCAGTCGCTATCTTGGCAATAATATAAACAAGCATTGACAGCAAGAAAATAACGAAAGCTGGAATCATGGCTTCAAACTGCTTGGCAATCGCTTGAGGAACCTGCTCTGGCATTTTGATAACAATATGCTTTTGAATGAAAATCGTATAGATACTGCCAACTGCCAAACCAATGAGAATGGCTCCAATGATTCCTTGACCGCCAAACCAGACCTTGGCAATTGCATCTCCAATCGCCTCACCCTTTTCTGGTATGTAGGAGGATTTCAAAAGGATAAAGAAGGAAGAAAGAGACAGCACCCCTGCCGGCAGAGGCTCTACACCGCTGTTCTTGGCATAAGAATAGCCGATTGAAAAACAAGAAATCAGCCCCATAATGGCAAAGGTCCCTGAATAAACCTGCATAAACGGTTCTGTCCAGTCTGCCCCAAACACACCAGCAATGGCTTGATTTAGACCTTCAAACGGCAATTGCCCTACAATCAAGAATAAACTTCCCACAACTGTAAGGGGCAAAATTGCCAACATACCGTCTTTTAAGGCGATAATCCCGCGCATATTGACAAACTTCATAATCGGCGCAATGATTTTTTGAGTATCCACTTTAGACATAACGAAGCTCCTTGATTTTAATGTTTATCCAACAAACTCAAAGCGAGGTTTAGCACTTTTTTACCATCTAGCATACCGTAATCAGCCATCGGAATAACTGCAATCGGAGTATGGCAGCTGTCGCAAATAGCTGTAGATTTGTCTAGTGTATAGGCTACCTGAGGGCCCAGTAAAGCGACATCTAGATCCGCTGCATAATCAGCCAGCTTAGCCTGAGAGTAGGCTTCAATCTCAGCTTCCAGCCCTTTTTCAGCTGCAGCTATCTTCATGTTATTGACCAACATTCCTGTTGAAAAACCTGCCGCGCAGAACAAACCAATCTTAACCATCTTTTCATCCTCCTGATGATTTATTTTTTCCCTTGTAATTCTCTTCTCAAGTCGATGATTTCCTTGATGAGATTAATCTCTGTAATGCTGGTCATCAAATGATCCTGAGAATGAACAAACAGCGCTGTGATCTCTGTTTTCGTTCCTCCAGCTTCCTGAGCTAGGAACTTGGTCTGCAAGTTATGGGCCTCTAACAGCGCCTTATCTGCAAGCTCAATCTGCTCATCGCATTCTGAAAACTTACCATCTTTAGCTAGTGATAAAGCTTGATAAATATGCTGCTTGGCATCACCAGCGTCTAAGATAAGGCCCATGATAATTTGATCTGCTACAATCATTTCCATATGTTACAATCGCTCCTATCTTTATGATTAACAAAAACTGTTCTTTTGTTTGAAAGTGATTTATTTTTGTTTGTAACTAGAATGTATCACCTTTAGCTCAGTCCGTCAATACATTATAGAACAAAATAGCTAATTTAAATTTTTTCGCACATTTGTGCAAACGAAAAGGCTCCTCCACAAAAAACAACTGCTATACAGCTGTATTCATCTGCGAATCAAAGGCACTCTATTAGATACGAACGATAAGCAGATTCGACACAAAAAAAGAAGCAGCAGCTATTCGCTTCTACTTCCTCATATATGCTATTTTAAGAAACCGAAACTTATCTTTTAAACGGCTTTCTCAATTTCCTTTGCTATTTTAATTTTCCGCAATTTCCTCTGGAAGATGTATTTCAATAAAATAGCAGGATTCAGACTGTAGGATAATTGCAATTTAAAATAATTAATCCACTCGATGACAGCAAAAAAACAAATTGCTAAAGATATTATGCCTGTGGAAAATTCACTGTAATTTAAAATAATTATCAGGGCTCCCACACCCAGTAAAATAAGGTCTAAGAGCTTTAGTATCCTGTAAATCTTGCCTGTGTATCTTTCAGCAAATCCTGGATTGGAAATCCTTTTTATCAAAATCCACCAGAAAACAGAGCCCTGTATCAGAATAAAACTGAGTACAAACAAGGAGAATGAAATAGAAATCAAAGCTCCAGTAGTAAGAATCCATTTTTTGAGCAGGAAAAAATTCATCCAAAATACTAGCACAGCGACTAACTCTCCTGTGGCTAAACTAGTCAATTTTTGTTTCATAATCTTTTTCAAATCAACAATCCACCTCCATACATAGCTGCTAATCCACTATTAAAAAATAGGATTCCTGAATTTAGTTTTGGAAGTCTTATTTCACCTGAGATTCTACTGCCATCAAGAAGTGAAGAAACTCCTATCTCCGTCCAAGTCTAGCATTTTCAAAATAGTCGCTTCATCTGTGACCAAGTGATTGACATATCCAGCTCGCAACACAGCTAATATAGCAGCAGACTTTTGACTGCCATAAGCAAAGGCTAGACTAAGCGGCACTTTTTTCAAATTTTCCAAAGAGATGGCAATCGTTCGATTTTGCAAATGCTGGTAGACTATGTCCCCTTTTTTATTAAAGAAGCGGCAGCAGATTTCTCCGACAGCAGCATGGCTCTCTAGTGCAAGAAAATCCTCTGAGGTCAGCATGTCCAGCCATTGACGATTTCTCGTGTCAACCTGCCCGCCAATACCAACCACAGCCACATCCAGCTCCTGCCAGCTGCTTTTTAGATCTTCAAAATATTTAGAAGCTAAAATTCCATTTGTCAGCTGCTCATCTTCCTGAATAATCGTGGAATTTATAAAACGGCAGTCCCCATGATATTTCCCAGCCATGCTATAGATGAGGGTGTTCACATGGTAACGTGCATGGATATGACTGGGGCCACCCGCCAAAGGAAAGAAATGGACATTTGTCAAATGCTTGCTGCTGGAGTGCTCTACCAAAAGACTCAAGCTCTTTCCCCAAGAAAATCCGACTTTATCATTGTCTTTAATCAGGCCTCGCAGCATACCTGCAGCAGCTTGAGCCAGCCTTTCTTCTAGGTCTGCTGGAGATTCATCCACTAAATTACTGACAATTTCGATTCCCTTGAGCCCGTATTTTTCTTTTACATAGTTTTCCAAGTGGAACAAGCGAGTATCAAAGTCTTCAATCTCAATCTTTACAATGCCCTCTTTTTTCGCTTCTGCCAGCATTCGACTGATGGTGGTGCGATAAATCCCTGTCTCAGCCGCAATGTCAGACTGGCTTCTTTCTTCTATATAGTAGAGATAAGCAATTTTTGCCAATAGTTTTTTTCTTTCATTTTTCATCTTATCTCCTTCTCTGCTAGATCAGAGTCAGCTTGATATCGGCAGCTTTCAAGCGCTCAACAGCCTCTTTAGGAATCGCCTTGTCAGTCACCACTTGGGCAATCTGCTTGAAGCCGAATCTCTTAACTATTCCTTTTCTGGTAAACTTGCTTGAGTCCGTCAAGACAATCATCTGGTCAGATGCCTCTGACATATACTGCACAACCTCACTCCGCATCAGATCCTTGCCTGTAAAGCCTAGATTTTCATCATAGCCATCTGTTCCGACAAAAGCATGTTCTACGTGAAAAAAGCGGATCATTTCCTTGAGAAGAGGCCCCACTGTCACCTGCGAATCTTTCTGAAATTCTCCACCCAGCAAGATAATTTTACAAGAATCAGCTTGCTTTATATAATCCGCAATAAAATAAGAATTGGTAATAATCTTGACATTCTTCTTCGTTCGGCAGATTTCCTCAGCTAGTAAGGCACAGGTCGAGCCTGATTCGATCATAATGGTTTCATTATCCTGAACGATTTTTGCTGCTTCCTGAGCAATCCGGCGCTTGGTATCATAATGAAAGGAAAGCCTGACATTCAGATCATCGCCGCTATTTAAAACAGCATAGCCATGCTCTCTGCGCAACAGACCTTTGGTTTCCAGCTTATCCAAGTCTTTGCGAATCGTTACTTTGGACACTTTTAAGCGGTCAGACAAAGTATTGACATCGATTCGTTCAAATTCAGATACTAATTTAACAATTTCATCTAAACGTTCCATTCTATCACCTCTGCTATTATTGTAACAAAAGACGTCTTAAAAATAAAATAAAAATAACTTTCATTCGTAATTGTTTTTCTTTCTAAAATAAGTTATAATGATTGTATCCAAAGGAGGCCTGAGTATGGAAACAACAAAAGGAATTATTTTCAACATCCAACATTTCAGTATTCATGATGGACCAGGGATTCGTACAACGGTTTTCCTCAAGGGCTGTCCTCTACGCTGCCCTTGGTGCTCTAATCCAGAATCACAGCAACACAGACCCGAGCCTATGCTGGATGCTACTACCAAAAAAAGCATCACTATGGGGGAAGAAAGAAGCGTCGAGGAGATTATCGACGAAGTCCTAAAGGACAGAGATTTTTATGAAGAATCTGGCGGCGGGCTGACCTTATCTGGCGGAGAGATTTTCGCTCAGTTTGAATTTGCCAAGGCCATTCTCAAAGCCGCTAAGGAAAAAGGGATTCATACCGCTATCGAAACAACTGCCTTTGTAGAACACGAAAAATTCGTGGATCTCATCCAGTACGTTGATTTTATTTATACCGACCTGAAGCATTATAACTCTGTCCACCACCGCAAGGTGACTGGAGTAAAAAACGAATTGATTGTTCAGAATATCCACTACGCCTTTTCTCATCAAAAGACGATTGTTCTCCGCATTCCTGTCATTCCAGATTTTAACGACTCCTTAGAAGATGCAGAGCGGTTTGCGACTTTGTTCAATGAACTATCCGTCGATCAAGTCCAGCTGCTGCCTTTCCATCAATTTGGCGAAAACAAATACAAATTACTCGGCCGAAAGTATGCCATGGAGGATGTCAAGGCCTTGCACCCCGAAGACTTATTTGAATACCAAGATGTCTTTTTGAAGCATGACATTAATTGTTATTTTTAGTCTTTAATTTTTCAAACACTAAAAAACAAGCCACGCTTTCAGCCCTATGGTTGAAAGGTAGCTTGTTTTATTTATTCTCCAAATAGTTTGAGTTTACTTTCAATTTCCTGATAGACCAAGCTGGATTGCATACCGACGGCTGCAGCGCTGTCGCGACAATACTGGAGCAAGAAGGTGTAATACTTGTAGTAGAAGCTCAGGTCATAGCCCAGCTTGCCTAGAATGGCTAGCTGCTCCTCAAAACCTACAATCAAGTCTCGAAACCACTGCTCATTCCAAGTCATGGAGATGCTATTTGGCCGCAAGCGATAGTAATAGAGCGGTTCATTGAGATAGATGATCTTTTCTGACTGAAGGTACAGCTTATAAGTCGTGAAGGCATCTTCGGCCACTCGGCCGACTGGATAGCGCACTGTATCAAAGAGCTTGCGCTTATAGAGCTTGGCCCAGGCACAGAGAAAGACACCGTCTACTATGCGTCGTTTAGGGTACTCCTCGATTATCTCTTCTCGCGTATAGAGGGTTTCAAAATGCTCTGTCGAATAGTAGAGGAAGGCTGAATCCTCTGCACGAAAGCTACAGTGGTGACCAATAGCAATGTCCGCGTCATACTCTTTCAGCTTTTCATAAAGACGGGCAACATGCTGCTCAGGCAGCCAGTCATCTGAATCAACAAAAATCAAATAGTCTGCACTAGAGTGCTCAATCCCTGTGTTGCGGGCACCGGACAAGCCTTGATTGTCCTGATGAATGAGACGAATCCTCGCATCCTGGTCAGCCAGTTCTTGGCAAATCTGGCCAGAAGCATCTGTTGAACCATCATTGACTAGAATAATTTCCAGATTTTGATAGGTCTGACGACAGACGCTGTTCACACATTCTGCTAAATACTGCTCAACATTGTAAACAGGGATGATAACACTGATTAATTCCTGAGACATAATAACTCCTATTCTTTTCCTGTCTTTTTATTATACATGATTTTTTAGGTTTGTGAGGTGTTTTTGGAAAATAAGTTTTTAAAGGATAGCTTTTTATTTTTAGACATACTTTAATCCATTGTTCAATTGCTGTGTTTTTACACTTATAAAAATCTTCCGTCCTTTATTTTGTGCTATACTCGAAATAGGGATTTTAAGGGAGATTAGGAAATGTTTGGATTCTTTTTCGTCGCATTTGTGGCTGTCTTTGGCATCGTCTTTTTTATCAGTTATAAGCTACTTGAAGACAGGGAAGATACGGACTCGGATTGGTCGTCCAGCCAAAGCCCAGAGCCTGACTATTTCCAGCAAACCCAGACTGCCCCTTGGGAACTCAAATACAACAAGGGAAAACAGGGAGAGTACCAGCTTGGTCAGGTCTTGAACCAGCTCTATGGCTATAAAAAGATTTTGTATAATCTCTACATCTTCAAAGAAGATGGCACTACCACTGAGATTGATGCCCTGCTGATTCACCCGTCTGGGATTTATATTTTTGAGTCAAAAAACTACAAGGGCTGGATCTTCGGCTCAGAAAATCAGCAATACTGGACTCAGGTTCTTTCCATAGGACGCGGAAAATCTTACAAGCATTCTTTTTTCAATCCCATTATTCAAAATAAAGTCCATCTCAAATGGATCAGCTACTATCTCAACCAATACACGCCCAATCTGTACTCCTATATCGTCTTTGGCAATGACTGTCAGCTTAAGGAAATCCATCTAAACAGTGACAGGCATAAGGTTATTCAGACCTGGCAAGTGATAGGGGCAATTGACCGGCAGGCCTGCCAATGTCAAGTCTACCTGTCGCCCGAGCAGATTGACGACCTCTATCGTATGCTCCTGCCCTTGACCAAGCGAAAGCAGGTCATCAAAGAGCGCCATATTAACAGCATTACTCAGAATAAACAGCGTAGAGAAGCAGAAAAGATCTGCCCTCGCTGCCAGCATGGATTGGTACTCCGTACAGCATCCAAAGGTTCTAGGGCCGGTCAGCAATTTTGGGGCTGCTCCAATTTCCCAAGATGCCGCTTTACTAAAAAATACCAAGACCCTGTCTGCAGTCCGCTTGCCGAGCAGGTTGCGCAAGTACCTAATTTTGAACAGCCTGTCGTGCAAAACCTAAATCAAACACAAAGCAACAGCTAGAATCTGCTGTTGCTTTTTTGTAGATTATTTTTCCCTCTAGCTTGCAAAACCTAAGATTTTTTCTTCAGGCCAAGGAAGCCAGCACCCAGTCCTAAGAGCCCGAATCCAAGCAGATTGGTCAATAGACTGCTTTGGCTGCCGGTCTTAGGCAGTTGTTTTGAAGAAGCTTGCTCAAGAGTTGGCTGTTGAGACGCTGCTTGAGGGTCCGTCTGGCCGCTTGCTTTGTAGGTCAGATTTTCCACCTGGCTCCCCTTTGGATCAGGTCTTGCAGGGTTTGGCTGCTGGGCTTGATTTTGGGGAGCCTGCTCCATATCGGCCAGCGGCACGATACTCTTCATAAACTCATCTTGTGAAATGGCCCTTTCTTCGACTGCATCTTGAATACCAGTGAGGCTTACAAAATAGTAACGAGCCCAATCCTTGGTCAGTCGCTGAATACCAGCCAAACCAGCTCCTGGATACCAGAGCGGCTTACTCACTTCTTCAGCAAATTTCCAGTCACCGCCAACTTGGATACCAAGCTTGGCATCTGGGTCAGATTTTTCAGAAATACGAGCTTCTACGGAAACTAAAACAGCCCGAATGGTTTGAGGATTTGGAATATCACGAGCCTGATCAGAACCCCAGTGGGCAACCCTATCCTGCTTAGGTAATACCTCAATAGCTGTTCCCCGCCAGCCAAGGCTTCCTGCCGCGCATCTCCTACGTAGCTGGACATATTCCCCTTGAACTGAGCAACCCATTGAACCCCTTGAGGGTGATCCACAATTTTCTCCCAGACATTGGAGTCCTTCCGAAGGACGAAAGCCTGCATGTTACGAACATCTGCCCAAGCATTGCTGGCCTTATTGTCCGTCATTTCCATCACAACACCCCAAGGATCAAATTCATTCATCCATTTGCCGCGTTCCTTGTCAAAGACAGCCTGCGCTTCTTCGTCGGTCATCCCTTCGCCTTTATAAGCTAGGTAGTACCAATCAGCCGCTGGGTCATAAGTCGGACGACCGCCTAACACAACGGCTCCGCCATTAAATTGGCCGGGGCCGCCATTAGGACCACGCTTTTGACGCTCCCCATTTTCTTCAACGACATTTTCCTCCGACCAAACCCAGACATCCCCTTGATTGGCCCCCATCTGAGCAATGGCGCGCTGCTTCTGCTCATCGGACATGACCTGACTGGCTGGCAACTCGCTAGCAGCTGATTCGGCCTGACTTGCAGGAGCTGCTTGGGGTTCAGCCACAGCTGGATTTTCAGCCTCAGGACTTGCTTGGGCTGCTGGAGAAGTAGGCGTTTCGGCTACTGCGGCAGAGGCAGGCGCAACATCTTCTGCTTCAACTCTTGATACGCACGTCAAAGCTGCTAAGGACAAGAGGGAAGCACATAGCAGCAAGCCGCTTCCATACTTGGCAGCAGAAGCAGATTTTGCTAGCCCTTACCAAGAAAACTTATTATTCATATCATTCTCCTTTCATAAGGTGCAGATTCGAGGTTAATCAATGAAGTATGCAGACTGATTCACTGCTCTTAGCATTCATTGATTCTGAATAACAAATAATCTCCCTGCAAAAAAAGCTTAGGGCAGAGGATTCCCTGCGCTCTTGTATATCTTATACCAGTCAGCCCGAGAGAGCTCAATATCAAAAGCAGCTACCATTGAGCGAATTCTCTGCGGATTCATGGAGCCAACAATCGGCTGCATCTGAGCCGGATGACGCAAAATCCAAGCGAGAACTAAGGCTTCAAAGGAAACTTGATAGTCTGACGCAAAGGCATGCAGAGTTTCTGTAAGCTGAGCATATTTAGGATGCTCCATAAAAAGTCCCTGGTTCAAGTCGACCTGAAATGGTGACCAAGGCTGAATCGTGATATGATGCAATCGACAATAGTCCAATACACTACCATCCCGAACGATTGCTAACGGATTGAGCATATTGGCATTGAGCCCAGCATCCAGCATCGGAGTATGGGCAGGACCAAACTGCAATTGGTTAGCAATCAAGGGTTGCTCCACACTTTTCTGCAGCAGCTCGATCTGATAAGGATTTTGATTGCTGACTCCGAAATAGCGGACCTTCCCAGCTTGGTGCAGCTGTGAGAAAGCTTCAGCCACCTCTTCCGGCTCCATAAGAGCATCTGGCCGGTGCAGGAGGAGCACATCCAGATAGTCTGTCTGCAAACGCTCCAAGCTGGCTTCAACCGAACGAATAATATAATCCTTAGAAAAGTCAAAATGGTAGTTGGTGTGAACATCCCGCAGTCCGCACTTGGACTGGATGAGAACTCGGTCCCGGGGGATCTTAGCCGAGCGAAGAGCCTGCGCAAACTTGGCTTCAGATTGCCCACCAGCATAAACATCTGAGTGGTCAAAGAAATTAATTCCCACTTCTACCGCTGTTTCAAGAACGGAAACGACCTCTTTGGGATCATGCTCCGCCAGTCGCATGCAGCCCAAAACCAGCTGGCTGGCTCCTTCCAGTTCATTCCCGACTGTCATATATTTCATCGCAACACCTCATTTCTTATAGACCGGATGATCAAGCAAGGTCAACTCTTCAATCTTGACATTTTCAGTTTCAAAGACGATAAATTCATTCTTTTCCTTAAGCAAGCCAGACGGCACATAGAGATAGTGAATCGGCCCTTCATTCCAGTAGCGGCCAAGGTTGAAGCCGTTGACCGAAATACAGCCCTTACCATACTTAGAGCAGTCGATGAAGGTATCAGCAATATCATCCAACTTCGCTTCAAAGCGATAGAAGGTCGGTGCTTTGACTCTTTCCGGTGGAGCTGAGTAGCAGTCTAGCTTGGCCAGCATTTTCTGGTCAAACTTGAGCGCATAATGCTTCCAGCCCTTGCGGAACTGGTGGTTAATCATGATACCACCCTTGACTCCCTTAGATTGACTGGGTGCGCCCAGCTTGTAACCATAGTTGACCCGCCCCATATTTTCCACCAGCACATCAATCTGAATCCGCTCGGTATCAGCTGAGAAGAGCATCTCATCACCGATTTCTTCCCGATACTGGGTAGCTAGGTGCTCCTGATTGATATAGAAATGACAGCGGTCATGAGTCTCCAAGGCCTTGAGCCTTTCCTCATGGTATTGATTTTTGATATCGGAACGGTAGAGGATATAGCCATGATTCTGCCCAATCTGCTCCATAGGCTGCGGATAATCCAGCAGAATTTCTTCAGTGATATCCGCTGCCACATCCAGCAGATTTGCAGTCCCAAGCAGCGGAAAACTGCCATAGGCCTTGTCCTGTCGGCTAATCGGCTCCATCTGCTCAAGCTCTGGAAAGACCTCGTGGGTCACCCGCTGAACAGCGTAGTATTTCTCGGTCGGCTGCCCCCACTCAGTAATAGGAGCATCAAAGTCATAGGAGGTAATCTGTGGCAAATCCTTGGTCTTGCGGGCAGAACAGCCGCTGATAAAACCAAAATTGGTCCCACCTCTCAGTAGGAAAAGGTTCATGCTGCCCAGCTGCAGCATTTCTTTGACATCCTGAGCCAAATCTTCGGCTTCACGCCGAACGATTTCCTCGCTCCAGCGGCTGAACCAGCCATCCCAGAACTCCGTACACATAAGCGGCCATTTCTTGCCGTACCGCTCCATGAAAGCTCGCAGATTGTCTGTATTTTCCTTGGGCTGGGAGCCAAAATTCCCTGTCACAAAAATATCATCCTCAATCAAGGTTCCAGACTCCAAAGCCTCTATCCATGTCCCATCAGAGGTAAAGAGGGGAACCGTAACTCCACGCACCTTCATCATCTGCGCAATACTGCGCATGTAGGCCTTGTCTTCGGCGTAAGAACCGTATTCATTTTCCACCTGCATCATGAGGATAGGTCCGCCTTGATCACTCTGATAGGGCAGAAGCTTGGGAAAGAGCCAGTCATAGAAATGACTGACCTTCTCCAAAAAAAGCGGATGATTGACCCGCAGGCGCATTGAAGGATATCTCAAGAGCCAAGCCGGCAGGCCGCCAAAGTCAAACTCTGCACAGATGTAGGGCGTCGGCCGGACAATGAGATAAAGCCCCATCTCCTCAACCAACTTGAAGTACGCTTCAAAATCCAGCATGCCCTCTGCCTGAAACTGACCTTCCTGAGGCTCATGCAACGCCCAAGGAATATAGGTTTCTACCGTATTAAAGCCTAAAGCTTTAAGATTGTAAAGGGTATCTCGCCACTGGTCCGGATGAAGCCGGAAATACTGAATAGCTCCTGATAAAATCTTAAAAGGTTTGCCATCCAGGTAAAATTCTTCTTTAATTTCAAATTTTGCCATCTATCCAAGCTCCTCCTGTTTATCTGCCATCTTGACAAAGGGCAAATATATAGCGGTCGAAATAGCGATATTAACAAGCGAAAGAATAATTGCCCGCCAGTCGAATGCTGTCGCAAAGAAACCGTAGAGAATCGGCGGCATTACCCAGGTAACGTTTTGAGTAACCGGCGCAACCAAGCCCATAGAGGTTGCAAAGTAGGCTACTGTCACCATGACCATTGGCGTCAGGACATATGGAATAAACATAATTGGATTCAAAACGATTGGCAGACCATACATGACCGGCTCACCGATGTTGAAGACCATTGGGAAAATTCCCAACTTGGCCACTTCGCGATAGTGCTTGTTCCGAGATTGCCAGAGAATGGCAATGGCAACCCCAATCGCATCAAACCAGACAAAAGCACCAAAAGAATTATCCGTCCACATGTAAGGAATCGCATGCCCAGCCTGATAAGCTTCCAGATTGGCCAGCATGGTCACACCAAAGAGACTGGCCATAACTGGCGCCAGCACATTACCACCGTGCAGTCCAAAGAACCAAAAAATCTTATTGAGAAAGACAATGAGCAGCACAGCCCAGAAGCTTTGAGACAAGCTGAGAAGCGGCGCCTGAAGAATCTTGTAAATCCAGTCAATCAACAGCTCGCCTGTCACCAGATTAAAGAGATAGGTCGCAATTCCCACGACATACATGGCAATCGCAGCTGGAATGATAGACAGGAACGGCTTCATGATAGCTGGCGGAACAGAATCCGGAAGCTTGATAGTCCAGTTACGATTCATAACCTTACAGAAGATAATGACGGACACAAAACCAATCAGAATGGCAGTAAAATAACCACGCGCACTGATCTGGTCACCTGGAATGACACTGTTAATCGTCACAGACAGGTTACTGCCGTCAAGTTTTAGCTCTGGAAGTTTTGAAATTGCCTTGCTCAGTCCTGGTGTTTTGCCAGCCAACTCAAAGGTTTTAGTAACAGAGCCACCAATGGTAATGATGTAGGAGGCAACAGCTACCAGACCGGCAGACACCTTATCAGTATTATAAATCTTAGCGATATTGACCCCGAAGGTAAAGAGAAACAAGAGGGTAACGATAGGGATACTGCCCTTAAATACCAGCCAGTTAATATCAATCAGCCACTGGAAGGTAGAGGAAATCCAGGTCCAGCCGAACTGTCCTGGCAAGTCAGATAGAAAGGCGTTGACCATGAGGGCGAAAGAGCCCGTCATAATCACAGGCATGGTCCCGATAAAGGAATCCCGTAGGGCAACCAGAAATTTTTGGTTGCCGATTTTATTGGCAATAGGCATGAGACGCGCTTGCCATTTATCAACCAAACTACTCATCTGCATTTCTCCTATTCATCAAATTTTTTATGCAAATCAACAATCTCCTTTGCCAAATCAACAAAGGCGATACTGGTCATGAGATGATCCTGCCCATGCACCATAAATAAACTAAGTTCTGTTTTCTCTCCTTGTGCCTCCTTGCTCAGCATTTCAGCCTGAGCGTGATGGGCTTGCAGCAGGGCCTTCTGAGCCTGACTCAACCTCTCCTGAGCTCGGTCAAAATCCTGCTTTTTAGCTGCTGCAATGGCTTCGATAGCACAAGATTTAGCCTCTCCGCCATACATAATGAGGGTCATAGCGACCTCTAAGGAATCTTTATTTTCCATAGGAGCACCTACTTCATGAGCGACTCTGCCAGATCCAGGACCTTATCCCCCTTCATCATTCCGTAATCCGTCATAGGGATAACATCCACCGGAATGCCTTTTGAAGCTAGTTTTTCCTGTAAATCCTCCAGTAGATAGCGGACCTGAGGCCCCAGCAAAAGGACATCAACCTTTTTCTCGCTCAGATAGTCTTCTGCTTCTGACACTGGCACCGCAAATATCGTCGCAGCTAAACCTCGCTCCTCTGCAGCTTTCTGCATTTTATTGACCATGAGACTGGTGCTCATCCCAGCTGCACAGACTAACATAATCTGTTTTGTTTCCATCGGCATCCTCCTTTATGAATCTGACCTAGCCTGCAACGACGCTTGTTATTTATTTTTAATATATAAACAAAAATCCAAAAATAGAATATTTTTCACTATGTTATTAACATTCTATAAACATTATAACTATTTTTCTGTACTATGTCAACGCTTACATTTGAGATTTCTAGCTTTTTTTGATAGTATAGCAGCAGAGGAAACAAGATGACACGAACTAGAAAACAAAACGAGCTAAGGGCAACTGTCCTGGATCGGCTCTATGCCAAACGACCGATTTCCCGGATTGATATTTCAAAAGAAACTCAAATTACACCAGCCACGACCGGCAGCATCATCAATGAGCTGATCAAGGAAGGCTTGGTACTGGAGCTGGGCGAGCTCAATGACGAGAGCGTAGGCCGCAAGAAAACCCTGCTAGATATTGCGCCCCGTAGCCGCTACTATCTAGGCTTTGAGATTTCTGAAAAACAGCTGGCCATCGTCATCGCTGACAATACCGGTGAGATTGCAGAAAGCAGCATTCGGACTTATCAAGTCGAGGTGACAGGCGGCCCGTCTGACCAGGAAATTATCCAGCTGATTCAAGATTTTCTAAAAAAGAACAGCCAATACTCCATCTCAGCGATTGCCCTCGGGTTGCCGGGGCATGTGAATCTCTCTGAGAGTGATTTTATCATTTCTAAAAACCCCCACTGGGGACAGATTAACCTGCGGACTATTCAAGAGGCTTTTGACCTCCCTGTCTACTTTGCCAATAAGTCCCACTGCCTGACACTGGCTGAACGCCTCTTTAGCTATCATCCGACAGACAGCAATTTTATCGTCTATCATGTCGCCCGAGGTATTCATTGCTCTTACATGTACAAGGGCAGCATTTACAGCCAGGATAATTATCTTATCGGGGAGGTGGGGCATACCGTCATCAATCCTGAAGGCGAGCGCTGTCCTTGCGGTAAGCAGGGCTGCCTGCAGGTTTATGCCAGCGAGAGCGCTCTGATTGATAAAGCAGCTATCCTGTATCGGGCTTCCCAGACCTCGCTCTTAAAGACCCTTGTAGAGGATGCTAATGATATTGATTTGACAAGTTTGATGACCGCCTATCGCTTAGGAGACTTGGGTAGCATTGAGTTGATTCATACTGCCTGCCGCTATCTGGCAATTTCCATTTCCAACCTCTGCCAGCTTATTGATAGCGAAAGGATTTATCTGGACGGCCAAATATTCTCCTATCCGGTGATTGCCGAACAGGTCCTGGCTCAGTTAGAGCAGGAAGTCCCTCTCTTTCCAAAACAAAAACAAGCAGAGATTGTCATTATCCCCTACTCTAAATACAGCATTGCCCGCTCTGCAGTCAGCCTCTGTGTTTATCATGAATTTTTAGATAAAAAAGGAAACCTATAAAGGCCGAGACAAGAATCTCGGTCTTTCTTTTATAAAAAAATAGAGACAGGCCTTCTAGGAGCTTATCCCCCTAAAAGTCTGTCCCATTTTACTATCGATTAATCGAACGTGAAATCATGGAAATGGTGTGGCGCTGCCCTCTGAGAGCCTTACTCATGGCAAAGATATTTTCAACCGGGGCCAGACAGCCGTAACCAGAATCTCCGATATGCTGGATATCTACACCGCAGATTTTGTTGCGGATAGCCATTTGCTTGACAATATCCTCATCAGCACTCTCCTGGCTGGTACCGATAGCGCTCATAACCAGAGCCCCCTTTTGATGGGCCAGTCCGACAATCTGCTTCAAGTCCTGCTCGTCAAAGCCAGGCACACTGCCAACTGCCGGTGCTAGGACAATATCAACACCTGCTTCGATAAATTGAGCGATTGCTTCTAGGTCTGCTACCGGCTCATCCACACCTGAAGCATGCATTTTACCTGCAATCAGGAGGCCTGAAAAATTCTCCTTGACTACTCGAATGGTGTCAATAATGGCTTGATTGGTGACACCAGTCCCTGGATTACCCGTCAGGCAGATAAAGTCAACGCCCAGCTCTTCTGCTCGCTGAATGGTCGCTAAACTAGCCTGACGCCCCTCATCGATGATCAGGCGTTCTCCCGCCATCTGAGCCTGGCTATCCACCGGCTCTAGATTGATACCGATAGGACGGCCCACCAAGCGGTGCAGCTCCTCAACAAAATCCTCTTTAGCGTCCAGACCAGCTACAAAAGGCTGGAAGATATCAATCCCATTCAGCAGAATCAAGTCAGCACCAAAAGACCGAGCAATCTCTGCATTGGTCACATCACCGATATAAGATTCTTTAAAAGCTACGTTTTCAGACAGGATAACGCGGCCCTCACTGGCCTTGATGCTCTGTTTCAGCTCCGGCGCAGTCATACTTAAAATTTCTGAAGCATTTGAACTAATGAATCGTTTTACCATAAGAATATCTCTTTTCTTTATTATTCATTAATAAACACTTTGAAATCTATTCTATTTGGATATTTTGCTTATTTTTTGTTATCAACTACAGTATAGCACAAGGTTAGATAAATGTAAACGCTTTATCTGTAACAAAATAGTCTGCTTTCACAAACAAAAGCAGACTATTGAAATGAACTCGATTATTTTTGATTTGAGCAAGATTCAATAAGCGTCTTATCTCTGCATCACCAGATGACTACTCGCTCTTCTGGACTCCGCCACATGCCGTCTCCCTCTTGGACATCAAAGGTCGTAAAGAAGTCGTCAAAGTTAGGCAGCTGCACATTGGTCCGAAGCTTGGCTGGAGCATGGACATCAACGCTTGCCAATAGCTTCATATACTCTTCGCGTCCCTTCATTCGCCAAATGCGGGCAAAGTTGGTAAAGAATTCCTCAGCAGAGAAATCCGCTTCTTTCTTGGCTGCTTCTAGAGCTGCTGCAATACCGCCCAGATCTGCCACATTTTCTGAAACAGTCAGCTTGCCATTGACCTTAGCACCATAAGAATCTTGACCTTCGAACTGGTCAATGACCTTTTGAGTCCGTTCGGTAAAGGCTTGGTAGTCGTGCTCCGTCCACCAATTATTAAGACTGCCATTTTCATCAAAGGAAGCTCCGTTAGTATCGAAAGCATGAGAAATCTCATGGGCGATGACCGCTCCGATACCACCGTAATTGGCTGATGAGGACTGGTGCAGGTCATAGAAAGGCGCCTGCAGGATAGCCGCTGGAAAGACGATTAGATTCTTCTGCGGATTATAGTAGGCATTGACCATATGGGCTGGCATTCCCCATTCCTTGTAATCCACTGGTTGATTCCACTTGCTCCAGCTATAAGCAATATCAATCTGGCTCAGCTTCTGAGCATTTTCAAAGAGAGTCAGCTTTTCATCCACGACCTTGCGGGAATAGCGCTCAGGCAGCTCGTCAGGATAGCCAATATAAGGCTTGATGACATTGAGTTTGACAATAGCCTTGTCCCGAGTTTCTGGTGTCAGCCAGTCATTCTGGGCCAGGCGATTTTTATAAACTTCAATCATCGTCGCCACTTTTTGCTCCACATCAGCCTTAGCTTCTGGCGAGAACTTCTGACCGGCATACCAGAGACCAACAGCTTGATTAAAGGGACCTTGGGCCAGATAAAAGGCTGCTTTTTTCTTGTCTTGAGCCTGAGGAGTCCCTGATAGAGCACGATGATAAGCTCCTGCCAAGACACGGATGTCATCCGTTAGGTAAGGTGTTGTATTGCGGACCGCAGAGAGAATCAGCAGAGCATGGAGTTTATCCCAGTTAGCTGCTGTATAAATATCCTTAGCTGCCTGCCAAAAACGCTCTTCTGGCACAATGACTTGGTCGGGTTCTTGACCGATCAACTTGGTAAAAATATCCGCCATAGGCAACTCTGGTACCAAGGCCTTGAAATCTTCCCAATGATAAGGATGGTAGAGTTTCGCATACTCGGAGCTTTCTTCACTAGACAGAACATACTGAGCAAAAACAGCATCCAGCTCCAAGACCTTATCCAAAAGATCCTTGATTTCCTCTTCCGTAAAGTCAAATTTTGCCAGCAAATCTTCCTGAGCCTTGCGCCATTTTTCAAGCAGGTCATCCTTCTGCGGATGGTCCTCCGCGTAGTAGGTCGTATCAGGCAAAATCGTTCCCGGTCCGTCTGCCCAGAGGACATTGATACGGGCGTCCATAAAGTCAGGCGCCACACCAAAGGGGAAATAAGTCGGCTTACCAGCCAGTTCAAAATCAGCAATCTTAGAAGCATAGTCTTCAAAAGATGTTAGATTGCGAATTTCATCAATGTAAGCACGCGCAGGCTCAATCCCTGCCGCTTTCCGCTTGTCATAATCCGCTGCCAAGCGATGGTAAGCAACAAAGTTCTTCAGAATGGCATCTTCTGGCACTCCATCTCCAGCCAGCCATTTGTCGGTCGTGGCGAGCATAAGATCTTCAATCTCATCTGCCAGATCCATGAAGCCGCCCGTCACTGGCTTATCATCAGGAATGACCGCCGTCTTAGCCCACTCGCCATTAACCGCATCATAGAAATCATCTTGTAGTCGTGTCATTTTCTTCTCACTTTCATGCTTTTGATATAACCTTATCAAAATCTACTTGTTTTTTCAAACATTTCTTATATTAATTTTAGAGATTTATTAAAAATTAACTTGACTTAATTTTTATTTTAATGTATATTAAAATTATAGAGGTGTATGAGATGATTACGATTAAAGATTTGACTGTCAGCTATCAAGATACGCTGGCTCTTGAGCCCCTTTCATTAACCATTAAGGAGCCAACCATTACTGGGATTATTGGTCCTAACGGAGCCGGAAAATCCACCCTGCTCAAGGGCATGCTAGGGATTATTGACCACCAAGGCCAGACTCTGCTGGATCAAAAGCCGCTGCAAAATTCTCTCCAACGGGTTGCCTATGTAGAGCAAAAGATCAATATTGATTATCATTTTCCTATCAAGGTCAAAGAATGTGTCTCTTTGGGACTTTACCCTCAGCTTAAACTTTTTCAGGGACTGAAGAGTTCCCATTGGGACAAGGTGGCTGAGGCATTGAAAATTGTCGGTTTAGAAGACTTGGCAGAGCGTCAGATTAGCCAGCTGTCAGGCGGGCAATTCCAGCGTGTCTTGATTGCTCGCTGCTTGGTTCAAGAGGCGGATTGTATCTTTTTGGACGAGCCCTTCGTCGGTATTGACTCTGTCAGCGAAGAGATTATCATGTCTACACTGCGCAGTCTCAAAGCCGCAGGCAAGATTATCCTGATTGTCCATCATGACTTGAGCAAGGTTGTTGATTATTTCGACCAAGTTATCTTGCTCAATCGTAAGCTAATTGCCTTCGGTCCTACTGAGGCCAGCTTTACCAAGGACAATATGAAAAAGACTTACGGCTCCCAGCTCTTTATGAATGGAGGTGCCTAGAATGATTTTAGAATTTTTCCAAGGGCTGCGGGACTTTCACTTTCTGCAAAATGCCCTCATCACAGCAATCGTCATTGGGATTGTTGCTGGGGCTGTCGGCTGCTTTATCATTCTGCGCGGCATGTCGCTCATGGGGGACGCTATCTCTCATGCGGTTCTGCCCGGTGTGGCTCTCTCCTATATTTTAGGGGTTAATTTCTTTATCGGAGCAATCACCTTCGGACTTTTGGCCTCGATTATTATCACCTACATCAAGGGCAATTCCATTATCAAAAGCGATACAGCCATTGGGATTACCTTTTCTTCCTTCCTAGCTCTGGGTGTGATCCTGATTGGCGTAGCCAATAGCTCCACCGACCTCTTTCATATTCTCTTTGGGAATATTTTGGCCGTGCAGGATATTGATATGTGGATTAGTATTGGAGTCGGAATAGCTGTGCTCTTAATCATCACCCTCTTTTTCAAACAGCTATTGATTACTTCCTTTGACCCCTTGCTGGCTCAAGCAATGGGCATGCCGGTCAGCTTCTACCACTATCTGCTGATGATTCTCTTGACCTTGGTCTCTGTGACAGCTATGCAGAGCGTGGGAACCATTCTGATTGTCGCTCTCTTGATAACGCCAGCAGCAACGGCCTACCTCTATGCCAACAGTCTGAAAACTATGATTCTGCTGTCCTCGGGTTTGGGAGCTCTGGCTTCTGTGCTGGGACTCTTTATTGGCTATAGTTTTAATGTTGCTGCAGGATCCAGCATTGTCCTGACCTCAGCCCTCATCTTTCTCATCTCTTTCTTTATTGCCCCTAAGCAACGCTATTTAAAACTTAAAAACCGACCTAAACTAAAATAAAAATCAATGGAGGAATCCCATGAAAAAATTAGGTTTTTTATCCCTGCTTTTGCTAGCAGTCTGCACTCTCTTTGCCTGCTCCGGTCAGAAGAAGGCGTCCAGTGACTCGTCCAAGCTCAAGGTTGTTGCGACCAACTCCATTATCGCTGATATCACGAAGAATATAGCTGGCGATAAGATTGACCTGCACAGCATTGTACCAGTCGGCAAAGACCCCCACGAATACGAGCCCCTGCCCGAAGATGTCAAAAAGACTTCTCAAGCAGACCTCATCTTCTACAATGGTATCAACCTGGAAACTGGCGGCAATGCTTGGTTCACCAAGTTGGTCAAAAATGCCAATAAGAAAGAAAACAAGGACTACTACGCTGTCAGCGATGGCGTTGACGTCATTTACCTTGAAGGACAAAGTGAAAAGGGCAAAGAAGACCCTCATGCTTGGCTAAATTTGGAAAACGGTATTATCTATGCGCAAAACATTGCCAAACATTTGATTGAAAAAGACCCTGACAATAAGGCCACTTACGAGAAAAATCTCAAATCTTATGTGGAAAAGCTAACTGCTTTGGACAAGGAAGCCAAAGAGAAATTCAACAATATCCCAGAAGAAAAGAAAATGATTGTGACCAGTGAAGGCTGCTTCAAGTACTTCTCTAAAGCCTACAATGTGCCATCTGCCTACATCTGGGAAATCAACACCGAAGAAGAAGGAACTCCAGACCAAATCAAAAGCTTAGTTGAAAAACTACGCAAGACTAAAGTGCCATCTCTCTTTGTCGAATCAAGTGTGGACGACCGTCCGATGAAGACTGTTTCTAAAGACACTAACATCCCAATCCACGCTAAAATCTTCACAGACTCAATCGCTGACCAAGGAGAAGAAGGCGACAGCTACTACAGCATGATGAAATACAATCTGGATAAAATTTCTGAAGGATTGGCCAAATAATGATAAAAGGTTAGGAAGATAAAATCCTAACCTCTTTATTTGTGGAGAAGGAGCTTCAGATGGAGTAGAGCTCAAATTTCCGGTCAAATTATTCGAAAAAAATCACTATTCGCTGTACAATGAAGCTATCAAACATGAATGGAGACTCCTTATGACAACTTTTCTCGGAAATCCTGTAACCTTTACTGGAAAGCAACTGCAAGTCGGCGACACCGCCCACGATTTTAGCCTGATAGCCACTGACCTTTCAAAGAAAACTCTGGCTGATTTTGCTGGCAAAAATAAAGTCCTGAGCATCATCCCATCTATCGATACTGGTGTCTGCTCGACTCAGACTCGCCGTTTCAATCAAGAACTCTCTGACTTGGATAATACCGTTGTTATCACGGTTTCAGTTGATTTGCCTTTTGCTCAAGGCAAGTGGTGTGCTGCTGAAGGCATTGAGAATGCTGTCATGCTCTCCGACTACTTCGACCATTCTTTCGGCCGTGACTATGCTGTCCTCATCAATGAATGGCACCTTTTGGCCCGCGCAGTTCTTGTCTTGGACGAAAACAACACTGTGACCTACGCTGAATATGTTGACAATATCAACACCGAGCCTGACTTCGAAGCTGCTATCGCCGCAGTTAAGAGTTTGTAAAAGATAAAAGAGTCTGGGACAAAAGTCCAGCCTTAAATATAAAAAGCGAACAAAACGAGCTATCTGACACTCAGAATTCTGTCTTGTTCGCTTTTTTTGTCTAATCTATCGATTTTAAAAATTTATAATAAAGAATTCCTAAAATCAAAATCTTTTTGTCCCAGCCTCTTTTTTGTGCGAAAAACTTCTGCCAAAACTGACGGAAGCAAGCCCAGCAACGCAAGAGAAAGGATGGTCGATCTAGCAATTTCTTGAATCGAGCAATCTCTGCCTTTACCTGTTTATAAGCACTCCGCCCCTTTCGAGCATAAGGGCTCTTAGCCGAACGATAGCCCAGCGGACCACGATTATTCTGAGGTGACTTGAACTTGCGACCGCCATTTTCAATGGCAAGCCTGCGAAAGCGAGGATCCCAGACTGCAGGTGTTTTGACGTCATAGCGGGTATGAGAAGCCTGATTGACCGGACGATTGCGCTCACCGTAGTTAAAGCTGGCGCCATTCACAACACCATTTTGGCTAGCCCCCTCTGGATCGATAATATTGAGAAAACGGCCTGTCTGATCCAGAATAAACTCTGTATGAAAATCAATCAGGATTTTTATATTGGCTTGACTAGCTTGACCATCCGGATAGATAGCTTGCTCTGACATCTTATCAATATAGGCTTTATTGTGCAACCGAGAGGATTCCTTGAAACTGTAGGGAAGTCCGGGGTAGGCCTTGAAATAAGCCGCCAAGGCCTCCGCATCCGTCATCCCCACCTCTCTGAAATGGTCCCGAACCCACTGGGCCTGCTGGCAGGAAATGACATAGCGAAACTGATGCAGCTGCCTTTTGAGCTTTTGATTGCCATCCTTTTGGCTAAAATCATCTGCCGGAAAAGCCTGGCGCAAGGTCTTTGAGAAAATTTTCCAAAAGCAATCATGCGGTGTTAGGTCTGGAGCAATTCGAGCCAGTAGAAGATTCGTCTCTCTCTTATCTCCGCTCAACTCCTCAGGCATATTAACAAGACTCATAGCCAGAACCAGCAGCTCCTGAGCTCCTAATCTGCTGTTCTGAACCTCCTCAGCCAGCCAAAGCTTTTGAAAGAAGGGGCTGCCAAAAAGCTGAGCCTCCTGCAGGTAATTTCCTTCTTCTGACACTGTTTTTCCTTGCTCACCAATCTCTTCAAAAACTTGTTCCAGCGCTGTTTGATACCAACCGATTGATTGCAATTGCTGAAAGAGCTGCTCTTTCTCCACTTTAGGATACATGACTCCCCCCTTTCTTTTTTCTATTATACCCACATAGAAAACCGCCCGTCAAGCAACGAGCGGTCTTCTTATTCACGAATTTCTTATCCTTTGATGGCAATAAAGGGTGATCCTTCTGTATTATCCGTCGGATCGACACTCTTGACTCCAAAGAGATAGTCTACTGGATACCAGCCATTGTTAGCTGCATTATAAGGGTCACGGACATAGGTTTTTCCATTGTCATAGCCTTTGAGAACCAGCTCATGAGTCACTGGATAATGGGCAAAGATGCTAGTACCAACGGCACCTAGGACATGATGCCCTTGCGAAAGCACTTCTTTGACTGCAGAAGCTGTAAACAAGGTCTCCGTCGTCAAATCCCAGTGCTGGGCAGCTCGGACAATACCACGGCTGCTGGTACCAAATCCATCTTTATTAAATTCATTGGTATAGTTATATAGGTAATCCGCAACGGTTGTTGGAAGCACTTCTGCACCAGTAATACCAGAAATAACCATGGCTAGCGTTGTCGGCACGCATCCTGTCGCATCCATGCTGTAAGGACCATACTTCCTGCCGCCCCAGCGACCATCACGCTGTGAGTAATATGGAGTATTGTAAACTGCTTTGGGGACCTGGGTCGTAGTAGCATCAACAGCGATGAGCTGACCATTGTCCTGCTTATAGTAAAGATGAATCTTGTACTCGCCGGTAGAAAGCTTATGGTCACTAGCTCGGACTGTGATCTTATAGGTGCCATTCGCCTGCTTTTGAGCTAAATACCACTTGACATCATCCTGATCCTTATCTGTGGACCAAGTTGGCAGATAGACTGCTTGAATTCCGTCTGGATTGGAGACATTTGTCATAACCACATCAAAAGTTCCTGTTCGAGCATTATTGTTTTGGATATTGATTTTTCCAGTCGCACGGATGTTTTCAGGTGCTACAGAAACCATCAACTTCTCGCCACCTGCACCTTGCATCTGGCCATCCTCGTTCAGATAGTAAAGATGAACCTTGTACTCACCTACTGAAAACTTATGATCCTGAGCTCGGACATGCTTTTTATAGGTACCGTCAGCTTGGCGCTCAGCGATATACCACTGCACATCGTCTTGGTCATCCTTGCTGGACCAAGTCGGTAGGTAGACCGCCTTCAGACCATCTGGGGTAACAATGTCGGACACGACAATATCAAATTCACCTGTCTGCGGATTGTTATTATGAATGGTGATTTTTCCCTGTGGCTGGGCGCGAGTAACCACTGTCTTAGCTGAACCTGCACCCTGCAGCTGGCCTGCATCATTCACAAAATAGAGGTGTACATTATACTCACCAAGAGAGTTCTTGTGGTTCCGGTAGCTGACATGTTTGAAATAGGTCCCATCAGCGCGTCTTTCAGCAGTGTACCACTGCACATCATCCTGGTCGTTAGCAGCTGACCAAGTCGGCAAGTAAACGGCTTTTAGACCATCTGGGGCGACAATATCGGACACAACTATATCAAATTCACCTGTCTGTGGATTGTTGTTCTGAATGGTAATCTTGCCTTGTGGCTGGGCGCGAGTAACCACCGTCTTAGCTGAGCCTGCACCCTGCAGTTGGCCTGCATCATTCACAAAATAGAGGTGAACATTATACTCACCAAGAGAGTTCTTATGATTGCGGTAGCTGACATGTTTGAAATAGGTTCCATCAGCTCGTCTTTCAGCGGTGTACCACTGCACGTCGTCTTGGTCGTTAGCAGCTGACCATGTTGGCAGATAGACCGCCTTCAGGCCATCTGGGGCAACAATATCAGAAACGACTATATCAAATTCGCCTGTCTGCGGATTGTTGTTCTGAATGGCAATCTTACCTTGAGGCTTTTTGACTTCTACTGTTGCCAAGGGGCGCTCTGTAGCAGAAGCTGGTTGCGTCAGCTGATTAGAAGCATCACTTTTTTCTGAGTTCTCAGCTACAGCAGGTTGATTCTCTGTCGGAGCTATAACATCGCTTTTCGGCCGGGCATTTTCTACAGGATCTGAAGAAGTAGACTGAGCACTGGTATCAGAAGACGCAGGTATCTGACTAGCGTCAGGACTAACAGCCTCCGGTGCTGGTGCAGCCTTATCCATGCTTGACAGACTGGTTTCTGTCACAGTCGGAGTTGCAGCTGTGCTAGCTTGGTCCTCCACAGCCTGGCTGACAGCGACACTGTCAGCTGTCTGACTAGGCGCCAGCTGTTCTGCCTGCACTGCTCCACTTCCAAGAAAGGCCAGACCAGTCGCAATCGCTACCGAGACTGCTCCCAGACTGCATTTGCGAATGCCAAAACGAGTAAACTTCTCTGCTCGAGACGCCATCATTCGTCTTTTTTTCATAATAGGATTCTCCTTTTGCAAAAAAGTAAAAAACAAGCCAAATATTCTGCAAACCAGCTAAAGAATTTTTACTTTTTATTTTTTAAGTTGCAAGCTTTGATTATATAATAATCGCAAAACGATTACAAACGAATGAAGAAAATCTAAACATCAAAGAACGGCTTAGACACTGTATTCTTGCAGAGATTTTTGTTATACTAATGGTAGAAAGTTCAGCGAGGATGCAAGATGACCCCAAATAAAGAAGACTATCTCAAGTGTATCTATGAGATTGGCAGCCACCACAAAAAAATCACCAATAAAGAAATCGCCCAGCTCATGCAGGTTTCACCTCCGGCTGTGACGGAAATGATGAAAAAAATGCTGGCGGAAGAACTTCTGGTCAAGGATAAAAAAGCCGGCTACCTGCTGACTGATTTGGGGCTAAAGCTAGTTTCTGACCTCTACCGTAAGCACCGGCTGATTGAAGTATTTCTGGTCAATCATCTCGGCTACTCGACTGATGAAATCCATGAAGAAGCCGAAGTCCTAGAGCACACTGTTTCTGAGCGCTTCGTTGAGCGTCTGGATGCCATGCTCCAGTACCCCAAGGTCTGTCCTCACGGAGGCACCATCCCAGCCAAGGGGGAGCTTCTGGACGAAGAAAACCAACTGACTCTGGAAGAGGCTTCTGCCCTGGCGACTATATCATCAAACGCGTACACGACGACTTTGACTTGCTCAAATACTTGGAAAAATACAACCTACAAATCGGCCAAACTATCACCTTCATCCAATATGATTCTTTCGCTCAGGCTTATCTTCTTGAGACAGAAACCCAAGAAATCCAAATCAATCCTATGATTGCCCAACAGATTTATGTGGAAAAACTATAAACAGAACCCAGTTCGGACTTTTTAGTCTAAACTGGGTTTTTATTGACAAAAATAAGATGGCAGATTATAATAAGTATACTTATAAAATATCTAGAGGGAAAACTAATGAAAAAATCGCAGTTTAACTCCATCTACAAGGATGAATACAAAAAATCAACTGGTCTGCTCTTTATCCGTGCCTACCACAAGTGGCATGGGTTGATAAAAAACAAACTGAGAACGATTGATTTGACCCATCCCCAGTTTGTCGTTCTGACCACTCTTGCAGCGCTTCTGCGTCAGCAAGAATGGGTGAGTCAGACCGATATTGCCCGATTTTCTGACATGGATGTTATGACCATATCCCAAATCATCCGCCTCTTGGTCAATAAAGGGTTGATAATGCGGGAAGTCCATCCCAAGGACAGCCGCGCCAACATCATACTTCTAACGGATACGGGGCTGCAAAAGGTCAACCAAGCCCTTCCTCTAGTAGAAGGTATTGATCAGGCGTTCTTTGGAAAATTAGGAAATAATACAGAAATATTAAATCAACTCTTAATCAAACTGGAGGCAGAAAATGACTAGATTTTGGATTGGTGTCGTATCAAAAGAACATGTACTAAGAGGTGTAGAAGGTGGATTTTGCCAAGTCTGCCATGGAAAGAAAGCACCGCTAAACCGAATGAAAAAGGGGGACTATCTTCTCTACTACAGCCCCAAGTATCAGCTGAGCTGTCAGGAAAAATTGCAGGCCTTTACAGCAGTTGGCAAGATTCTAGATGACACTGCCTACCAAGTAGAGATGTTTGAAGGCTTTGTTCCATTTCGGCGAGATGTCAGCTACTACCAACCTGTCAAAGACTGCCCCATTGAACAAGTCCGACAGCATCCTCAGTGGCGCCAGTATGCTTCTCAGATAAGATACGGACATTTCGAAGTTTCGAAAGACTTCTTCCTTTATGTTTTTGAGCAAATGAAACTAGACAGCCCCGCAAATCAGTAAAAGCAGCTTTGTTTGACTTACACCGAACTCTTTGCCCACCTGTCATCAAATCTAAAGTTCCGATTCTCAAGGAAAAACGGAACTTTTTGATTTGCAGTAAAAATCTCAATTTATTAAATCAGCATAAAAGCAAATAAACTACTCGTAATCACATTTACTAAAGCATGTATAATCCAGCTAGCTAAAATGGAGCCATCAGATTTCTTTTCATTGACAAAGCCCATATAAGCCGCGATGCCACCCGTACACAAAATGATGAGCAGGGTTTGCTGCCAAGAGAGCCCTGTTATAAACATTAAGCCATGGAGCAGACCAAAAAGAGCAGCTTGTATGGTGTTGGCTACCACAAAGGATAAGCGACTAGCCAATCTCTTTAAAAGAAAACCTCTGAATAGCAGTTCTTCCGACAGAGAAGTTTGAAAAATACCATAAATCAGAACAGCTGGCAAGGCTTGGAAGCCTAGGCCTGAGAAATTCGAAGTCGCTGTATCCAGATTTTTTACAGCAGGATATACTAGCAAAAACGAAAGAAGCAAGAAAGATAGCGAACCCAACAAAATCCACAGCCAGATCTTTCGGCTGCCAGCATCTTTTAGTGGTTTTAAGCCAAGCCATTCTAAAAATGGACTTTTTCTTCTAGCATTTATCAACCACCAAACAAAAGGAAGAAAAGCAAACAAAGCAATTTGAATCAGAGCATTCAGCATCTGTTGAACTAGATTGTCCATGATAAGAGACTCCTTTCTTTTCTTTAATATGATTATACAAGACAAACTTCAAGAATTTATAAAGTAATTCTAAAATATTTCTAAAGAATGATAGGAATCATAAACATAAACAAATCAAGGATTATCGCCACTTCCACTTGCCTACTATGCTTCTCATTTTTGGACTAAATGATGTCAAAAAATCGTTAAAAACTTATCTCAAAATCCAAGAAAAGTTGCAGATAAGAATAAGGCGATGAGTTTAAAAAATAGAAAAGTGACAATGAGTTAAAGAAAGAAAAAAGTCCTAAAATTTTATCACACAAAGTCAAATTTTCAGCCTATCTATCCTAGATAATTTTCTTTTTAGTCAAATACTTCCAGCTCCTGCTCATCCACTTCCTACCCCTCGGGGTCTCAATCTTACAGGCTCGGAACCATGCCAAAAGCTTTTTTCCTTCTTGCCAACCCGCTTACATTTTGCTACAATGATGTCAAAAATCAGTAAGGAAAAATTATGCCACAACAACTTTTTAAAGAATTTGCCCAGCTAGATCAAGTGGAAGCTATTGTTCTCGGTGGCTCTCGTGCTGGACAGCATTTTGACAAAGACTCGGACTATGATGTTTATATCTACTTGACAGATTCCATTGCTCCCACGACTCGACGAGATATCCTCAGCAAGTACTGCTCCTACATGGAAATCGGCAATCAGTTTTGGGAACTAGAGGATGACTGTGTGCTGAAGAGCAAGATCGAAATTGAGCTCATTTACCGTACACTGGATGGCTTTGATAAGGACCTGCAGACTGTAGTCCTAGACCACCAAGCCCAGAATGCCTATACCACCTGTATGTGGCACAATCTGCTCCACAGCAAAATCATCTACGACCGAAACGGTCGCTATGAGGCACTTCAGAACAAGTACAGACGACCTTATCCAGCTGAGCTGAAAAAGAATATTATTAAGAAGCAGCTCCTCCTACTCGATCAAGCCATGCCAGCTTTCTCCAAACAAATAGAAAAAGCGCTTAAGCGTCAGGACTTGCTCAGTATCAATCACCGTAGCAGTGAGTTTTTTGCTTCCTATTTTGACTTGCTCTTCGCCTTAAACGAACAGACTCACCCTGGAGAAAAGAGAATGCTAGAGTTTGCAAAAACCAACTGCATGCTATTACCTCAACATTTTGAAGAAAATGTACACAACTATTTTCAAAAGCTTTACACTGAGCCCTCTGAAGCGATAAAGCTTATTAATCAGCTAGTGACGACCATCAAACAAGTCATTCCTCAAGAAATTATTGATAGTTTTTAGAAATCTTGTCGGAAACTATACATTCATTGCTGCAGAAGCTAAAAAAATTAGAGAGCGGGACAGAAATCGGTAATTCGTTAGAATTCGATTTCGTCGTCCCACCTCCGCATAGTTGAGTAGGGCTGTAAAAGCTGATGAAATCAGCGTAGTAGAGCCCACTCAACTACTGCGTCTTGCTCGACAATCCAAAGACAATTGAGAGGCTAGGACTTTTGTCCCAGCCTCTTTTCAAGCTCCTTTTCATGCTTCTTCTCTTCTCAGCGATTCTTCGTATCCAAGATAATGGTCACTGGGCCATCATTGACTAGCTCTACCTGCATGTCTGCCCCAAAAATTCCCGTCCGAGTCGGCACCTCCTGCTGCAAGGCAAGATTGAAGGCATCATAAAAATTGCTAGCCATCTCTGGCGGAGCAGCCTTAACAAAGGCTGGCCTATTACCCTTTTTGGTATCTGCATGCAGAGTGAACTGGGAAATTGACAAAATCTCTCCAGCAATGTCCTTGATAGACAGGTTCATCTTGCCCTCAGCATCAGAAAAAATCCGCATATTGACAATCTTCCTGACTGCATAATCCATATCCTCCTGACTATCGTCAGGCCCTACGCCTACTAGGAGCAGGAGACCTTGTCCAATACCGCTGTGCAGCCGCTGGTCAATGCTGACCTGAGCACGTTTTACGCGCTGAATCACTATTTTCATATCTTTTCCTTTGATTTAACGGTAACTTATAGCTAGATAATGATTTCCGAAATAGATCAGCCATTAGTCCGCTTGACCGAGTAGGCCTCCGGCACGCTCTTAATCTTATCCACCACCGTCGTCAGCATGGACAGATTAGCAATGCCAAAAGAAACGTGGATATTAGCAAATTTCATATCCTTGGTTGGCTGAGCATTGACTGTTGAAATATTTTTGGTGGTATTGGACAGAACCTGCAACACATCGTTGAGGAGGCCAGAGCGGTTGAGACCGTAAATATCAATGTGAGCCGTGTACTCTTTGGTAGTATTGTTATCTTCCCATTCCACATCAATCAGCCGCTGCTCGTAATTTTCCTGGGCCTTGAGATTCATGCAGTCCTGCCGATGAATGGCTACACCTCGTCCTTTGGTAATATAGCCGACAATATCATCACCCGGTACAGGATTACAGCACTTAGCAATCCGGATGAGGAGACCAGACGCCCCCTGAATAACCACACCGCCTTCGTGCTTGACCTTGAGGGTGTCTTTTTTGTTTTCGACCTTAACTTCGCCACCCTTGACCAATTCCTCCGCTTCTGCTCTAGCCTTGGCCCGTTCTTCCTCACGGCGCTCTTTTTCTGTCAGGCGGTTGAAAATGCTAATGGCACCAATCTCACCGAAGCCAATCGCCGCAAAAAGCGCTTCCTCAGTCTTATAGCTAGTCTTCTGCAGCACTTCTTCCATGTGCTTCTTGTCCATGTACTTATTGGCTACATAGCCATGCTCCTGGAATTGATCCTGCAAGAGCTCCCGCCCTTTGGAGATAGACAGCTCCTTGTCTTGATTTTTAAAGAACTGACGGATTTTATTTCTGGCCTTGCTGGTCTTGACAATATTAAGCCAATCGCGGCTCGGTCCGAAGGAGTTAGCATTGGTGATGATTTCCACCTGATCCCCTGTCCTAAGCTTGGTTGTCAGAGGCACCATGCGGCCATTGACCTTGGCTCCCGTGGCTTTCTCACCGACCTTGGTATGAATCTCATAGGCAAAGTCAATGGGGCCCGAGTCCTTAGGCAGAGAGCGCACTGCCCCATCTGGTGTGAAAACGTAAATTTCCTCAGCCAGATAGCTCTCCTTGACCGAGTCAACGAAGTCCTTGGCATCATTGGATTGATCCTGAAGCTCCATCAGCTCCTTGATCCAGTTCATCCCGATGGCTGATTCTCTGCTGTCTACCTGTCCCTTGACGCCTTTCTTATAAGCCCAGTGGGCCGCAACCCCATACTCAGCGACCTCATGCATTTCCTTGGTCCGAATCTGAAACTCAATCGGACCTTTGGGTCCATAAACGGTCGTATGGATAGACTGGTAACCATTGGCCTTGCGGTTGGCGATGTAATCCTTGAACCGCCCCGGCATCGGCCGCCAAAGCTCATGAATGTAGCCCAGCATGGCATAAACATCACTTTGAGTATCCAAGATACAGCGAATAGCAATCAGATCATAAATCTCATCAAAACGCTTCTTCTTGTCCTGCATCTTGCGATAAATCGAGTAGATATGCTTGGGCCGGCCATAAATCTTACCGTGCAGATTGCGCTCGCCAGCATAGGTCTCAATCTTCTGAACTACCTCTTCTACCAGAGCTTCACGCTCCCGACGCTTCTCCTTCATCATGTGGGAAATTTTGTAAAACTCCACTTCATTGAGATAACGGAAAGATAAATCCTCCAGCTCCCACTTGACACTGGAAATCCCCAGGCGGTGAGCCAAGGGGGCGTAGATTTCCATTGTTTCTCGGGAAATCCGCTCCTGCTTATCCTTGCGCAGGTGCTTGAGCGTCCGCATATTGTGGAGACGGTCTGCCAGCTTAACCAAAATAACCCGGATATCCTCTGACATGGCCATCAGCATCTTACGGTGATTTTCTGCCAGCTGCTCCTCATGGGATTTGTACTTGACCTTACCCAGCTTGGTAACCCCATCCACAATCACGCGCACATCAGTCCCAAACTCTCTTTCCAAATCATCCAGCGTCGCACGAGTATCCTCGACCACATCATGCAGAAAGCCGCAGGCGACCGTTACTGCGTCCAGCTTGAGCGTGGCCAAAATCCCTGCCACCTGAATAGGATGCACGATATAAGGCTCACCTGACCTGCGAAACTGCCCACTGTGACAATCAATCGCATAGATCAAAGCTTTCTGTATAAAGGCCACATCCTCCGCAGCCAGATATTTTCTCGTAAGGGCCAATACCTGATCGCCCGTCAAATTCACTTCTTTTGGCATCTCGTCTCTCCAATTCCTGCCTACTATTTTATCACTTTTAGCCCAATATGAAAACCTAGAAGACGGTTCATATAAAAACCCGCCTTAAACGGGCGGGAGTTGTAAAATATTAAACTGTCCAGCGAAAGCTTTTCTGTAAAAAATGAAGAAGCTACTCTTCCTGATTTAGCGATTCCTTATATCTCTGAGAATCTTTACCATACCATTCTTCAACAGAGTATCCTGATAGTTGTCGGTAATCTTCTAAGTATTTTTGAAGATAGTAACCTTGGAAATTGTCAGTCCCTAAAGCTATTGAAAATAATAAGAATGGGATGCCCAAAAGTGGTATAAACAAATCAATCATAGAGTTAAGCAAACTATTTTGACGAATCATATATTCACTAGGGAAAAACATTCTTAAAAAGAATAGCAATATAATAATCAACCAAGCATATTTTTGTGAAAAGGAAACAAATTGATTAAGAATATTTACAAGAGGATTAGAATGCTGTCGCCGGACATATAATACCTCAAATGTCTTTTGTCTAAATTGGTGAACTCTCTTCACTATAAATAACACATAGAGTGCGACATATACAAGAGATAATAGAAAATCACTAGAGACAATGTCCGAACTTGCTAAGCAGAATACAATAAATTGTATAATAAAGAGCAAGATCATAAAAAACATACTCTGGTTAAAGTAATAATAAGATAAGATTTGCTGTTCTTTTATTTTTCTTACATTATTTAAATAATATGCAATAACAAAGAAACCAGGGATAAATATTATTATTTCAATAAAAGATATGTTTATAAAAAATAAAGTGACATTTTTCTCATCAAAGGTAAAAGCTAGTAGTACAATTAAAAACATTAAAATATAGACTGTAAAAAATCCCAAAATCTTTTTCCCATAACCTTTTTCATTAAAATCTTCTAGCGAAGTTTTGATATACTTGTCCGTTACTAGGTTCATGCTTTCTTCTAGTGAAGCATTAAAAATCGTTTGTTTCAAAATGATACCGCTCCTTTTAATAAAAATCATATCAAATTTACTTTCAAAAGGGAAGAGCATTCTCATGGGGCAAGGTTATTATTTAGCGTGGACTCATGCTCCTAGCAGTTAAGCGACTTGACTATCTGGCAATCACTCCCCTACCAAAGCTTGCAAACCTGCCGATTCACTCATACCAACTGAACTTAATTGCCCACTTCCGCCATCTTTTTGAATTCCCATTTTCCCAACCATGCTTATACTATCATTAATGACAACATGAAACATAATGCCTCCCATTGGATTATGACGAATGCTTCTATCATCTATTTTATAAGAACGGATTTTCCCTTTCTCCGTTAAAGCATTTGGATCAATTGCTTTTAATTCTTCCACAATCAATTTCTTTACTTCCTTACTGTGGACAATTCTTGTCATTTCATTCTGAAATTCTTGATTTTTGTGAGCTAGATAGAGACCTACTCCCAGCAATATCAATACATTTAGGCCAATAAGCCCCATAATTCTATTTCTTCTCTTTGACATATAAACACTCCTCAAGCTTTGTCAGTTTCATTATATAATATAAACTATTTTACTAAAAGCAAAAACCCGCCTTAAACGGGCGGGTTGTGGTGAAGAAAGTGATGAACTTCTTCCTTGATAAATTGATAATAAGCGTAGACAAGGTAGCAAGTAGATGCCACACCTAAAAGGGCGACAAACAACTCAAATAAGGCAGACATAGTCATGGCGAACCTCCTCTCCTTATCAGGCAAAGAATGCAAATACGCTTCCCAGCTTAGGCAGTCTGATTTTTTCCGTTTTATTTTCCTTTCCGGCTTACCTAAGTGAGCTCATCACTATTATACCAAAATACGAAAGCGGATACAACAGTGGTAAATCATAGAGCATTCTGTTTTAGTTTATATTCTCATATTTTCAACTTATAAAGCTTCCAGTCAATTCTATAAGTTTTTATTTATGTTCTTCTCTTGATGAAAGCGTTTCAATATAGTATAATATAAGTCTGAAATTCATTTTAACAAAGGAGATATTATGTCCAAATCATCCCTTCAAAAAACGGTTGTGATTTTGAGCGCAGCGGCTCTTGCGGCAGCTGTAAATGCTGTTCAGGCTGATGAGAATACTCCAGCTGTCACTGCTAATCCTGCTCCAGTAGAAAGTAGCGCAGCGGAAGCAAAACCAACGACTGCTGCAAGTCCTACCGAAGCTACTGCGACACCAGAGAGCACGGATCCTAGCTCTGCTATTTCCCCAGAAAATGCCAGTGGAAATACTGATGCTCTGATGGCTATGGCTCGCAATGTAGCGGTTACTGAGGATACTAAGCCAGTGGAGGGACAGACTGTCGATGTTCGTATCTTGGCAACGACCGACCTCCATACCAACTTGGTCAACTACGACTACTATCAGGACAAGCCAGTGGAGACCTTGGGACTGGCTAAAACAGCAGTTCTGATTGAAAAGGCCAAGAAAGAAAATCCAAACGTCCTCTTGGTAGATAATGGCGACACCATCCAAGGAACGCCGCTTGGAACTTACAAGGCCATTGTGGATCCTGTGGAGAAAGGCGAGCAGCACCCTATGTACGCTGCCCTGCAAGCTCTGGGCTTTGAAGCTGGTACGCTAGGCAACCATGAGTTCAACTACGGTCTGGACTATCTGAACCGCGTAATCGAGACAGCAGGCATGCCTCTTGTCAATGCCAATGTGCTGGATCCAGCGACTGGTAAATTCATTTATCAGCCTTACAAAATCATCGAAAAAACCTTTACGGATACTCAGGGCCGCTTGACGACTGTCAAGATTGGTGTGACTGGGATTGTACCGCCGCAAATCCTCAACTGGGATAAGGCAAACCTAGAAGGAAAAGTGGTCGTTCGCGATTCTGTCGAGGCTATTAGAGATATTATTCCTGAGATGCGCAAGGCTGGTGCAGACATCACTTTGGTGCTTTCTCACTCTGGTATCGGAGATGACAAGTATGAAAAAGGCGAGGAAAATGAAGGCTATCAAATCGCCAGTCTGCCAGGTGTGGATGCTGTTGTAACCGGCCACTCCCACGCAGAATTTCCAAGCGGAAACGGAACTGGCTTCTATGAAAAATACCCTGGCGTAGACGGTGTCAACGGTAAAATCAACGGCACTCCAGTAACTATGGCTGGAAAATACGGCGACCATCTGGGCGTCATTGACCTCAAGCTGACTTACACCGACGGTAAATGGAAGGTCACTGACAGCAAGGGCTCCATCCGCAAGGTGGATACCAAGTCTAATGTAGCAGATCAGCGCGTCATTGACATTGCCAAAGAATCTCACGAAGGTACTATCAACTACGTCCGCCAGCAAGTCGGGACCACCTCTGCACCCATTACCAGCTACTTCGCTCTGGTCAAGGACGATCCATCCGTTCAGATCGTCAACAATGCCCAGCTTTGGTATGCTAAGCAAGAGCTGGCTGGCACGCCTGAAGCCAACCTTCCTATTCTGTCTGCAGCAGCGCCTTTCAAGGCAGGAACTCGTGGGGATGCAACGGCTTACACAGACATTCCAGCTGGTCCTATTGCCATCAAGAACGTAGCAGATCTCTATCTCTACGATAATGTCACAGCAATCCTCAAGGTCAACGGTGCCCAGCTCAAAGAATGGTTGGAAATGTCAGCTGGCCAATTCAATACCATTGACCCAAACAATAGCCAACCGCAAAATCTGGTCAATACTAACTACCGGACTTATAACTTTGATGTTATCGACGGTGTTACCTATGAGTTTGACATTACCCAGCCGAACAAATACGACCGCGAAGGCAAACTGGCAAACCCAAATGCCAGCCGGGTCCGTAATCTGAAATACCAAGGCAAGGAGATTGACCCCAATCAGGAATTTATCGTCGTGACCAACAACTACCGGTCTAACGGTAACTTCCCTGGTGTTCGAGAAGCCAGCCTCAACCGTCTGCTCAATCTGGAAAACCGCCAAGCCATCATCAACTATATCTTGGCTGTCAAAAATATCAATCCAAGTGCAGATCAGAACTGGCATTTCGCTGATACCATCAAGGGACTGGACCTGCGCTTCCTGACAGCTGATAAGGCCAAGAACTTGATTGGTACTGACGGAGACATCATCTATCTAGCGGCATCTGCCCAAGAAGGATTCGGCGAATACAAGTTCGTCTACGTCGCACCGAAAACTGAACCGGTTCCTATTGAACAGCCAAGCTCTCCGACTATCGCAGTCGAAGCAGCCAATCTGCAGCATAGCAAAGTAGACTTCCCTGTCTTGACTGCTCTTGACCCTAGTACAAACAAGCAAGCGTCCCACAGACAAGCAGGAGCAGAAAGCCTCCCAGCAACTGGAGAAAAGACGTCCTCACTCGGACTCTTGGGACTTGTCATGACCGGACTTGCAGGAATCTTCGCCTTCAAAAAACGAGAAAGACAATAATGATTAAAAAATCAGCAGCCAAAACGGCTGCTGATTTTGCTTTTTAAAGACTGTCCTTGCTCAATTCCAACAAAACACTGACTGCCGTCAAGGCATAAAGGGGAGCTGTTTCAGCCCGCAGGATACGTGGACCCAGACCAGCGGAGACAGCCCCTGCTTGGCCAAAGGCTGCTATTTCCTCTGGCGATAGACCGCCCTCCGGTCCAAAGATAAAGAGTACTTTTGAGCCGGATTCCAAGCCTGACAGAGCCCGAACTAGAGCTGCAGTTTCTCCTTCTTTAGCCGATTCTTCATAGGCCACGATGATACGGTCAAAGTCTGCCAAGGCCGCCAGAAAGGCTGCCTTTTTATCAAAGAGCCGAACTTCTGGAATCAGATTGCGTTTGCTTTGCTCTGCTGCTCCCTGAGCAATTTTCTCCAGCTTTTCACTCTTTTTAGCCAGCTTTTTGCCATCCCACTTGGCAACTGACCAGTCAGCTGGGAAAGCCCAGATAGCACTGGATCCTAGCTCCGTTGCCTTTTGAGTGATAAATTCCAACTTATCCCCCTTGGGAAAACCCGAAGCAATGGTCACTTGAACCGGCAGCTCAGTATTGTCTGCTAGCTCCTCCAAGATTTCCAAGCTCTGCTGGCTGGGGTCCAATACCTGCGCCAGCCGTTTCACGCCATCATCAAAGACCAGCGTGACTTGTTCGCCATCTTTGAGCCGCATGACTGAAAACATGTGTTTGGCCGTGTCCTTATCCGTGACCACCAGAGGGGACTGAGGATTTCCTTTTATAAAATACTGCTGCATCTAACCACCTATCACTCCTGAAATGTCCTGCGTTTTCTTAAAGACACAGGCATTCCATTCGCCCTGAATCATATGCGTTTCCAGGAAAAATCCTGCTGCTTCTGCTGACTCGCGCACCATTTCCCACTTCTCAGAAATAATTCCACTCATAATCAGATAGCCCTCATCCTTGACCAGACGATAGGCATCCTCAGTCAGATGGATGAGAATATCGGCCAAGATATTGGCAACAATAACATCCGCCTCGATTTCTACGCCTCGGAGAAGATTGCCTGGCGCTACATGAATGTTCTCCATACCTGGATTGAGCTCAATATTTTCCTGCGCCACGCGAACAGCTACCTCGTCTAAATCATAGGCGTAGATGGCCTTGGCTCCCAAGAGAGAGCTGGCAATGGAGAGGACACCGCTGCCTGTACCTACATCCAGCACTGTTTCTCCGCCCCGCAAGACCTGCTCCAGCGCAAAAAGACTCATCTTGGTCGTTGGGTGAGTACCTGTCCCAAAGGCCATGCCAGGATCCAGCTTGATGATCTTCTCACCAGCTGTCGCCTCATACTCAGTCCATGACGGCACAATAGTCAAGTCATGGGTAATACGAGCTGGCTCAAAGTACTTCTTCCAATTGTCCGCCCAGTCTTCCTCAGCCAGTTCCTGCCGAGTCAGCTGAATATCTCCCGTCTCCAAGCCGAAGCCATCCAGCTCAGCCAGTCGCTTATTGGCCCGGGCTGCAATGGCCTCTATATCCACCGAATCCGGGTAGTAGCCAGTAATCCGGACCCGATTGCTCTGCTCAACTTCTGGAAAAAGCTCACCATACTGGTCAACCTGCCCCAGATAATCTGCGCTGTCATCAATAGCCACACCCTGACTGCCCAGCTCAATCAGAATATTCGAGGCTGCTTCCTCCGCCTCACGCTTCACTTCAATCGTTAATTCCTGCCAAGTATCCATCATTAAAATACCAAGCCCGTAAAACACAAAGCCAAAATAGGAAATTCTCTGACGACGTTTGCGTCTAAGAGAACTTTATCTTTTTGCCACAGTTTTTAGGGCGTGTTCAGTTTGGAAATTTAACTGAACAATCCTTTCTTTGTTTATTTCATTGTCTTTGTCATGTAAACCATATCCATGCCCTCTTTTTCGGGCTCAGTATGGGTCTGATGATAGCCGTTTTTCTCATAAAAAGCTACCATGCCTTTATCTTGAAAAACCGTGCACAAATCCCATTGCATAACGGTGGAGAATTTCTCCTCTATCAGACCAAGCCCCTCAGAACCATATCCTTTATTCTGGTACTCTGGCAAAATCGCTACTGTTCCAATCCAGCCTGCTGTCTGTTCGTCATTTGTATTCAAGCGAATAAAGCCAAGAATCTTCTCGTCGTCTTTGACAAAATAATAAAAACTATTGGGCCGCTCAACCAGCTTCCAGCGAATCCGCTCTCGCTCCTCCAGATAGGGGTCGTATTGATCCTGATATTTCTCATAAACGGCCTTAAAACTCGCTCGCTGAATGGCAATAATGGTCTCTAAATCCTCAGCTCCCGCCCGTTCAATATAAATCATGCTCGCACCTCCAAATAATCTCTCAACCTGTCCTGCAACTGTGGAACAACCTTTTCATCTGCTAAAAATTGGCTCACATCCATCAGCTGATAAGTCTGGCCCTCATCACCAAAAACGATGCTGGCAAATTCTTCCTGAGTGATGGTTCCCACCATAAAAATAGAGGTTTTGTCTGGATTAAGCATTCCTTGATATTCCTTAGCCCAGACAATATCCGCTTCTTCAAGCTTCAAACCTAGCTCTTCAAAAACCTCTCGTTGGACGCATTCAAAAGGAGTCTCCTCACCCTCGCGGCCACCGCCCGGCAGCTCCCACATATTTGGCCAAGGAATGGTTGAAATATCATCTCGCAAGATGGTCAGCAGCTTGTCAGCACAGATCAAGGCAATCTTGCAGCCAGAAAATTCCATCTGTTTGTGCAGTAAATCTAGTCCTTCTGCATTTGCCATAAGCGCCTCCTAATACCTCGGATAAGGATAAAAGTCCGTCTCAGCCAAGTCCGCTCTGCCATTTTCAAAAGCCTCAGCATTCCAAGCCAGCTCAAACTCTGCTGCCTCTGGGTCTGCTAAAAAGTCCATGAGTGCATCGAGACCAGACTCAGCTGTTTGGGTTAGGAAATCCACGAAATAAGCCAGAAACTCCCGTGACAGCCCTTTTTTAGGCTCATAGGGTAGGGCTGCCAGATAGTCCTCAGCCTCAAAACGAGACTTGATTGGATTATAGAAAAGCACGGCTTCCTCAAAGTAAATATCTTCAGCCGAGGCATTGCCCTCAGCATCAACAGTTTCAACCCCGCCCGGATTTTGCACCTCAAGTAAAAAGTCCACTTCCACTGCGTGATTCTTCTTGTCCCAGTTTATCTCATAGTCAAAAGGAAAGTTCTTCCCCATTTCCTCGTCCAATATCTCCAAAAAACCGTACTTAGCCATGATTTCCTCTTTTCATTGTGATAAAATATTACTATCTACAATAGTAACACAAAAATCCAAGAAAAACACTTGCAGAAAGGAAATCTTATGCCAGAAAACCTAGCCCTGAGCATGCGGCCTACTGACATTGATCAGATCATCGGCCAGCAACATCTGGTCGGACCCGGGAAAATCATCCGGCGCATGGTTGAAGCCAACCGCCTGTCCTCGATGATTCTCTACGGACCACCCGGCATCGGCAAGACCTCTATTGCCTCGGCTATTGCCGGCACAACTAAATATGCCTTTCGGACCTTTAACGCCACCGTAGATAGCAAGAAGCGCCTGCAAGAAATCGCTGAGGAGGCTAAATTTTCCGGCGGTCTGGTTCTCCTGCTGGATGAGATTCACCGCTTAGATAAAACAAAACAAGACTTCCTACTGCCGCTATTAGAAAGCGGTCTGGTCATCATGATTGGAGCGACGACAGAAAATCCTTTCTTTTCTGTCACTCCCGCTATTCGAAGCCGGGTTCAGATATTTGAGCTTGAGCCCCTCAGCAACGACGACATCCGGACAGCCATCCAGCTAGCCTTGACGGATAAGGAACGAGGATTTGATTTTCCAGTGGAGCTAGACGATGAGGCTCTGGATTTCATTGCTATCTCTACCAACGGAGACCTGCGCTCTGCCTATAACTCGCTGGATTTAGCCGTACTCTCTACTCCAGAAGATGACAAGGGCATCCGCCACATCACGCTTGATGTCATGGAAAACAGCCTGCAAAAGAGCTACATCACCATGGATAAGGACGGGGATGGCCATTACGATGTCCTCTCTGCCCTGCAGAAGTCCATCCGTGGCTCCGATGTCAATGCTAGCCTCCACTACGCAGCTCGGCTCGTTGAGGCAGGAGATCTTCCTAGCCTAGCTCGACGCTTGACCGTTATCGCTTACGAGGATATTGGTCTGGCAAATCCAGATGCTCAAGTTCATACCGTTACAGCTCTGGAAGCAGCTCAGCGGATCGGTTTTCCTGAAGCCCGTATCCTCATTGCCAATATTGTTATCGATCTGGCCCTATCTCCCAAGTCCAACTCAGCCTATCTGGCCATGGACAAGGCCTTAGCTGACTTACGAAAGAATGGAAATCTGCCCATCCCCGACACTTACGAGATGGCCACTATGCCGGCAGCAAGGAATTAGGCAACGCACAGGACTATCTCTACCCTCACTCCTATCCTGGCAATTGGGTCAAGCAGGACTATCTGCCCGACAAGATAAAAGACGCCAATTATTTCACTCCTAATGAGAATGGCAAATACGAGCGAGCCCTTGGAATGACCAAGGATAAGATTGATGACTTAAAAAAATGATGACATCGTTTGCAAAAAATCACATTTTTCTCTTGAATTTTTCAAAATTTATGGTATCATAATTATAGAAACGCTGTGGTGTACGACTTCACACTTAAGTGTTGACCGACTATTTTTTGTATTATTAGGGAAACAAAAGACTTCTAACAGCATGCAAGCCGTGTCACGCGGAAGCAGCTTCAGTTAGAGCGAGTTGCCCACCTGCTTAATTGCGCGGGTTCAATACAAATCGTGAAGGTCCGGCACCAATACAGCTTTTTCTATTGCCTCCTTAGCTCAGCTGGCAGAGCAGCGGACTCTTAATCCGTGGGTCGCAGGTTCGATCCCTGCAGGGGGCATCTAAATCAACAGGAAGAAGCCTTGGTTTACAAGGCTTTTTTGCTTGTCTATAACTGATTTGCCCCATCATTTGCCCCACATTTTTTTATGAGCAATCTTTCCAGACATCTCTGATTTGATTAAATTCCTCAAAAATTTTCTCCTCTAAAGTGTGTCCATATACTTCTACTAACATTGAAATATCTCTATGCCCTAGAATTTTTGCAATAACTCCAAGGTCAAAACCTTTGTGCCAGAGGTAACTTCCATAGGTATGACGTGCTCCTTTTGTCGTGATAATTGGATAAATATCTAATTCATTTAAAAGAACACTCAAAGCTTTATTGACACTTGCAATGTCTGGTACCAAGTGAATATATCCATAATGCTGAAAAATCATTTTATACCTATTCTTGATTCCTAGCTCTTTATTAGCTTTCTCTTGTTCAATTTTTAGGAATTGAAATATCTTAATACATTCTTCGTCTATCGGTACCATCCGAATAGACGTTTTATTTTTGGGAGGGACAAATTTATGAGAAAGGGTATTAAACCTCCTATATGTTTTTAGCAGTCCTCTGTCAAAATCAACTTCATTCCAAGTTAACGCTATTCACTCTCCAAACCTCATGCCTGTTTTTAATAGAAAATAGACGATATAAGGAACAATTGAACGTTGGTAATCAAATTTTCTCTTTACTGCTAAAAGTAAATCCAGATAGTCCTTTTCTGTATGTAAATATTTCTCTTCTGTCATCTGTTGTTCTTTGGATGAAAATAACTCGACATGTTGTGTAAAATCATCTATTAGAACTTTGTCGGCAATTGCCATTTGGATGCTCTGATGAATCCCAGTATTCAATCTACCAAGAAAATTTCTACCAACTGTTTGTCCATACTTATTCATAATTCTTTGGTATTCACTCGCACGAATTTGAGTGACTTTTTTATTTCCAAATAATCTTTCAATTGTGTTTTTACGGAGAAGATATTTTTTCTTTGTCTCTTCCGATCTACTACTCGGTAGAATTTTTAGTTCAAGCCATTCTTGATACAGATCTACAAGAGAAATATCTCTAGAAATTCTTTTCCCTAAACGAAGTTCTTGCAGAATCGGTTCAGCTTCTGACTCTGCAAGTTTTTTTGTTTTAAAACCACTATTATGAGCAACAGTTTTTCCCTCGCTACGAATTTCATAGGTCCATAAATTACTATCTCCTCGCTTTCGATAACGAACACTTGCCATATTACGCCACCTCTGTTCCTAGAATCTCATTTACAACACTTTTTGGAACAACCATCAAACGTTTGCGATTATAAAATGTATAGCCTCGTGATACAAGTAATTCTCTTGCCTGATGAATGATATCATTCGCTGTATGAGGGCGATAGCCCATTTCAATTAATTCTTTGTTACTAATTAAATTATGATCCATAGTTATCCTCCTTATTTATTTTCTAAATTCAGAAACTCGCCTATAAGTAGTTGTAATTCTGCATTTAATTTAGGGAGATTCTGTATTAATACTTCTTTTAATTCTTCCGCAAATTGGTTCGTTTCTTCTCTCAATAGTTTGCGGACTCTTGTTTTTTTCTTTTTGATGCTGTCTGATTTTAAATTTGGAAAAGCCAATGATAACAGTTCAGGATTGTTGAGAAAGATAATTGTAAATGCTCTTTGATCCACTCGAATATGTTCTAGCTTATAAAATCCGAAATTATCAAGTCGATTCATAATATCTTGGACCATCTCCTCACCAATCGCTTTGGTTCTGAGTTGGAACTCCAGTCTCCACCAAAACGGATTTACATCCAAATCTAGCTTCTCTTCTCGCTTGTGAGCAATGATTTCTTTATTCTTATCATATAACCTAACTTGTACATTACTACCGCTAGAACCCCAATATTTCGTCTCTAATTCGCCCCCTCGACCATAGAAGACCTTATGGGTAACACCACCTTTAATATGTTGCAAATTAACGATCTCAGGCCTGTTGAAAATGTCAAATGCCAAATCAAAACGAGACAAACGTACCGTCAATGAATTCAATCTGGCAAAGTACATTAATTGCCTCCATACTTTCATTCCATCAAATTCTTTTAAAGTATTAGGATTGAAATCAATTCGAATCAATTGTTCACCTCCATAAATGGCTAATTGGAAAAATATAATATTGATTGAATCATACTCATTAAAATATTTAGCTAAAGTAAAGACATCATCTCGTACGTTATCATGTATTTCAAATGAGTCAACTTTTGCACTTATTGCCTGTTTCAGATTTTTGAAAATTCGTCTTAGGGAACCAGTGTCTGTATCCCAGATAACCGTTAATCTATCAATACTGACATCGAACCGCTGTACTAATTCTCCCACATCACATCGTTCTTGAATGCTTCTTAAATCTTGTATAGAAACCAACAAAATTGTCCCCCCTTCTTTTAGATTTTTTAGGCCTCAGAAACACCGTCAAATCAACGTTTGCTCGTTCCGTCGTTCTTTGGGCGTTGCCCTAAGTGTACCTTTTTGCTGGCTGTTAGAATAGCCAGCTTTTGCTTGGCTAGAAATTGTCTGGACGGCAGTCTGCAGGACTTCGCCTGACTTCCCGTCAGGCTCGTCCCTTGTCCTTGTCCACACAATTTCTAGCTCCAAGGCTTCGAATAGTCATAAGTCATAGTCTCGTCCTCAACTTCCTCCCCACTCACCAATCCTAAACTTACGAGCTATTTTGTATTATTTATAACTTATTTATAAGTTATAAATATATTTTATAAAAAATATTTTAATTAGTCAACTAAAAACTTGATTTGTAAGTTTATAGGTGATAAAATAAGTTAAAAATAAAAATAGGAGTTTCCCATGACCTTTATTATTCAAAATTTTGGACCCAATTTGGCACGACTACGCATAGAAAAAGGAGTAAGCCAAACTCAACTAGCTGAAGATTTAGGAATCGGTAAACAGTCCATCTCTGATTACGAAAAACAAAAAAGCTATCCTACCTTTGCAAATTTGGATAAGATAGCAGAATATTTTAATGCAACTCCAACCCAACTCTTTGGAACGAGTAAAGAGATTGAGTTAGAAAAGAGTGTTCTTGAATCGAATGAATACTCTGATAAAGTAAGTGAAATCTTAAAAGCTGTTAAATACATCGAGCATTTCCTACATACTGATGGACAGTACTTAGAGGATTTACTTTACCTAACAAGAGGCAACCAACTATACACAGAAGATGGAAAAGAGTTGTATATTGATCCAACTTCTCAGAAAAGAACACTTCATACCCAATATGAACCTGGTTTTATTGAAGCAAGAGATAAATCTCCACTAGAACTCTTAATTGAAAATAAGGAGCTATTAGATTAAATAAAAAAAGCGAGTTTTAGGCTCGCTTTTTCTATTGTATAATCTTATTCTTCAGTTCTTCCGGTTGCTTAGTTGCATTGAACTCAACTCGTTTTGTTGTTCCATCTTTCTCAGTATGATAATAACTTGAATGTTTCAACACCCATTCTTTATTACCAATCATCAAACACTCCGCCTGTAAGTTGGTACATGAGGTAAATGTGTCCAAGGTTTTTACAATTCGCGCCACATAAAGTTATTTAAGCATCTCCTTTTCTCTCATTACCATTTTCTGTTATAATAAATTGTACTTCTAAAATAGAAAGGTCTTAAGATGACAACTCTTATTAAACATAAACGTGTAGAATTTTCAGAACTTTTTTATGACTTAGTTTTTGTTTTTGCAATTTCAAAAGTAACTACTTTAATTGACCATCTTCATAACGGTATTTTGACTTGGAATTCTTTCCTTGATTTTTTCATTGCTACTTTGGTTCTCATCGATTCCTGGATGATTCAAACCGATTATACCAATCGCTATGGAAAGAACTCTTTATTTAACATAGTAATCATGTTTATCAAAATGGGAATTTTACTCTTTATAGCCAATATGATTGGACCTGATTGGCAACAATATTTTCATTATCTCTGTTGGGCTATTGGTACATTAACCCTTACCTTATTTTTTCAATATTTGGTTGAATTTTTTAGAAAATCAACCGATGATGTTAATCGGGAAAGTATCAAAGGTTTTCTATGGATAACAGGTCTAGGAAGTTTAGGAGTCTACCTAGCAGCTCTTCTTCCTATTTACGTTAGAGTCTATATCTTATTTGCTAGTATTCTGCTAACATTTATTATGCCAAGTATCTTGCTTAATAAAGGTAAGCATTACCAGGTAAATCTCCCCCATTTAATCGAGCGCATCTCCCTTCTTGTCATTATTACGTTTGGAGAGATGATTACGGAGCTAGCTAACCTCTTTACAATCGAGAATTTCTCGATTTATTCGGTTCTTTATTTCATTATTATGATTTCTCTGTTCTTGTTTTATTTTGGTCAATTCGACCATGCTATTGATCAAAAATCTAATCAAAAGGGGCTATTTCTAATTTACAGTCACTATCCTATTTTCATTGGACTTATGATGATGACTGTATCGATGGGCTTTCTTCAGAATCCTGAAGCTAATCGTCTCTTTGCAACCAGCTTCTCTTATATCGGATTTGGCCTCTTTCAAGCTGCTGTCCTAGTAAATGGGCCCCATAACAAACACTATCTTCGCTATTCGAAAAGTTACTACTGTGTCCAAGCGACACTCTATCTGGCTGCCTTGATTCTCTCTTTAATCTTTGCTTCTAATCCTATAATAGTAGTGAGTATAACAACCATTTTAGCTCTAGCTATAGCCATTCATTTTATTTATTTTTATATGACACAGAATAAAAAATATTCCAAATCTAACTGGGGATTATTTTAATGAGTTTATAACATTAAAAAGCCTTGGGAACCAAGGCTTCAGACCGTAGACAAACATTCCAAATAGTGTTTGTCTTTTTCTGTTTGTCAGGCTAAAATTTCATCTTTTGATTTCATCTTTTGATAGCATAATGGTCATTTGAACAAAATAAAAAGGCTTCCCCACCCTCATTTTTACTAGTTTTTTGAGATTCAAACACGCCAAAGTAAGCCCAACCTTATCTTCCATCTTGGACTTGCCTTTCTCTCTTGTATAACGGAGGTTGTGGTATTCTTTAGCTGTCCCAAAGAGCCGCTCAATGGTTTCTTTGCGCTTCTTATAGAGCTCCTTCATCCCTCTTTGGTGTCGAATCTCTTCACAACATTCAAGCGCATCTTTCCATACATGTCTTGTGATGACTTTCTGCTGATTCTGGCTCTGGGTACAAACAGATAATAGGGGACAGGCGACACATACTGTTGAATCACTCTTATACTCACGGTAGCCTGCTCGGGTCGTCGTGCGATAGGTTAACACTTGGTTCTCTGGACAGAGGTAACAGTCATAATAGGAATCATAAACAAAATCATTGGGCCTTAAGTTCCCTTTTACACCCTTGGGGCGGGTATAAGGGAAGACAGGGGTAATCTCTCTGTCTAACAAAAATTTTGCAATACTTGGGGTTTTATAACCTGCATCTGCGATGAGATAGGTTGGATGAAAAGGCTCAATCTTGGCAAAAAGGGCAGGGAAAGCCTGACTATCATGAACATTTCCTGCTTCAACCGTATAAGCCAAGGCCCAACCATGCTTATCACACGCTACTTGGGCAGAATAGGCAAAGACTTCCTTGTGTTCCCCCTTGTGGAACCAACCACTCTCAGGATCTGTCCTTGAGATTTTCTTTTCCTTAGCCTCGCTTTCTTTTGCGGGCTTTAAGGGCTTTTTTTCGTGTTTTCTCCTATCTAAATCAATCTCAACTTCCAATTGCTCACTCATAAATGTAGCTTGTTGGGCAACCATTTCCTTATGATACTTGTGGCTGTTGGCTGCCGCTTTAATATGGGTTCCATCCACAAATATCTCAGAAGGATCAATCAAACCAGCACATAAAGCTTGATGGAGTACGTGTGAAAATATCTCAGTAATCAGTGCTTTATCTTGAAAACGACGGCTGTAATTCTTTCCATATGTGGTAAAATGAGGCACCTTGTCATCCAAGCTTAGTCCAAGAAACCAACGATAAGCTACGTTTACTTCTATGTCTTTAATGGTTTGGCGCATGGAGCGAATGCCATAAAAACATTGAATCAAAGGAATTTTGACCAACATGACGGGATCTAGACTGGGACGACCCTGATCTGGGCTATAGGTTTCTTCAACCAAGTCATAGATAAAGTCAAAATCAACCTCCGCTTCCAATTGGCGAAGAAAGTGATCTTCTGGGACCAATTCGTCTATCGTATAGAAGCCATATTGGCAGCGATTATAATCAGATTTTTCTTTGTGAAACATAGGGAGCACCTCACAACTGTTCTTACCTCTATTATACGACTTTACAAAAAGAAAAGCCCTTAGAAACTTCTGTTCTTAGGACTTTGTCTTCAATCTGAAGCCTTGGGAACCAAGGCTTTTTTTTCATTAATTTGTTTTTCCATTTTATCCTCCAATTTGATCTCGCACTGACATTTATTTATAACAAAACTATATATCTAGAATAGCATAATCATTAGGTATTATAGGTTTTCAAACAAAATACGAGTCATTCGTTTTTGCCCCACTTTTGCCCCATTTTTAAATCCTGACATTGAAAACACCTAAAAGTATTTCCCTAAAATCAGCTATATTTCAACATTTTTGTTTATTTTCAATATGAAAAGTTCTTACAAATCCATGCAGGGGGCATAGAAATATAGAGAAAAAAGCCCTTGATTTAAAAGGCTTTTTTGCTTGTACTTTTATTGTTTATTTGAATCTTTCTCGATTTTAAAATGTACATCACAGTTTCCCTTCCTCTATCTCTTTTAAAAACCTTGTCATATAGATCAAGTGTCCTTTATTTGTATGTACATTAGCATCTAGATATTCCAAGCATCTCCTAGCTCTGGGAGTGACTGAATATAGAGCCTTTACCTTTTTTCTCATTTCTAATACCTCTAATACCAGCTCTTCATCTTTCTTTGCTTCTTCTTTGAACTGCTTCAATTGCGTTTGTTTTAGATCATTTAATACCTTTACTTTTTCAGCAAGATCTGTTAAATTACTTAGCTTTTCTTCATATTCGCTTCTTATACTGTTCCCTTGTTGTTGTAGCCATTTTTTTAATTCTTCATAGCTTTCATAAAGGTTCTTCCGTTTTTGCTGTTTTAGCTCCTCTTCTCTTTGGAGCCGCTCCTCCTCTAATTTCCTCTCCTCTTCTAACTTATTTTGCCGTTCAATTTCCTCTTTTTCCCGCAACCGAGCAAGCCTCTCTTCTTCTTTTTGTTTAGCAATTCTATCCCTCTCTTCTTCTTTTTGTTTAGCAATTCTATCCCTCTTTTCAGCCTCCCGCTCCTCTTGTTTCGCCTCCTCTCTCCACTGTTTCAATTTTTCTTTGTAACTTTCAATATCAAATATTTCATTGAGTTCTGGATGAAGATAATCATTTATGACATAAATGATACGCTCAATCTTATTATAAGCCAACTGACGTTCCTCATTTTTTCTGCTTAAAGCCATTTTAAAAAGAATATAATCGTTCCATGGATTAAACTCATTTTCTTTATCCTCTTTAAAATACCCCCTACTATAAAAATCTTCCAACATCTCTTCATCCATCACTTCACGAAGATCTTCAAACTTTAGATTCTTCTTTAATTTATAAGTTTTTTCTGCCCTCTTTATACTTTTAGTTAGTTCTTCATTTTCAAACTTTTCAATACAGGAAGAACCGATTGGAGAAAGCTCTATCCCAGAGCCATCATTCCTAGTAATAGAAAATACTTTCTTGAGGCTTTTATGACCGCATAAACAACTTTGCTTTCTATCAGCATCAATTTTTACAAGTTCTGCTTTTGTCCACTCCATTTTTGCCTCTTCCCAATTATCCGCAATACTTAGTTCAATAACAGTCTCTTTCAATAGCTCCTCTGACATTTTTTATATCTCCTTATTCCAAATGATTGTTCCTCAAATTGAGTGAATCTTTTCCTCAGGTTTCTAGTACAAGTATAACAGAAAAGAAGATAAATGAAAACGCATACATATAATCCTCTATATCATTTCCACACAAAAAAATCCCCTTCCTTTTGACACAAGAAAGGAGGGGGCATTGCATAGCAAAAACTACGAGAGAAGACTGAAGTAAAATAAGTTTGACGAAAACTTGATAAAGATGATCACACACCGAGCATATTCCTAAGGATGTCTTATAAATTTTTTGGTTTAGGAATTAAGAAAGATTATATATATCAAGTTTTGATGTGCCTCACGCTTGCATATCCAAGCAGCTTTCCCCGTAGTTCTGAGCAACTAATCTGTTCTAGGAAACATCTTAGTTGCTTTTTATTTTAAAACAACTATATTACGGAATATCATAGTATTGATTAATAAAAGAATACAAGATAATGACCGATTGTAAAACAAAGCTTGTTTGTTCCTACTTTCTAAAAAAACTATTGTTGGTCTAGATTTTGCCGATAAAAAGGAGTTTGGGACAAAAAGATTTCAATTTTTAAAAATCTTAATTATTTAGCCCTTCAAATCTATAATTAAATGCGAAAAGCGAACAAATTAGAATTCTGATTGCCAAAAAACTAGTTTTGTTCGCTTTTTATATTTGAGGTCGGACTTTTGTCCCAGCCTCCTCAATTGTCTTTGGATTGTCAAGCAAGACGCAGTGGTTGAGTGGACTCTGTTACGCTGATTTCATCAGCTTTTACAGCCCTACTCAACTGTGCGGAGGTGGGACGACGAAATCGAATTCTAACGAATTATCGATTTCTGTCCCACTCTCAAAATTTATTTCTTCTTCGCACGGAAGGCAATGAAGCCTACCAAGCCTACCAGAGCTACTCCAGCCGCAATCATAATCCAGCTAGCATTCTCACCAGTCTTAGGGAGAACTTTCTTGGTTCCAGCATCAGAAGCATTTCCTCCGCCACTACCATTGTCTGAGTCGCTGATAATAACGGTGCCACCTGTACTGCTGCTTGAGCTATAAGTCGTGCTGCTGCTACTTGAGCTAGAAGAACTACTACTACTGCTGCTGCTAGACTTAGAGCTATTGTCTGAGCCAGGTTTCGGTGGTCTTGGAACTCCTGGAACTGGTGTATTGATAATGTTCATACCATCAACAGTAGATGTATAACCATAAACACGGTCTTCAGTAACTGAGTAGACAATATCTTTTCCATCTGCGCCGGTCGCTGGCAAGTCAGTAAAGTCATACTTCCACTCGCCCTGCGCATTTGGGCCGACCTCCTTAGAAGCGACTTCAACACCGTTAGCATAGAGACGAACCGTAATCTTGTCTGGACGTTTGCCATCTTTATCATTGTCGTCATTCCAAGTCTTGGTACCTGAAGCGGTAATCAAGGCCTGACGGTTGGTAAAGTCTTTGTAAATAATACCAGAACCATAATTCTTGAGCTGAGCGGCATTGACCTGAATCTCTTCATCTGACAGTTGGTAGCCTGCTGGTGCCTTGGTTTCCTTAATCAGATAATGCTCTTTAATCAAGTTGCTGAAAGAAGCAATCCCATTAGCATCGCTAGTTGCTTTTTGAACAATTGTTACACCGTCCTCATCGTACAATGTAAATTCAGCACCTGCCAAAGGTTTACCAGCTTCATCTTTCTTAGTCACCTGTACACCATAGACCTCCCCATGTGCATAGCCGTTTGCACGTTGGTAGCGGACAGCAACCGAAGATTTTTGCTCTTCAATATTATCTGCTCGCAAGATAGCATCATTCGGGAAGACAGTTCCGTCAGCCGGGATTGTTGGGAAGTTAACACGGTAGCGGACATAGAAGCCTTCATTAGCACCGATATGTCCCATGTTAATGGTAAAGGAGCGCTTGTCAGCCGCAAGATTAATCGTGTAGTTTCCTGTCACATCCTCGCGCTGCTGACTTAGTCGGTAAGAGTTATCAGCTGGGTCAACAACCCATGAGCCTTTAAGGATTTGGAAGCTGTTGAGATCTATTTCTCCGGTATTAAAGCCCAGAGTATCTGAAATAACAACATTATCCAGTTCCTGATTTTGTTGGTTAATATTCAGGCTGTAAGTAATGCTCTTGATATTATCCGCATTATTCCAGCCGTATTTTACGAAAGTATAAGGAGTTGCTTGGCCAGGAAGACCTTTGTAGTCGATTTTCCCATACTCAATGATCTTCTTGCCAACGATAAGTTTCAGAGGAATTGAGCCTTTTTCTCGAACCACATTATGGTCAACACGAGCTAAAAGATGAACCTTTCCTTCAATCCGAGAGCGAGTCAAGACATAGTCTGTATAAGTCAGTGTAAGCTGCTTAGAGTTTGCATCAACTACAGCTGTAGCTACGAGATTGCCATCATCATCTTTGACTTCAAAATCAGCTCCCTCCAAGGCAAACTCAACAGGAAGTCCAATGGTAGTAGTATCTCCTGGCTGAACCTTGCCGTAATTGAAGGCAAAGTTTGCGTCAATTTGAAATTTTTCCCAAGGGGAAAGGCCGTCAGTCAGTTCTTCACCCTTCTGATTGTAGACATTGATTGATGTGATAACATCATCTACCGTGTTAGCTCTGGCAGATTGACTGCTAGAAAACAGGCTAAAGAGGAGCACAAAGGCTACTGAGAAAAAGCGTGCAATAGTATGAGATATTTTTTTCATAAATAATCCCTCCAATATTACTTTTTTACCAAAAATGTTGAAATTAGATTAAATCCAGCTTACTTTTCTGGTGTACTACATATATTAGCCTATCATAGGATTTTATATAAGTCAAATATTAGACCGTATTTTTGTACAAAGTTCGGAATTAGTATACAAATTGTCAACTTCTTCTAATATATTTAAGTTTTTGCCTGTTTTTATATATGAAAACTACAATTATTTCCGGGTTTTGCTGGAATTTTAAAGTATATTTATAAAGATAATTTAAAAAGCTAAGAGCAAATCCTTCAAACGTATTTAGCCGATGTAGAAAGATTAACAAAAAATTGCCCCGGTCGCCATCAGACTGGGGCAATTTTCTATTTTTATCATTTAGCGTTTTGTGACTGTGGTCTACATCATACCGCCCATCATGCCTGGATCCATAGCTGGAGCTGGGCTAGCTGGTTCTGGTTGATTAGCCACTACTGCTTCGGTTGTCAAGATAAGACTGGCAACAGAAGCGGCATTTTGCAAGGCTGAACGGGTCACCTTAACTGGGTCAATGATTCCAGCCTCAATCATGTTAACCCATTCACCAGTCGCGGCATTAAAGCCTGTACCAGCTTCAGAGTTTTTCAGACGATCAATGACGATTGAGCCTTCAAAGCCTGCATTCAAAGCGATTTGACGAACAGGCTCTTCCAAGGCGCGGAGAACGATGTTACGACCAGTCGCTTCATCACCAGCTAATTCCAGACCTGCGACAGCGTCCAGTACGTTGATATAGGCCGTACCACCACCGGATACGATTCCTTCTTCTACCGCTGCACGAGTTGCATTAAGGGCATCTTCGATGCGGAGTTTCATTTCTTTGAGTTCTGTTTCGGTTGCAGCTCCAACCTTAATCACAGCTACACCACCGGACAATTTAGCTAGGCGCTCTTGCAGTTTTTCACGGTCAAACTCAGAAGTGCTGCTTTCAATTTGAGATTTGATAACAGCCACACGGTTAGCAATGGCTTCTGGATTGCCGGAGCCTTCCACAATCACAGTGCTATCCTTATCAACAGTGACTTTAGAAGCTTGTCCAAGCGCTTCAATCGTTGCGTCTTTGAGCTCTAGACCAAGGTCATCTGTAATCACTGTACCGCCTGTCAAGATAGCAATGTCTTCCAACATAGCCTTACGACGATCGCCAAAGCCTGGTGCCTTGACAGCTACGACATTAAAGGTTCCGCGAATCTTGTTAAGAACCAGCGTTGGCAGAGCTTCTCCGTCCACATCATCTGCAACGATCAAGAGCGGACGGTTGGTTTTCAAAATGTTTTCCAGTAATGGCAGGATTTCCTGAATGTTAGAGATTTTCTTATCTGTAATCAGGATGTAAGGATTGTCCAGTTCGGCTACCATTTTTTCATTGTCGGTTACCATGTACTGAGACAAGTAGCCGCGGTCAAACTGCATTCCTTCAACTACATCCAGCTCCGTTTCCATCCCTTTGGACTCTTCAATAGTAATGACACCGTCGTTGCCAACTTTTTCCATGGCTTCAGAGATATACTCACCGACTTTCTCGCTGCGAGAAGATACGGCAGCAACCTGAGCAATAGCTTCCTTGTTAGAAACTGGTACTGAGTTAGACCTCAGGGCTTCAACAGCTGTTGCAACGGCTGCTTCAATCCCGCGACGGATACCAATTGGATTAGCTCCAGCTGTAACATTTTTAATCCCCTCGCGGACGATAGCCTGTGTCAAAACAGTTGCTGTCGTTGTTCCATCACCAGCGATATCGTTGGTCTTTGAAGCAACTTCTGAAACCAGCTTAGCGCCCATGTTTTCAAAATGGTCTTCCAGTTCGATTTCCTTGGCAATGGTTACACCGTCATTGGTGATGAGGGGTGAGCCAAAGGATTTTTCCAAAACGACATTGCGGCCTTTAGGACCCAAAGTCACCTTGACAGTATTTGCTAAGATGTCAACACCACGAACCATACTGCTTCTTGCATCTGCTGAAAATTTAATATCTTTTGCCATTTTATTATCCCTCTCTTCTAATCTTACTCGACAACTGCTAGAATATTGGCTTCACTGACTAAGAGATAAGCTTCATCTCCGTCCTTAACTTCTACGCCTGCGTGATTTTCTACGAGAACCTTGTCCCCTTCCTTAACGCTCAGGGCTACCAGCTCACCGTTCAAAGTACGAATGCCTTGACCGACTGCGACAACTTCTGCAGTCTTAGTCGCTGCTTGGCCGTTGCCTGCAATGACAAATCCGCCAACTTTCTGCTCTTTTTCTTCTACTTTCAAGACCACACGGTCTCCTAATGGTTTTAACATAGCTTTCCTCCAAAGATTGAATTTTTAGCACTCTAAGCTATCGAGTGCTAATCTATAGTTATTATTTTATCACTTGGTCAGAAATAGTCAAGAAAAAAACCGGCTAGATGAAAGAAAAATTTTATTTTTTTCTTCACTGCCTCCTAAAGTCAATGAAAAAACAAGTCCGAGCTAAAATCCTCTCAGACTTGTCTTTAGGGGGGGATGTCTATCTTGCAAGTTTTAGTTTTGCTTCAAAATCATCAATCACTTTTTGCAGATTTAGGCGTCCTCTATAGATACCATAGCCAAACAAAAGCATGGCTAAGATACCAAGTAGAGCTAGGACAATTCCTGCAATCAGTGCTAGGAGATTTGTCTCATGAAAGAGATAAATCAGAACAAGACCAATGCTGGCAATGGCAAAGAAGAGACTGAACCAGCGTCCTAGATTTTCAATCATATGCTTCTGGTAGTGTATTTCTGTTTCATAGCCTTGAATCAATTCTTGTTCTGTCATGATCTTCTCCGTTCTTTATTTTAGTCAAACAACTTGATACTAGACTGGCAGCATATCGGACTTACTGCCAGTCTGAAACTTGTGTACGAATTAATATTTCAGTTGAGGGTCAAAGATGCCAAGCGCTACACCAATCAAAGCAATGACAACCAAGAGGAGCATAACGAGGTTTGGTGACATTTTTTTCTTAGCCATCAGCCACCAGCAAAGGGTAATAAAGCCAGCTGTTAAGAGACCTGGATAAACACCGTCAATTCTTTCTTGTAGCTTCAGGAAGGATTCGCCATCAGCATTTTTCAGCTCTAATGAAGTCGTTACAGATACCCAAGTTGCAGCAACTGCCCCGATAACCATACCACCAATGACACTGATTGCCTTACGAAGGGCCTGTCCTTTAGGCCCTACAAGGAATTCTACCGCCTTGTCTCCTAATTCATAGCCTTTGAAATAGGCAAAGCGCATACCGCCATAAATGAGAACATTCCAGACAAGGATGTAGAAGAGAGCCCCGATAGGATTTCCGCCTTTCGAGAGGCCAAGGGCAATCCCCAACAGAACTGGAATCAAAGTTCCAACTACTAAAGAGTCACCGATACCTGCGATAGGTCCCATGAGACCGGCACGCATACCATTGATAGTTTCTCCATCAACAGCGTCACCATTGGCACGCGCTTCTTCCAAACCAGCTGTAATCCCCACTACCAAAGCTCCGAGCTGAGGTTCTGTATTGAAGAAAGCCGTATAGGTCTGCATAGCTTCTTTCTGCTCTGCTTTGTCTTTGTAGAGTTCTTCCACGATTGGCAGCATAGAGGTCAAGTAGCCGAAAGTCTGCATGTGCTCTTGAGAGAAGCAAGTCAAATGACCATAGTACCAATGGTGGAATGATTTCGCTAAAGTCTTTTTAGTTATTTTCTTTCTTTCAGCCATCCTAGATATCCTCCTCATCGTCATCAAAGTCAGCCCCACCAGCCGGCGCGGTTACACGAGCTGATTTGATTACTTCCAATTCATAGTAAATTACTGCAAAAATCAATGAAACAACTGCACTGGCAACCAAATTAAGACCAAGTGACTTAGCCAAGGTGAAGCCCACAAAGAATGGGATAAAGTCAGCAGCCTTGGTAACGATTTGTTTCAAGAGAATGGCAATACCGACACATGGGAGAAGAGCTCCGACTGTAAAGAGGGATTTCATGATGAAGCCATCCATTGGCAGGTGGGTTTTCATCAGTTCAACCATATTCGGACCAAACTTCGTGATGATCATGGTTGGAAGGAAAGAGAAGACAAAGTGGGAAATCCAAGGATAGACCCAGTCAACAGCGTAAAGCTTTTTGAATTCGCCTTTTTCAACGGCTTTCCAGCCAATGTGCTGCCAAAGCAAGTTTGTAGTTGCTGTTCCATAGAAGAGAACTGTACCGATAGTACCAACTGCTGCTCCGATTGGTGCAGCTGCTGCAGCGATAGCAGATTCAGACGTGATTCCTTTAGAGTGAACAAACAAGATTGCGAGAGGAATCCCAATGTAAGAGATCGCCCGCACGTCAGCGGAAACTGTTCCACCTGGTGTTACCAGAGCGATGTAGAGGACCTGAAGGGCTACCCCAACCATAATCCCTGTTTTTAGATCTCCAAGAATCAAGCCGCTAATCAAACCTCCGACCAGTGGACGTCCCAGAGTGTAGTTACCAATACTAGAACCACCCATACCAGGCATAGAAGCTAAACTAGCAAAAAGACCCAGTAAAGCGGCTTGCAGCCAAGAAATTGTCATAATAGACTCTCCTTTTCATTATTGTAATTAAAAACCAAATTTAGACTTGAAATCGCTCCAGTAACCGATTGAAACATCAGGCAAGAGCTGGAATTTGACTTTGTAGCCAGCTTTTTCGATTGCCTCAATCGCTTCAGCCTCTTCCTGGGTGATGGACTGGTTATTCCCAAGTTTAATAGCTCCCGGACGGTCATTAGCAGGACCGACGATGATTTCCTTAACATCCCCAGGTACAAAACCTTGGTCCACTAGGATTTCCTTCATGTCCACAGGATTTTTTGTAATGAGGAAATAGCGGCTGTCTGACTCTGTGACCTTGCTTGATTTTTCCTTGAAAGCTTCCTTGGTCCAAACAAAAGTCTTCTTATCAGAAGCTCCCTTGTAGGCCTGAATCAAAACCTTGTTTCCTGCTGCTGCATTATTAACTGCAATCAAGCCATCACAAGGGTATTCCTTAGCCCAGCGAGTGACTGTTTGACCGTGGATCATGCGGTCGTCAATCCGTACAAATGATACTGTCATCTTTAAAATCTCCTTTTATCTTTTATAATGTATGGTGGAAGCACTAAATATCGTCTTCATCTTCGTCAGCTGCATCACTTACGACTTCAAATTCCTGCAAAGCAGCTGTGGCTTCGGAAAGGATAGCCTGAGCCAGCTCTTTTCCGTCCAAGATGTCTTTCATAACCAAGCCAGTCAGTCCCATGGTCAGGTTCAAACCTCCCAAGATAACTGCTGAGTCGAGCTTACCCATACCAGCTAAGACGCTAGCTGCTGTCGTCAGAGGACTGCCTCCTACAATATCAGCCAGAACTAAAACACTGTCATCAGCGCTTAAGCCAGCCAAGGCCTGAGTAAAATCAACTGCAAAATCATCAACTGACTTGCCTTCCTGAAGACCAACCGCAATCACCTGATCCGTCTTGTCTCCAGCAAACATCTTCAAGGAACTCTGCACGCCTGCAGCCAGTCCCCCATGGCTGACCAGTACAAGGTATTTCATCTTTCCTGCCTCCTTTATCCTTCTAGCTCTTAGCCCAGTCAGGCTTTAGATGACGAAGGATTTATTGATGATTTTATTTTACAAATTTTGAAACCGATTTCATATTGTCAAATGTCACTTTGCCCAGATGACATTTGTTAGGAAAAATATGACATTTGTCATATTGGTCTAGGCAGCTGTACTTTTTTCTGACTTAATTGGCAATAAAAAAGAAAGCAGATTATTTTCCGCTTTCTATTTCTCTTTGAATGCTCGGCAAGGCACTGTCAATCTCTTGATTCTGCATAGCATTTTGAATCAGATAGTCCATCCGGTCCATTGTATGACGGTCTACTTCCAGGCTGATGTCAATGATAGAGCGATTCATCATGTGGTCTAACCTCTCAGAAGTCAAGGAATCCAAGCCAAAATCATCTGCCTGTAAGATTTCTCTAGCCTGTTGACTTTTCACCACAGATGGTAAGACTGAGGTCCCCTGTGATTTTTCAAACAAGGCCTGCTGGCTTTCTTTATCCTGTGACAGCAAGAGCATAAATTCCCAAGCCAGCTTCTCTTGCTTGGTATTGGAAGACATGGCAAAGAGCGAGGTCTTGACCTGTGTTCCCATCACCTGGCTATTGGCTGTTGGCATCGGGATACAGGTCCAAGAAAAGCTAGAATACTTGGCAACATGGTAAGGGTAGGGCTTGTAGGTCCGATACTGAGCCAGACTCATAGGATAGAAGGCCACCCGTCCCTCATCAAAGTCATTAGAAGTCACCTTATAGTGCTGGCTGAGCATATCTAGCTTGCTCATAAAGGCCAAGGCTTGGTGCATCTCTGAGCTGTCTACATTGATACCGGATTTATCGGTAAGATGGCCGCCGTAAGCTACCAGAGCCTGCTGCCAAGTGTAATCCGTAATACCGTACTGATCCACCACACCATCGCCATTGGTATCCTTGGTTACTTTCTTGCAAATCTCATAGAAATCCGCTAAGGTCCAACCTGACTCAGGAATGCTAATTCCTTCTTTTTCAAGCAGGTCTTTATTGACACACATCATGATGGGATTGCTCTCAACTGGAAGGGCATAGCTGACTCCCTGATATTGCCCAGCTTCATAAGCCACCGGATAAAAGGCTGTCCGTTCATCATCCGTTAGGAGGGTATCCAAGGATTTAAGCGCGCCAGTTGAAGCCAACATGCTAAAGTCGTTTTCCGGTACCATAAAGAGATCCGGCTGCTCGCCTTTCAAGACTTGCTCTGCCAGCCAGTCAGCATAATCATCCTTGGGAATACCGCTTTCATAAACAACCTTGACATGTGGATGGGTCTTTTCAAATTTTTTAATCAGGCTGTCCAAGACCTTGTTTTCGCGGCTGTTAGGCACATCCCAGCTAGAGCCAGCATAGACACCTATACGAAGGACTTTTTCCTGAGCTGAAGCCCAAAATACAAAAGCCAGAGCAACAGATATGATCAGGACAACCAGCAGGGCCAAATGTCTTAGTCTCCACTTCATTTGTCGCTTTCCTTACTAAAATCTCTCTGGGTGACTCCGGTCTGCACAGCCCAGATAGCCAGCTGGGTTCGGTCGCGCAAGTTGAGCTTGGCTAGGATACCTGACAGGTAATTTCGGACTGTCCCTTCTGATAGAAAGAGCTTGGCTGCAATTTCTTTATTAGAAATCCCAAAGCCAATCTGCTGGATAATCTTCCACTCCGTCCGGCTCATGTCCTCTATATTTTCCTCCGTCACTGTGATAGCAAAGTTGGACTGGGCCATCTGTGAAAAGATTTTGAAGACCTTGGTGGCAATATTGGGATTGATCATAGCTCCGCCTCGATAGACTGTCTGAATGGCTTCGTGAAGCTCTTCTGTCGAAACCCCTTTGAGAATATAACCAGACGCACCGTATTTGAGAGCAGAGAAGATAAATTCATCGTCATCAAAGGTCGTCAGAATGATAATCTTAACATCTGGATACTGCTCTTTGACAGCCTTGGTACAGAGAACACCGTCCATGACTGGCATGCGAATATCCATCAAAATCACATCTGGGCGTACCCGATGAAGCTTTTCCAGCACTTCCTTGCCGTCTCCGACTGTCCCGACTACCTCAATATCTGCGTGGGCAGACAGAATGATTTGCAGAGACTCGCGAATCAAGGCCTGATCGTCTGCTATTAAAACCTTAATCATGTCTTCCTCCTATTTTTGGGATTTCGATATGCGTGTAAAAACCGTCCCGATTTTCAAAGCGGACGCTTCCACCAATAATCATTAGGCGCTCCTGCATCTGCTTGAGGCCATAGCCATAGTGGAGTTCATCAAAGCCAACACCATCATCCTGAATGGTCATTACATAGGACTCTTCCTCCAGCAGCTCAATCCAGATAGTCTTGGCATGCCCATGGCGGACAGAGTTGGTAATAGACTCCTGAATCACCCGGAATACAATGTCTTCCTTGGCGATATCCAAGTCAATATTATCCCATTCGTAGCGGAGATGAATCTCCAAATTAGAGATGGCCTCATACTCACGGATAATCTTAATCAGAGCTTCCTTCAAAGTGTTATTTTCCAGAGCTCCCGGCCGCATCTTATTGAGCGATCCGCGAACATCACGGATACCATCTCGAACGACGACAGAGACATTATTGAGCTGCTCCTTAGCCCGATTGGTATCAATATCAACCAAGACCTTGACCGCATCAATACCCGCTGAAATTCCTGTCAGGGCATGGCCCAATGTATCGTGAATCTCTCTGGCAATCCGCTTCCGCTCTCGGTCTTCTGCTATTTTCTCAGACAAGGCCAGATAAGAGTTCAACTCGCGATTGGCCTGAGAAGCCATGCGCAGCTCTTCCTCAATCCGATGACGCTCCGTAATAGCCGACAAGATATAGAAGAGCAAGGAAATCATAAAAACGACGATATTTAAAGAATAGAGGAAATTCTTACCAAAAAGCAGTAAAAGCCGAACGGACTCTGGGTAAAAACGAATATAAGTATCCAGCGAAGGCAGCTTGATAAATAGCGACATGAGGTCATAGTTGGACAAGAGCAGCATGCCAAAGCTCAAAATAATGAAAGAAAACCAATACTTCTTGTCCTTGGAAGCATTGAACTCCTTAGAGCCATAGAAAATATCCGCAAACACCAAGAGAATCAATCCATTGTAGGACGAATGCAGGACAGAAAAGATGACCAGCATGAGCAGGATTTCAATAATGGTCGCCTTGTCATAGACGGACAGCTGATTGGGGTGGCGCTCGCGATAGTACATGACCAAAAGCAAACTGCCATAGAGGCTAATTGATACCCAGAAAATCAAGCTGGGAGAGCCGGGAATAGCATCCAAACGCTCCAAAAGCGAGTGACTGAAGCCCTTAGCCGCTACATAGTTGGTCGCAAAGAGATAGATGGACGCATTATAGACAATGGCAACCAGATTGATGACCATCAGGGCTATTTTGCTGTAAAATATACTTTTTTGAGGTCTCATTATTGCCACCCTGTAACTGTGTATTGACTGATATTATCCCTATTAACCAGATGAACTGGAATCAGGTATTGGCTGTCGTAGGATTTCCCCTCCTGCATCAGCTCAATTACCTGTGCCACCTTGCGGCCCATCTGAATGGGAGATTGGGCCACGGTTCCCTCTATATCACTAGTCGTAGCCAGAAAGTTTTTGATATCTGGTGAACCATCCACGCCATAGATTGAGATTTTCTTATCAAGACCTTGATTTTTAATAGCAGCCAAGGCCCCGATGGCTGCTCGATCATTGAGTGCCATAACTACATTAAAGTCCAAACCTTCGTCTAGAGCCCCTTTGACCTGTGGCATAGTTTCCTCCGTCTGGCCTAGTGTTTCTTTCTGGGAAATAATCTTGTAGCTAGGCTGTTTTTCAATCGTATCAATAAATCCCTGAATCCGGTCCATGGCAGAGACGGCATTGCGGTGCTCTAAAAGGAGAATATTAGCAGAAGGCAGACGCTTCATCATGTCCTGGGCAATCAGGACGCCTGCTTGGTAGTTATCAGACACAATGGTCGTATCCACTTTTACATCCTGACTGATAGGCGCATCCACTACGATGATTTTAATCCCAGCTTTCTTGGCCTTTTGAAGAGAGGAAATGATACTTGGACTATTGCTTTTCACTGGATTGATAACAATGACATCAACCTTTTCTCGGACAAAAAAGTCGATCTGCTGGCTCTGCTTGCCCTCATCCAGCTCAGGATCCCGAACGTAAAGTCGGCTGCCCTGCTGGTTGGTTTTCTTCTCCAGCTCCGCATTTAAGGTCTTGTAAAAGTCATTGTTCATGGTCATGTAGGTCACCCCAATCTTGACCTGTTTTGGATCCGGAAGAATCCCCTTAAAATACACAAAAGATAAAGCCAGTACAAGTAGAGCTAAGAGGGGCCACAAAGTATTTTTAAAATGAATATGACTTCTTTGCTTTTCTGTTTTCACTACTATTTATACCCCCAATCTATCTAGTAGGCTACACTTATATACAGAATTATTATATTACAAAGCGAGAAAAAATCAAAATCTGCTCTAAAAAGCCAACTATCCTTTCATCGCTAAAATCAAAATTTTTCTATACTTCCAATCTAGTCTTCCCCACTAAAAGAGCCCCATGACCAAATAGAATCATGGAGCTTCAGGTAACTGCGGAGTGGTTTTATTTACTGATTGCAGTATCACAAAAGACAATTATCAGTTTAGTAATTTTTAATCAAATCGACTGTTGAACGATCTAACTTCTTGACAATTGCTTGCAAGAATGCCTGAGCTTGTAAGAAGTCATCCATTGCATAGAGTGTTTGATGGGAGTGGATATAACGAGCGCAAACTCCGATAGTTGTAGATGGAACACCACCGTTTTGGAGATGGGCTGCACCAGCGTCTGTTCCACCTTTTGCACAATAGTATTGGTACTTAATACCAGCTTCTTCAGCCGTAGTAAGCAGGAAGTCTTTCATATTAGGTAGCATGAGATGACCAGGATCGAAGAAACGAATCAGCGTTCCGTCACCAATAGCACCTTGACCGCCATATACATCACCAGCTGGAGAACAGTCTACAGCAAAGAACAATTCAGGCTCAAATTTAGTTGTTGAGGCGTGAGCTCCACGCAAACCAACTTCTTCTTGGACGTTAGCGCCGACATATAGTTCATTACCTAAAGCTTGACCTGATAGAGCCTGAGCCAATTCGCTGACCATGAGAACGCCGTAACGGTTATCCCAAGATTTGGAAATAACATTTTTACCATTAGCTGTTAAGATCGCTGAGCTATCAGGTACAATAGCATCTCCTGGACGAATTCCGAAACTTTCTGCTTCTTCCTTATTGGCAAATCCACCGTCAAAGACAATATCGCTCACTTGTGGCAGGGTTGGTGTCCCACCAGCTCCACGTAGGAAGTGAGGTGGAACAGAGCCAGAAATCACTGGAATCTCCCGACCTTCTCGAGTAAACAATTTGAAGCGCTGACTGCTGACCACAAGAGGATTCCAGCCACCGATTTCAACTACACGAAAAGTACCGTCTGCTTTAATCTCACTGACCAAGAAACCAACTTCATCCATATGAGAGGCCACTAAAACTCGAGGCGCATCTGCTACATTCGAATGTTTGATACCAAAGAGGCCACCCAAGCCATCCGTCACCATTTCATCCACATGCGGAGTCATTTTCTCCCGCAAATAAGTCCTTACAGGACCTTCATGAGCTGAGATTGCAGAAATCTCAGTTACTTCTTTGATTTTTGAAAATAAGTCTGTCATATTTACCTTCTTTCTGCCCCTATTTTATCACTTTTTGGGAAAGATAGGTAGCAAAAGCCTAACTCTCTACAGGAGAAATATCCAAGTAAAAAATTTTCAGTCAAGTCCTCTCGCCTGTCAATTTCTCCTTTTCTATCTTGGCCATTGTTCCCCCTTCTTTTTTGTGTTAAAATATTGTCATGAAAGCTAAAAAAATCATTTTAACAACAGCTGCTCTTCTTGGAGCAGGAAGTCTTGCCTTGGGCGCGCGAAAAGTCGTCAAAGAACAACAGCTAGCCAAAAAGAGAGAAGAGATTATTCAACTGGTCCGTAGCTTCTTTGCTAGTCAAGGACAGATTGCTACGGTCTATGTGCAACTCTATGAGTCCAGCGAAGATACACTGGTTGGTGGAGTAGTCCTTGAAGATGACCGCCACTTTACCTTTGTCTACGAAAACGGCCAGCTAACTTATGAGGAAGAATGATGATTATTCCTGAAAATATAGAAAAATTGGCAACTTACGTTCAGTCAGAGGGGAGGACTGTCTTCTTTTTCACAGCAGACTGGTGTGGAGACTGTCGTTTCATCCAGCCCTCCCTACCAGAGATTGAGGCAAGAAATCTAAATTTCACCTTCATCCAAGTAGACCGCGATGCCTATCTCGATCTTGCTAAACGCTGGGATGTCTATGGGATTCCTAGTTTGGTTGTACTGGAAAAGGGACACGAAATAGGTCGGTTGGTCAATCGTAATCGAAAAACCAAGTCTGAAATCAATGATTTTTTAGCGTCATTAAACTAATCAAATGGAGAAAAGAATGATTTTTACTTATAACAAAGAATTTGTTGGCGATGTTTTGATGGTGATTGTTGCCAACAACGAAGATGCAAAACTTTCTGTTGAACGCAAAGGAAATGTTGCTCGTATTTTCCGACAAGATACAGCCGAAACCGTCGCTTGGAACATTTTCCAAGTATCTGATATTGTAGACATCCAAAAAAGTGGCCAGATCTTTCTTAATGACGAAGAGGTTGCCCTGCTCAACCAAGAGTTGGCTAAAGAAGGCTTCTCTGAAACTCTGATCAATGATCTCCAACCGAAATTTGTCGTCGGAGAAATCATCGAAATGATTGCTCATCCAGATAGCGACCACCTCAACATCTGTCAAGTACAGGTCGCAGCAGATAAGACTCTTCAAATCGTAGCTGGTGCCCCAAATGCTCGATTAGGTCTCAAAACTATCGTTGCTCTCCCTGGTGCTATGATGCCTAAGGGAAACCTTATTTTCCCTGGCGAACTACGGGGTGAGAAAAGTTTTGGTATGATGTGCAGTCCACGTGAGTTGCAACTGCCAAACGCTCCCCAAAAACGGGGTATTATCGAATTAGCTGACTCTGAAGTTGTCGGAACTGCGTTTGATCCAGCAAAACATTGGCAGGGATAAAAATAAAATGAAAGAAACTAATAAAAACAGTTCCTTTTTTTATCAAAAAATTCTAAAAAGCTATTGACAATTTTATTTTTTAAGAGTAATATATAGAAAAAACGTATTATAACGTATTACAGAGTAGATGAAATGACAATTACAAATAGCCAAATTCCCCTTTATATTCAAATTAAGAATAGTATCAAAGAGAAGATTACCAGCAAAGAGTATCCCATAGGTACTAAAATTCCGACTGAAACTGAATTAGAAGCACAATATAGCGTTAGTCGTGTGACTGTAAGAAAAGCTATCAAAGAATTAGTGGCAGAGGGTTATTTGGTAAAACAACAAGGCAAAGGGACATTTGTTAATCATAAAACAGTTAAAAGGAAAATGTCTTATGTTATGGGTTACTCTAAAAGCTGTTTGACAAATGGCTTAACACCATCCAGTGTTGTTTTAGATAAAAAAATCATTTTCCCTACTGAAGAAATTGCCAAAAAACTAGAAGTATCAGTAAATGACAAAGTCATCTACATCCGTCGAAAGCGATTAGCTGATGGTGTGCCTATTTTCCTTGAGAATAATTATTTTGCTTATAAAGATTATCATTTTTTGATGGAGGAAAACCTCAACGACTCCCTTTATGAAATTTTAGAAAAAAGAGGAATTCGACCAGAACATTCAGGAACAAGGACATTAGAATTAGCATTGGCTAATGATGAAATTTCACATATTATGTCCTTACCAATCGGAACACCATTTTTTTTCCTTGATGTTGTAATATTAGATCAGAATAATAAGCCCATTCATGTTGGGCACCAATACTATCTTGCAGATTATTATAAATTCGATATGTAAACCATATTGAAATTACTTTTAACTTAAAACAATACGTTATAATACGTATTTGAAAAGGAGGAAATATGATTATTTTAGCCAGCCACGGACAGTTCGCTGAGGGACTGAAGCAAACAGCTGAACTGATTATGGGGGAGCAAAAGAATTTATTTGCATTCTCAGCTTATTGTAATGGAGTAGACTCTGTTAAAGAACTGATTCGTCAAAAAATTTTAGTCGCTAATGAAAATGAGTCGATTTATATTTTAACTGATATTCTAGGAGGAAGTGTCAATACGGAAGTTCTATCTTTATTAAATGAATTCCCTGATATAACAGTATACTCAGGCATGAATTTGCCTTTACTGATTGAGCTATTAACAATCTCTCATCTAGATTTGTATCAAACATTAGATGACGCAAGAAAGTCTATCGTATTAGTTAATGAACTATTACATCATCAAATAAAGGAGGATGACTTATGATTAAATTAGTAAGAATCGATCATCGCTTATTGCATGGACAAGTTGTCTTTTCATGGTGCAAGCAGTTAAATATTGAGCGTATTATTGTCGTTGATGATACTACTGCCGGTGACGAGTTCCAAAAGGTATCTCTCAACTTATCAAAACCTACGGGAACTAAATTAAATATTTTTTCAGTTAAAGAAACGTTGGAAAAATGCCTAAAATAGAACAATTACCTGAAAATATCATGATGATCTTCGGAAATACCAGTTCCGTTTTAAGTTTTTGCCAGCAATATTCTGCTATTTCGGAGATTAATTATGGTGTGATTACGAAAAAGGAGGGATCAAAACAATATAGTCAAGCCATCTATCTAAATAACCAAGAATTGGAGGACTCTATTAAATTAAAAAACATGGGAATTGAATTATTTATGCAACAAGTTCCGGCTTCTAAAAAGGAAGTGTTAAATGATAGGATTTAGGAGGAGGCAGAAATGTTAGGGACATCTATATTATTAGGATTGATAGGAGTCTTTTGTATATTAGATTCTCGTTTGTTAGGGCGTTTAAATTTCGAAAGACCTTTAATTGTTAGTACTTTTGTTGGATTAGCCTTAGGCAATGTCAGTCAGGGTTTGATGATTGGAGCTTCGCTTGAGTTAATGGCCTTGGGTTTAGTTAATATTGGTGCAGCAGCTCCACCAGATATGAATATGGCAGCCATTATTGCCACAGCTTTTTCAATTCTTTCAAAAGCAAACGCTGAAACTGCTCTCACGATTGCTGTGCCTATTTCAGTATTAGGACAGTTATTAGGAATATTAATGAGAACAATTTTGTCAAATTTGACACACGTAGCTGATAGATTAATCGAAAAGGGGGAATATCAAAAGGCTCGAAATATACATATTGTCTGGGGAACCTTATTATATTCTATCATGTATTTCTTGCCTATCTTTCTAGCAGTATACTTTGGAACAGATGTAGTAAGTCAAATTGTTTCTTTAATTCCAAGTTGGTTAACCAATGGATTAAGTTTAGCCGCTAAGATATTACCAGCTTTTGGTTTTGCTTTATTATTACAAACTATGTTAACAACAAAATTAGTGCCATTTTTACTATTAGGATTCTTAATCACTGCTTATTCTGGTTTAGGAGTAACAGGAGTAGCTCTTTTTGCTTGCTTAGTCGCTTACTTTATGGCAGATTTGAAATTTAAAAGAACTGCTGCTTCTGATACCATAAGCGATGATTTATAGGGAGGTCCATTATGACAAAAACTAGTAAAGAGAATAAAAAGAAATTTAGACAATTCTTTTGGCGCTCTTGGGCGATTCAAGCTTCTTGGAATTACGAGCGTCAGATGAATATGGGATTTTTATATGGAATTGCTCCAACACTAGAACGACTTTATCCAGACCCTAAAGATGATCAACGAAAGAAAGAAGCTTACCAGCGGCATATGGCTTATTATAATTGTACTCCTCAAACAAGTGCATTTGCGTTGGGACTATCTGCGTCCATGGAGGAGCAATACGCTGCGAATCCCGCAGAGTTCAATCCTGATACAATCAACGCTATGAAAACGAGTTTAATGGGGCCTTTATCTGGTGTAGGAGACTCCTTCTTTCAAGGAACTGTTCGGGTTTTAGCATTTGGTTTGGGAATAAATCTAGCGCAACAAGGAAGTATCCTTGGACCAATTTTAGCCATGTTAATCTCTTTTGTTCCATCTTATTTAGTGACCTACTATGGTGGAAAATTTGGTTATGAAATGGGGCAGAAATATCTAACCAAACTTTATAAGGAAGGATTAATGGACAAGGTCATGTATGTTTGTTCTATTGTTGGTTTGATGGTAATCGGATCAATGATTGCAAGTATGATTGGTATTACAACCCCTATTTCAACGGGTAAAACATTTGTTTTACAAAATATTTTAGATGGAATTATGCCACAAATGCTGCCACTAGCCTTAACTTTCCTAATGTATGGATTGTTAAAGAAAAAGGTTGGTATTGGATGGATGCTGACCATTTCAATTGTTGGTGGTATTTTGTTAAGTATTCTAGGTATTTTAGCTTAAATTAAAAACAATAAATAAAGGAGAATTTTTCAATGAACCCAAAAGAAATTGTACAAGATGTTTTAAGTAAACATGATATCCATTCCGTTATATTTGTAGGCTGTGGTGCCTCCAAGTCAGACCTGTTCCCTGCTAAATATTTTCTAGAACGAAATGCTAAAAAGCTACAAATTAGTCATTATACTGCTAATGAATTTAATTACGCAACCCCAGCTAACCTTGGGCCACAAACAATTGTTATATCCGCATCACTTGGAGGAACCACTCCTGAAACTGTAGAGGCCAATCATGTCGCAAAAGAACACGGGGCTCATGTGGTGAGTTTAACACGCTCAACGAATTCCCCTTTGACTAAAGAGGCCGATTATGTCATCATTCACGGTTTTTCTGAAAGCTATGCTGCAAAATTGCAAAAAACAGGCTACGCCCTTGAACTTGCGGTTGAATTACTCCAGCAAATTGAAGGGTATGAGTATTATGATGATATGGTAGAAGGTTTTAAACATATCTATGATCTATGTAATCAAGCTGCAACAACTGTTTTAAAAGATGCTCAAACATTTGCCAATCGGTACAAAGACGACCCTGTTATCTATGTCATGAGTAGCGGAGCAACAACGGAAGTAGCTTATTCTACATCTATTTGTTTGATGATGGAAATGCAGTGGATTCATTCAGGCACTTTCCATTCAGGCGAATTTTTCCACGGCCCATTTGAAATCGTTGATAAAGATGTTCCATTTATTTTATTAATGAATGAAGGAAGCACTCGTCCAATTGATGCGCGTGCCTTGACTTTCCTCCAACGTTTTGATGCGAAAGTCACAACTGTTGATGCCTTAGATCATGGCCTGTCTTCCGTTATTAAATCAACGGTTGTAGACTATTTTAATCCATTTGTTATCACGGCCGTTTTCCGTGTCTATGCAGAGCAATTAGCTACTGCTAGAGAGCATCCTCTGACAAAACGCCGTTATATGTGGAAATTAGAATACTAATAAAGAGATAGTCTATGATAAATGGTGTGATTTTTGATATGGATGGCGTGCTAATAGATAGTGAACCGGCTTATCTTGAAAGACGAATTCATTTTTGTAAAGCTTATCATATTGCCCCAAAACATACAGAACTTGAGGATTTCATTGGTGAGACTAATACAAATATTTGGCGTAAACTAATTCCAGATGATTTAAATACCCCTTGGCTGAAAAATGAATACAAAAAATATCAACAGGAAATCCAATCAATTACCTAAAGATTCTGAACCCCGATGTTAAAGAAGTCTTTGAAGAACTAAAAAAACGAGATAAAAAAATTGCTATTGCTTCTTCATCTCCCAAACAAGAGATTGAACGAATGGTCAACTCAACTGGCCTTCGTCCGTATATTGACTATATTATTAGCGGAGAAGAATTTAAAAAAAGCAAACCTAATCCTGAAATTTATTTAGTTACTAAAAAAATTCTCGGAGGTGGGGAGTATTTGGCGATTGAAGACTCTCCGATAGGCATACTGGCAGCAAAACAGGCAGAATTATATACGCTTGCCTTACGCCAAGTCACTATACTTGATCAAAGTCAAGCGGATGCCGTTATTAACTCTTTACAAGAAATTTTTCAATTTATTTAACATTTTCTTCTTCCTTTTACGAATGTAATAGTAGGAGGAAATTACATGTACAATAAAGTCATTATTATCGGTCGCTTGACGGCCACACCAGAATTGCACAAAACAAGCAATGAAAAATCTGTCACACGCGCAACGATTGCGGTCAATCGCCGTTACAAGGATCAAAATGGTGAGCGCGAAGCAGACTTCATTAATATCGTCCTTTGGGGCAAATCAGCTGAGACTCTAGCTAGTTATGCCAGCAAAGGAAGCTTAATTTCTCTGGACGGCGAATTACGGACCCGTCGTTATGAGAAAGATGGCGTAACTCACTATGTCACAGAAGTGCTTGGTCATGGTTTCCAACTTCTTGAAAGTCGTGCCCAGCGGGCTATTCGTGAAAATAATTCTGGGGCTGATTTAGCTGATCTAGTCTTGGAAGAAGAGGAACTTCCTTTCTAAAACTCCCACTTTTCCTTTCTTTTCTATTAAGAACCTTGGCTGAAAAGCCTTGGGTTTTTTTATTGTTCTATTTTAAAATTCTTCTTCTGATTGCTTGTTTTTATTTATCTTCAAATACTACTTTTGCTCCCAAAAATGTCTCTTTTTTGTTATAATGCTTAGCAGAGGTGAAAATATACATGAAAAAAATTGCTTTTGATTCTGAGAAATACTTAAACCTGCAGCGCGACCATATCTTGGAGCGCATTAATCAATTTGAGGGCAAACTTTACATGGAATTCGGCGGTAAAATGCTGGAAGACTTCCATGCTGCCCGCGTCCTGCCAGGCTATGAACCGGACAATAAAATCAGATTGCTCAAAGAGCTCAAGGACCAAGTAGAGATTGTCATTGCTATCAATGCCAACAACATTGAGCATTCTAAGGCGCGTGGGGATTTGGGCATTTCCTATGACCAGGAAGTGTTGCGACTAATCGATACCTTTAACGAGCTGGATATTTATGTAGGCTCAGTGGTTATCACCCAGTATTCTGGCCAGCCGGCAGCTGACCTCTTCCGCAGCCAGTTGGAAAAAAATGGCATCGACTCCTACATCCACTATCCTATCAAGGGCTATCCGACCGACATGGACCATATCATCTCACCTGAAGGTATGGGGAAAAACGACTACATCAAAACCAGCCGTAATCTAGTCGTTGTTACCGCACCTGGTCCTGGTTCTGGGAAGTTAGCTACTTGCTTGTCCAACATGTACCACGACCAAATCAATGGCATCAAATCAGGCTATGCCAAGTTTGAAACCTTCCCAGTTTGGAATCTGCCCCTGCACCATCCGGTCAATTTAGCTTATGAGGCAGCGACAGCCGACTTGGACGATGTCAACATGATTGATCCTTTCCATCTGCAAACTTATGGCAAGACTACAGTCAACTACAACCGTGATATTGAAATTTTCCCAGTCCTCAAGCGTATGCTAGAGCGCATCCTTGGAAAATCACCTTATGCATCCCCAACGGATATGGGCGTCAACATGGTCGGCTTTGCCATTGTAGATAATGAGGCAGCTATCGAGGCATCTCAACAGGAAATCATCCGTCGCTACTACCAGACTATTCTGGACTTCAAGGCAGAGCGCGTTTCTGAATCTGCTGTCAAGAAAATCGAACTCTTGATGAACGATCTGGGTATCACACCGCTGGACCGTAAGGTAACAGTTGCTGCGCGTGCTAAGGCTGAAAGCACTGGTGAGCCAGCTCTGGCCTTGGAATTGCCAAACGGTGACATCGTAACTGGTAAGACCTCTGAACTCTTTGGTCCTACGGCAGCTGTATTGATTAATGCTATTAAGAAATTAGCCAATATTGCCAAAGAGACCAAGCTGATTGAGCCTGAGTATGTCAAGCCAATCCAAGGCCTGAAAATCAATCATCTGGGCAGCCGCAATCCTCGCCTCCACTCAAACGAAATCTTGATGGCTCTGGCAATCACAGCCATGGAAAATCAAGATGCGGCAAATGCCATGCAGCAACTCGGTAATCTCAAGGGCAGCGAGGCCCACTCCACCGTCACTCTGACTGATGAAGACAAAAACGTCCTGCGTAAGTTAGGCATCCATGTAACCATGGACCCCGTTTACCAGTATGACCGGCTGTATAGGAAATAAAAAAAACAAGTCCTGGAAACATATTCCAAGGGCTTGCTTATATAGTCATTTAATTTATACTCTTCGAAAATCAAAAGCATGCTTCGTTAACTCGCTTTGCTGTACGCCCGTGCTACCTGTAGCTCGTTACCTAGTCTGTTTTTGATTTTCACTGAACATTAACCGTTGCTACACCGTTAGCTCGCCTTGCTTCAACAGATTGGGAAGTTTTTTAAGTCTGTGGATAAGCTGTCGAAGTTTATACAGCAATGTCACACCAATAAATACCACCCCTGTTGTTAGTTGATTTTATTTAACAAAAAAGCCCATTTTGTGTACACTGCAAGTGAATAAAAAAGCAGAGAGGTACACCAGATGGATACTTTCCATTATACACCGAATCATCGTCTTCAACTCAGTATGCCCACGGCTTTGTAAAATCTGCCGTGACTTATATCAAAAAGTTGCACCTAATGAGCTGGTTCACCGCAAGAATGTAGAACAATGCAAGGTTTCAGATGTTTCTGTTTTGACCTTGATGCTGTTTCAAGCAGAAATTATCAGGCTAACTTCTTGAATAAGGTGCCCAACATCGGCTACTGCGCTTCTAAAAACATGTACTACTATGGTTTGAAAGTATATTGGCAGTAACAGAGTCGGGCTATATTTTGGATTATCCGGTCACCCCTGCCTCAATCCATGATATTCAGGCAGCAGAAGAATTGCTGGATATGATTCCTTATTCTACTGTTTTGGCTGACTTGGGATACCTAGGTAAAGAGATGAAAGAACGCCTGGATGCAAGCAAAGGGGATTCATATCTGTACGCCCGCTTCGTAAGAACCTGGAAGGCGCTGTTGAGCACAATAATCCTGCAATTTAGCCATCTAAAGAACTCTTGAAACTCGAATCTTTGTCCTAAATGCAAAGTTCGACATTAAGCATCCGCTTGCTCGGGCTTTAGCAGGATTGCAATTGGCGATTGAACAGACTCTTTTGCCCTACAATTTAGGATTCTTTAACATCTAGCAACACAAGAAACTGTCTTATTTTTCTCTAAATTAAAGTTCATTTGTATCATTAAGATACGCCTTTTCTTTTTATCAGAATAATTTTTGCTTGGGTTCTTTTGGAATATTGAATAGGTTTAATGGTTGTACGTAAACAAAAAAACGGTTATCTATCTCTCCTATACTTAAGATAGATAAAAACCAGTTCAATGAGGCTGGTCGTAATTACTTCAGTAAAGCTTCAACTCATGCGGATCCGCTGCAAAGGTAGGACCGTAAGGGTTATGGCGTAGTTTGAAGTGTTTGATATCTTCAATGGTCTGGGTTCCGGACAGCTGCATGACGATTTTGAGCTCGTCATTAAGGTGTTCAAAGACCTGACGAACACCGACACTACCGCCTAGGGCCAGTCCGTAGATGACCGGCCGGCCAATGGCAACTAAGTCAGCTCCGGAAGCCAAAGCCTTAAAGATATGCTGGCCGCGGCGGACGCCAGAGTCAAAGACAATAGGCACGCGCTTATCAACCGTTTCAGCCACTTCTTGCAGGGAGTCAAAGGTAGCAGGTCCGCCATCAATCTGACGGCCGCCGTGGTTACTCACCCAGATACCGGATGCCCCAGCATCCAGAGAGCGCTCCACATCCTCTCGGCATTGCGATCCCTTGACGTAAACAGGCAGACCGGAGTAGGCTGCAATAAATTCCACATCGCGAGGTGATAGTTTTTGCTTGGCTGAATTATAGACAAAGTCCATGGTCTTGCCGGCTCCTTCTGGCAGGTATTCCTCAACAATCGGCATGCCAACGGGAAAGACAAAGCCATTGCGCTTGTCAACTTCCCGATTGCCACCGACAGTGGCATCAGCAGTCAGGACGATAGCTTTGTAGCCCAGAGCCTTGACTCGGTCCATGATATGGCGGTTAATGCCATCATCCTTGCTAAAGTAAAATTGGAACCAATGCGGAGTCCCCTGCAAGGCCTCAGTCACCTCAGGCAGGTCAACCGTCGAGTAAGAGCTGATGGTATAGAGGGAACCAAATTCATGTACTCCTTTGGCTGTTGCAACTTCTCCCTGCTCATTGGCTAACTTGTGGGCTGCAACCGGTGCCATGATAATTGGTGAGGACAGCTTGTCCCCGTCAAATTCGATTTCGGTGCTGGGATTTTCCACATTGCGCAGGATGTGAGGCACGATTAGCTTGTGGTTAAAAGCCCGGATATTCTCTCTGAGGGTAAATGTATCCTCAGCACCGCTAGCAATATAGCCAAAAGCTGCTTTTGGAATAACCCTCTGGGCCATACGCTCCAGATCATGAGTATCAATAAAATCCACCGGACCTTCAGCATTGCTTGTTTTATAAGTCATAAATCTTCCTCCTAGTTCCTTAGAGCAAGCGATTTTATTAACCAAACACAGCTAACCTTATGAGGTAAACGAAAAGACCTAGAGCCTTTCTTTTAGCAATGAAACGACGAAGTCGCTTGCTTTTGTGCCAACCACTTAAAGTGGACTGACTCAATATATGGTTTCCGAACAAGTCTGTTAAACTAAGGTTATAAGCTTAATAATTAATTTCCCCCTAATCATCATCTAAGTCCTTTAAATTAACTTGATCCACAAATTTTCCTTCAACTATTACACATTTAATATCCTTGATATTTTCCATACTGTCCAAAGGATTTTGATTGAGAAGCAATAAATCAGCTTTCATGCCCACCTGTATCTTCCCAATATTATCGCTAATCAAATTAGAATTAAAGAAAGTTACAGTCTTAAGGATATCAACTCTATCTATCCCAATTTCTTCCCAATAAACCATTTCATCATGAAGACTAAATCCCGGTACAATTGAAGGATTTGGAGTATCCGTTCCCATAAGTAACTTAACTCCTGAATCACTCATTTTTTTAAGTATACAATTTAATTTATTTATCGCTTCTTTGACCCTTCCCTTGCTAACACTATTTAAATCAAGCTTTAAGGATTCCTGCATGTATTTCTTTCCAAATAAATAGCCTACTTTAGATTTCATTTGTTCTAAATATTTATGGTAAGGCATCACCGTGCTCATAAATTTCAAATTAGGCTCCTTTATCATTCTATCAGGATCCAATAATCTACTTACAGTTAGGATAGTCGGACATAAATAAGCCTTGTTCTTTTTAAATAATTCTATAATAACTTCCAGCTGCTTATCAGTCACATTTTCAAGTTTTTGATAAAGATTTGCTGAACAAGAATTATCAACATTTAATACATTAGATATATGTTCAATAGTTTTCACACCTGCTTTAAGTTGCTTTTCAGTTGTAATATTAGGGTTATCAATTGCCACATAAAGATTTTCTTCATTAGATATTTTTACAATATTTCTTAATAACCGTTCATCAATATTTTTATAGACTTTAATAAAGTCTACTCCTTCTGATTTTAAAGATTTTATATTTTCTTTTGCCTCTTCCTCAGTATCAATTAGTCTACTGAACTGCCAAGTAATTGGCCAACAATCCAATATCGGACCAGAAAAAGAAATTTTAATATTGAAATTTCTTTCACACCATTTTCGTGCATATTGAATAGCCTCAACACTATTTCCTGTATCTCTAACAGAAGTAATTCCTCTTGAAACAAGCAAATTTAAAAAATTTTCAATAGGCAAATATGGATTAACTCCTAGAAAACGTTCACTATATCCAGTTATATGAACATGGGCATCAATGAGACCAGGCATAAGAAAATTACACGTTATTATATTTTTTTTAGCATAATTGGTATCAATAAAATCCTCGTCGCCTATATATCTAATCTCCTTTATAAATTTCCCATCTATTACAACACATACATTTTCATATATTTTTAATCCATCAAACATTTTTTACAAAATATACTTGTTTCCATTAGCTCCTCCCTCCATTTCGCTTTAAAACGCAATAGTTAAAAGACATATGCAACATTAAACACAGTAATAAATTATTACTCAATAAATATAATCCCCCAATGAAGACTCCAATTATAGATTTTATGAAAACTTCCTTCATTCCTCCAAAATAATGAAATATACCAAAACTTAATGCAGATATAACCAATGAATATAATTTATTGACTTCATAATAATTAATTAAATAGCTTATAAGAATGAATCTAAAAATGATTTCCTCAATAATTGGCATAAATAGAATTATTTTTATGTTTTTTTGTATATAACTAGGCAACAACTTATATTTACTAATTACTAAAATTGCTGATAAGACTATTAATGAGAACCCATATAATATTGCTGAAACATTATTTTCTAATAAAATTTTTAAAGAGAGTAATATACAAATCACCAAACTACAAAAGAAAAACAGCTGATTATACCATTCAAAATCATTATCTTTATTAAATTTAATCAAAAAAATGTTAAAAATGAAATTAACTAATGGGATTAAAAATGTAAACAGTACTATCATAAAATTCAAAAAAGTAATGGTAAAATTATATAAGCTAATATATTATTTAAAATATGGAATAACATACATGGGTATAAACTTTGATATTTAAAAAATAATGTACAACTTATACATGTCCAAAAAAACATATATAATGTTAAACCTGGACCATAAAAAGGAAGATGAACAATTGCAAAAATAAACGAAGCAATAAATAAAGAGGATATTTCACTATATCTAGAATTTAATTTTGATAAGAGAAGCCCTCTAAAAACTATATCTTCGCCAATTGGAACCAATATACCTGTACAAAACACCAATAATATGATATCTGTGACAGATGAAGGAATTACAGAATAGGACTGATTGGCACTCCAATACATCTGCATATGTAGAACATCTTCAAAAAAACTATATAATAGCACTCCCACTACTACAAAAAACAAGCTTGATAGACACATTTGAAATGTTATCTTACCTTGTAAGCCTATTTCTTTCAAAGAAATCTTTTTTGATCTACAATATAGTAAAACTAGTATCCCAGATAAAAAAGAGGATATACAATAAATAGACAAGAAAGCATTCACTTGATCTATATGATAAGTTTCAAGAAAAGAAGTAAATAGAATACCACTTTTAATAGCAATAAACGATAAAAATTGAGAAAGAATAGTCCCCAAAAGTACAAATAAAATCACAATCCTCCATGAGAAGGAACTACCTGTATATGCTTTGATATCGTTTTGAACCATAATTAACTCTCCTTAAGATTCCATGGGGCAGTTCCTAAAGTTACCAACAAACTAACAAATTCATCTTCACCATCCAAATTCAGAAATTCATTAATCTTATCATCATCAAAACCGGCAATCATACATGAACGTATTTTATTTGCAGTAGACATCAAGTGTATATTTTCTGATACAATTCCTGTATCAACATGTACAAATCTATAAGATTTTTTGCCATATTTCCACTTTATTCTTGCAACATTACCGACAAGAATCACTACTGCACTAGCATCCTTCATAAATTCTTGATTCACACAACAATCTTTTAAGCGCTCCTTCATATATCCTTCTTCAATAAGCATCAACGAATTAGACAAAAAATCATAATAATATAATCCTCTCTCAATTCCTTTTACTCTATTTGCAACAACGTATAAATCATTTGATTGTAGCCCACCAGCTGATGGAGCATATCTGAGACTGAAATCCTCCTTATTATAAGCTCTCATAGTTCCTCTTTTACCATAAGAAAAATAGATAATATCACTTAAAACCTCAAAAGGGATCTCTTGGTATGAATAATCTCGCCTAGAAGCTCGGATTCTCATTAAATCATAAATGGGCATACCACCATTCTTTTCATTACTTCGATTTTCTAGTTTGTAAATTTTTGTATTCAAGCCATAATCTTTTACCAAACTAGGAGAATGTACAGACCCTGGATTCAAAAAAATTGATTCATCAATGTCGTCTTGATCATATTTTAAATAATTTGTAATTAGAGACAAATGACTCTGTTCCCTCTTACTAGCATGTCGCTTTGCAATATTAATAAAGTCTAAAATTTGAACATCATAATTGCTTTCTGTTGTTTTCATCCCGTCAATATTTATATCCATGATACTACCCCTAAATTTAATATCTTAATGATATGATGCGATTCCTAAACATATATTCTCAATTCCATCTAAATTAAGTATGCTATGAACTGCATCATCGTAAAATATTTTCGTTATATTAACATTATTTAAATTGTCTTGTAAAATTTTGATTGCCTCGCCCGCATCCAGCAAACATTGTCGATAACCACTAGCTCCAATAAATCTCATATATCGCCATGGTTTTCCAATCACAAAAATATATATATTGTTAACTGCATCAGATTGTTTAGTCAAAAAAATACTACCTATATCGTCAGCTGAGATACTGTTAATTTGTTTAATAAACAAATCACTATTTCTATTTAATATATAAACTCTGCCATTTACATATACCATGAAATTAATACCATCGTCTACCTCTTTAAATTTTGAGTTTTTAAATAAATTAGACAGTTGACCTATAGAAGAATTTTCAGATTTTAAATCATTAATGTTTTTTATAATTTGCTGTTCTTGCATCAAGTCTTCTTGTAAAGGATCATTAAATTTTGACTTCGCCCACATATTAACCCGGTGCATCTCGTCTAATCCATTAATAATTTTATTCTTAATTTCATAGTAAATCTTTGAGTTCTCATGATATACTTCTGCTATATTATCTATTTTAGATAAGCGTCTCATATAGTCATTTTCAAAACTCCCTCTAAGGACTTTACTGTTCTCTGTAGGGAACAGCTCTTGTTCATATTTATCCATATGATTTCCCCCTAAGATTCTCACAAAAACATATTTTTAAATCCACTATTCTTCTTACAAGCTGGACATCTAGGATATTTCAAAATATTAATGTAGTCAAACTCCATGTTTTCCATATCAATTTTAACAACTGAGTTTGATAAAGAAGTATTACTAGAGTTCAAATATTTAAATACTTCGTTACATACAATACCTGAAAGAGTATCAGCATAATGTGGTAGAGTTAAAATCATATCCTCTGAAGCAATATCATCTACATACTCTCTGTATAATGAATAATCGTTTCTCGCATAAGTAGGATAAGAAGCATCTAACTGGATTTCAACCTCATTAAAACAAGCTGTAGAGCCTGGAATAAAAATTGGCCCAGCATAACATTCACTTCCATCAATATATGACAATAACCACACTCGATTGTGTTCTATACATGCAGAGTTCAATTTATGAAGTAGATTAGAGCGCAACATATCTTGTGAATAAATAATAAAATCAGATTCTTTTACAAATGCTTCAATGTATTCTGTGCTAAAAGCATCATAAATTTCTAAAACATTAGAATACTCATCTTTTGCAATTTTAACATATTTCTTACCTAAAGGAACTTCACGATAATGTAAATATTTTTCCTCTATTTTAGAATTTTGAACCTCTCTATCATCAATCAGAATAAAGTTTTGCAATCCTAAATTTGTAAGCATACTAAGTACACGACTGCCTAAAATTCCTAAACCAACAATACCAATGGTAAGATCTGCTAATTCATCAATTTTATAATTGAATAGTAACTTATAATACGAATTTAAAATATCATCTGTTTTCTTAAGGATAATATGTTCAGTCTTACACTCTTGAATGAAACCAATAACATCATCTGCCTCTTCAATATCATAAAGACTCAAAAAATTATTGATTGTCGCTGGCTTTTTAAAAAATTTAAAAACTTTCCCCATTAAACCGGATTTGTTTTCATCTTCAAATAATTTAGAATAGCCACTTTGACCAGAGTGTTTAATCAAAACCTCGTTAGAGTTAATCGGGATAACTCTAATATAAGGATTAACCAAAATTTCTTCATCTAATGTATTATTCATGTCCAATTCTCCTTTTTAATATAAAAACGCATTTTATAAATTAATATAATTTAAAAATTCTATCCCTTACCCAAATATTAACCAAAATTAAATAGGATCAATAAAGTGTATTAAATTTCACTACTTTCACTTTCAGTTGTAGCTACAATACTACACCAACAAGTACAAGTACAGCAACCAGCTGCTGGTTTAATATCATCAATTCTTGATGACAGTTTATCGAATGAACGGTCAGAAATTTTAATTAACATAATTTACCTCCGATTTTATATATTAATTTACAAAATGCTGATGAACTTATGGATAAGGGACAGGATTTTTATTGAGCTCTTCAAAAGTTAATCTTCTATTAGAATACCCCATTTCTTTTGGTAATTCATAGTATCTACTATGCCCATAGAATGGCTTAGAATGCAAATAAGGTGGGCATAGTTCTGGGATAAAAATTTTAATTATTTTATTATGTTTCATCTGCATCGGTGTAAAATCAAAATAAATTGGGTCAATCCCCTTCTTCTTTAATAAACCCAATTTGTAAAATTAAGCTAGACAGAAAAAGCCATCTATGTTAGGCTCAGATAAACACCACATTTGTCTGAAAGGAACTAACATAAATGACCTATACACATCTTACCACAAACGAGCTTGTAATGATAGAGGCTTACTACAAAGAAGGTATAAAAGTTACAGATATTCTAAAAGCTCTTGGAAGATCAAAACAGACCATCTACAATGTCATCAACTATCTGAAAGAGGGGCACTCTGCTTATGATTACTATAACCGATATAAAATCAATAAGAAACGCTGTGGCAGGAATAAAACAAGGCTTACGCAAGCAGAAAAAGATTTTATCCAAACTCATTTGGAACAAAATTGGAGCCTTGATGTCATTAAAGGAACTTATCCAGATAGGGTTTCTTGTTCTATGAGAACTCTCTATCGACTAGCAGACCGTGGTATTTTAAAGAAAGAGGATCTCCCTTGGAAAGGCAAAAGAAAACCAAATGGTCATAGCGAAAAACGAGGAAAACAAGCGTTTCGCAGAGATTTACGTGAGAGAGCAGCCATTTATCCTAATTTTAAGACAGAATTTGGTCATCTAGAAGGGGATACCATTGTTGGCGAGAAACACAAAAGTGCGGTTATTACTTTGGTAGAACGCCTCTCAAAAGCCATCATCACACTGAAAACTAATGGACGGAAAGCAAGTGATATTGAGGTTTCCATCAATCAATGGTTGTCTCAAGTTCCCAGCCATCTTTTTAAGTCGATAACTTTTGATTGTGGGAAAGAATTTTCTAATTGGAAGTCTATTTCGAATGCGCATGACATTGATATTTTCTTTGCGGATCCAGGCTGTCCTGGTCAAAGAGGCCTCAATGAACATTCTAATGGCTTATTAAGACGAAATGGATTACCGAAACAAATGGATTTTACTGCTATTTCTCAAAATTATTTATCAGCTATCGCTGATAAAAGAAATAGAATTCCTAGGAAATCTTTAAATTATCAAACACCATACCAAGTTTTTCTGAGTTACTTGAAAAGTCTAACTTAATTTGACAATTTAGGAAATTATATAAATATTCCAATTTATTTTCCCTATTTGGATATTTTTTCTGTAAATCACTGAATTTAGTAAAATTACTTCCTCCAAAATAATCTTTTAGTTTTTCAAGATTATTTCTATACCCATAAAATGACATAATCTTAAAGAAATGATCAATATTACTAATATCTGCATCTCTATCTACTTCTAACATCTTACGCATCCCTTGCGAATAAGATGTATCAGGAGACATAAGTGAGAATAATATTGGTTCCAGTGACTGCCCGTATTCTTTGAATGCACTTAAAATAGCTTTTTCAATATCTACATCCACACCTCCTCCTGCAATAAAAGCATAGCGATTAAAATTTGGATTTATCTGTACAGCACTTACCACTGGTACATCAAAATCTAATGTATGTAGATAATAATTAATCTCTCCTCCCAATAATTCCGATTTTTCTTTATAATTATTAAATTCATCTTTAGATAACTTTTCATCCAACACAATAGGATCAGGAGAGATATTACATGTCCATCTTAAGTTTACCGCATCACGTTCTATTAATTCTGTAATTCCACGATAGACCGTCTCTTCAAAGTTTATGTTGCTTGCTAATCCGCCACTAGTTGAATATCCTATACAAGTTTCATTAGGCTTAAGCATATAAAATAACAATATGAGCTGGGCTGGAACCAATATTTTTTCCTTTGAAAATAGACGCTCACCCTCAATCCACCCAATGTATGAATCTTCAGTAAAAACTTCATATTGAAAATCACTAGATTCATATTGTTCTTTGGCAAAAAGTTGCAAAGAATCTGGACTAATTACGTTTTCCCCTCTTTTTACTAAATCTTTGTAAGTAGAATAAATTATACTGTCTTTAACCTCCAGATATGCTAAAGAACCAAACATTCTTTCTGCCATTTCAGAAATACTAGAAATAAATGCTTGATGTAAGTATATTCCTTTTCCACCTACATTTAAACTCTTATCAAAATCAGTGTTTAAGTCAGATAATCCTAAAAGCTTATTCAAAATATAGTCAACGTCATAATTTTCAGTGAAACTAGCATACATCTGCAAAATTCCACCCGGACCAAAATACGAATAATTTCGTTTAAATGGACCGTATGGTGAGAAGAAAGTAGTCAAATCTAATGTTGACTTAGCATCTTCTTCGTTGGTAAAATATCTAAACAAAGAATTCCCTTGATTCAAATAATTTTTTTGAACTTCCATATAATTTTACCCCCACTTGAATGTCTTTTTCCCGATTGATAAAAAAACAATGGTACTTATAAAGATATAAACATAAGAAGCTATACGAAATTTATAATCTGTTCCAATCAAATCACTTTGGAGTAATAAATTTACCTGTGTCAACGGTAAAATGCTGGAAATCGCTTTGGTTAGAGTTGGCATATTATCCAGTGGGAAAGTAGTCCCACTAAAAATCAGCATCACAGTAAATAAAGTAGACGTTATCGCATGAACAGATTTAACTTCTTTTACATAAGAACCAATAAAGAATGCTAATGCAAAAAAGTAAATTGATGAAATAATTAAATCAATAATAAACAGGGTATAATTAGTGGAAAATACACCATTAATTATCAAAGCTATAATTAGCTGAGCTAAAATCCCTAAAACGGAAAATACACACAACACAACATAATCTGCACAAATCAATGTTAAAGATGAAAGTCCTGTTGTTTGAAGTCTTTTCAATACTTTATTCTCACGATTCATGGCTAGATTAATTGTAACTCCCAGTAATCCAGCGGCAGCAATCGTCATACCTATATTACCTGGAAGCGTACTTTGTATAACACTTTTGCCTTGTAAAACAATCGTACTGATAAACATAATCAACGGAAATACAATAATAAACGTGGCCCCCATCGGTTCTCTAATAAAGGTTTTAAGTTCACATACAATCATAGCCTTTAAGTTTCTCATGATAAGCTCCCCTTTCTAACCGTCACTTTTTTATCACCAATAAAAAGAATATCGTCACAAACTGCAGAAATTTCCTCCTCTCGATGTGAAATGAATACAATCGTTTTTCCTTCTTGTCTCAGCGAACTCATAACAGAAAACAGGGTATGCCTTGTTTCTGTATCAAGGCCATTCGTCGGTTCATCTAAAAATAAAATATCAAATTTTTGCAGGAGAGCAGTACCAATAATAACTCTTTGTTTTTGACCAAAAGATAGTTCATCATAAGCAACTCCTTCTTGTTCATCTAGTTGGAGAAGATGTATGACTTCTTCAATCTTTTCTGTATTTCCCCTTCCTAATATTGCAAACAATTGTAGACATTCTTTAACTGTGAGCCTTTTAGGCAGCGATACATCTTGCAAAACAGCGCTGCATATTGAGAAAATATATCGTCTGGTTTTATTAAAATATACAGGTTTGTTAAATATTGTTATTTCTCCCTTTTCCCAAGGAATCAGACCCAGTATACAATTAATAAGTGTAGATTTTCCAGATCCATTTTCCCCTACAAGTCCGTACACTTTCCCTTTTTCCAAGAATAAATCAATATTATCAAGAATCTTATCATTAGAGTAAGAAATTGTTAAATTATGAATCTCAACAGCATTTACCATCATCAAACTCCTTCATTCACACTTTTTTTATCGGCACCCACAATTCAATGTAAAAATCAGAAGATTTAACATTGTTTCCATGGTATAATTCCAGTTCATAACTATCTGCATATTTATAACCTTCTTGAGGTAAGAATACACCAACCAAATAATTCCAAGCGCTATGAATATTTGCAGGAACCTCACCTTCTAAACCTAGGACTGCATATTTCATTGCTGGAATCTCAATAACAGTAAGGCCCATTTGAATCGCTTGCTTTTCAATAACATTGTCAGACAGATGATAAGCAATCATATATTGGATCTCAGTATTCTCCTCCGTTTGAAAATAAAGACCATACATTTCTATGCTTTCGGGTTTAATATATCCTATCTTTTCTTGTAATTTTTGACCTAAATTCTGCCAAACTTCTATTGACATCTCGTCAGGACTCAAACTCTGGCTTATTCCCACTAATTTAAAAGACTCTTTTTCTTTAATACTCGCATCGAACTCTCCTCCACTAATTGTTACTGAAAACCTTAACGGCTGAGCTATATGAAAGCTTTGTCCTGACTTTACGTCAGATGGAGATATCCCATGAAACTTTTTAAATGCATAGGAAAATGAATCAGGAGAACTATATCCATAAGTCATAGCCACTTCAGCAATGTTCCCCCGTCCTTCCTGTAGATCCTCAGCTGCTTTACTCAGCTTTCGAAACCGAATATATTCTCCTAAAGAAATGCCACTTATAATCGAAAAAATTCTGGCAAAAACATCATACGAATAGGAAGTTATTCGATAAATTTCTGATGATTCAATATTAGAATCTAAATGATTATCAATGTATTCTAAAGCTTTATTAAACGATGCAAAGTCATTCATAGTCTACCTCTTATAAAAGACAACCATCGCTCCTTCATCTTTATAAGGCTATTTTAGCACTAATTTTCGAACTTTTCCCGAGAATTCTCGTACGAATTTTATAGTACAATATCCATATTACAAATTATGCAAGAGCATTGAATTGTCATTGAATTCATGGTTATTTTACATCAAAAATATTACATTTCTTTTGATACTAATGTAACAATACTGTTTCATAATAGTACTTTTATCCTAGATCCATATATATAAATAAAAATTCTTCACCAACATTCTCACTCATCATTTCTTCTTATATCCATCTATTGGACTCAATAAAAAGCATCAAGCTAAAAATCAAAGCACTGCTTTGAGGCTGTAGATAGAGGCCGAAACAGACGGCTGCTTCATCAGCCGCAAATGGGTATATCTTTGATAAGAAACCGAATAAAAATCATACGTGAAATACTCCTTACATGATTAACTTTCTGAAACAATTTATCAAAAAAAGGAGAACAATCCCCTTCTTTGTCTTAACATTCTAGCTGTCAATTGGCAGCTCTACACAGACCCTGCCGGCTTTGCAATCATCAATAACGCTTAGATAGGAGAAAACGCAAGAGATAGTAAAGTCCCAAAACCAGGATAATGGTCACGGTCAGAAACTGATTGAGACTTAAGATGATTGGGAAAACCATAGACAAAACGCTCAAGCACGCTGCCAGCAGCAAAAGGATATTAAAAAGCAGAGTGCGAGTCTTTTCGTCAATCATGCGATTGCGCTCATCAGTCACCTGAATGTAGAGCTTCTCAAAATTTTCCTCCCGTCTTAGGGCCATATTATACCGAATGGTCAGTAAAGAAAGCCCCAGCAGTATGCCGACCATGACTCCTTCCTGCTGATCATCCAGAGAATGAAAATGGCTCCAGGCCAGTCCTACCAAGATGATAAAGATTAAGATACGCCCCACCATAACTTTCCTTTGAAGTTTTTTCCGAAATTCTTGTTTCGTTAATGTTTCCATGTCAGCCTCCTATTTTTCATACGCTTGAAAAATTTTTAACATCACCACAATCAGGAATATTCCCACAAAAGGCAGGATTTCCTTAGGGATAAAATTGGCTTGCAAATGGAGATAATATAAGCCAACCACCACCAAAATAGCCAATAGCCATTTACACAAATAAGTCCATTTCATGATTCATCCTCCTCAAAGAGAAAAACTTCTTCAATCCTTAAATTGAAAAAGGATGCAATTTTATGAGCCAAAAGGAGCGAGGCATTGTAGCGGCCTTTTTCCAAAGAAATAATCGTTTGTCTCGTGACCTCTAGCTTCTCAGCCAGCTCCTCCTGGCTGAGCTTTTTTCTTTTTCGCAATTCTTGAATTCGATTTTCCAAGGCTGCCTCCTTCCCGTAATGTAAAACTAACTTTACTTTTCAGATATAGTATAGCTCCCTTTACATCTTTTGTCAAGAAGAAAGCGGCAAAAAAGAGGCTGGGACAAAAGTCCTAGCCTCTCAATTGTCTTTGGATTGTCGAGCAAGACGCAGTGGTTGAGTGGGCTCTATTACGCTGATTTCATCAGCTTTTACAGCCCTACTCAACTGTGCGGAGGTGGGACGACGAAATCGAATTCTAACGAATTACCGATTTCTGTCCCACTCTCTTTTAGCATCTTGATTGATTTCCTTTGTTATTTGCCTTTTAAAGCTACAGTCAACTCGACACAGGCTCCTCCTTGGTCTGGATTGAGCAGGGTCAGACGACCACCGTGCAAGAGAGCTACCTGCTTAGAAAAGGCTAAGCCGATACCATGATGGGGATTAGCTGAATTGCGGCTTTGGTCACTCTGGTAAAAGAGCCGTTCCGCTCCCAGCAGCATCTCCTCTGAAAATGCAGGGCCGTTGTTCCAGATAGCAAAAACCAACTGGTCCTGCTGCACTGATACCCTTAGCTTGACTTCCTTTTGATCCTGGTCTGCATGTTCAAGCGCATTCAGTAAAATATTGAGCAAAGCCCGCTTGAGATAGTCCAAATGAATCGACAAAATCAGACTAAGATCACAATATTCTTGGAGATAAAAACGATAGCTATCCTGTTTACTGAACAGTGCCCAATCGTCCTGGAGATAAGCCAAAAAGTCCTCTAAGGAAAGCTGACTGAACTGATTAGAATCAATCTGAAAAGTCTTAGCGTAATCAATAAGAGAGCCACAATATTCTTCCATCTTGTGACTAGCCTGCAAAATCTCAGCAGCATAGTCTGCCTGTGGCTGGCCCAACTGCGCCAATTCCAAGAGCTCAGCATTCCCCTTAATCACAGTTAGGGGCGTTTTTAAATCGTGCGATGTCGCTGATAGCTGTAAAATCAACTCCTGATTATGCTGCTGCTCTTTTTCTAGAAGACGAGCATTTTCTTGGTGGCTGCTCCGTAAATCGCTATAGACTTCTAGCATTTCCTCAATCCGAAAAAGCTGGCCTTGATTTTCTTCTAAAAGCTTCTTGCTCTTTAGCATTTTTATTTCCCTGTCGATTTTTCGGAGCAATTTCAAAATATGATAAAAAGTAATCAGCAGCAAGCTTCCTGCCCAAAAGAATAAGGTGAAAAGGGCATAATCACTTCCTTGCGTAAATTCATAGCCTATAAGCACAAAAATCAAAACATGGAAAAAGACGATTTTTAAACTGGTTGTCCAGACTAGGCTTTTGAAATTTCGTGTTCTAATTGCCATCTATAGCCTACTCCTCTCACGGTTGCGATTGCTTGCAACCCTTCTTGTTTGCATTTTTGACGAATCTGATATACGTATTCTGAGATGGAGCGAAGCTGTGTTTCTGAACTTTCCGGGTAAAGCAAGGTATGAAGACGTTCAGCTGAAAAGGTCTGCTTGGGATTGCTAGCTAGTAAATGCAGTAACTTAAACTCTCGCTCTGAAAATTTCAAGACTTTACCAAAACAGGCAACTTCATAGCGCTCTGGATAAAATTGACAAGAAGCAATTTCAGAATATCGCTCCTCACGTCTTTCCTCCCGCCTAAGATGAGCCCTGACACGCGCCAGCAATTCTTTAGTTCCAAAAGGCTTGACAATATAGTCATCTGCTCCGCGAAAGAGCCCTTCCACCTTGTCTGCCTCCAACTCCTTAGCCGTCAGAAAGATGATTGGACACGAAAGATGTGGACGAATGTAGGAACACAGCTCAAAACCATTAACAGGCTCCATCATCACATCCAGCAGAATCAAGTCATATCCGACAAAATGCGTCAGCTCTATGTCTTCTATCCGATCAAGCGTCTTCACATCATAAGCATCGAGCTCTAGGACGTTTTTCACCAGCTTCAAAATGCTCCGGTCGTCATCAACCACCAAAATACGATACTGTCTCATGATTTCCATTATAGCATACCTCTAGCGAACATCTCGTTTCAAGGTTAAGAATATAGCAGAGCTCCAAACCAAAGCTAACCATAACAGCTGTATTCCTAGCCCTGATAGATCTATTGAATGCTGAAGTCCTTCATACTCAAAAAGATTTAGCGTAGCCAGATCGGGCAGGTACTTTGCTTCTTTGATGAAGGTTGCCAATAAACGGCTGAGGCCAATCAAGAGAGGAAAGAGCACCGACACCGGCACAACCAAGATTGAAATAACAAAGCGAGGCCGGCAGTTAAAAAAGCCAGAAAAAAATTGCTGAGAAGACCAAAAGAGCTGTAATAGAGAAATTTCCCCAGTAAGGACCAGCTAAAGTCTAGGCCAAAACGAGCCAGCATAACAAGGAAACAGCTGCCTATCATGATACTGTAGAGGACCAAGAGCAGCAAGACCAGAAAAAAGGATTTCCCAGCCAACCAAGCCGTTCTATTTGATACGGTTAGAAAATTCGTTCGCATCCCAGACTTGACAAACTCCTGGGCAAAATAGAGCGAAGTAAAGATGACGATGACAGGCTGCGCCAGATAGAGGGCATGCAAAGCCTCACTCAGAGCCTTTGTCTGACCAACTGCTGTCTGACTGTAGTCAAGATTCATCAGAAAAAATGGAACGACTACCAGAACCACCAAGGCGGCACCAAGAGCGAGATAGTGAGAACGGAACTTAATCCATTCACTTTTAAGCAGAGCTTTGATCATCAGTAGCGCCCTCCTAAATCCGTCTTCAAAAAGCGCAGAGAGGTCATACCGCCGATGACTAGTAACCATGCACCAAGTATCAAGAGCCCTTGCAAGGGATTGTTGACATATTGGGAAGTTGGCGTTGCAGCAAACAACTCTCCTGCTGGCTGTGGCAGATAAGCTCCCCAACTCGTGTGAGCTGCCAGGTAGTTTCCCAGATTATAGATTTGGGGTACGAGAAAAAGCAGAGGTACTAGCATGGTCCGAGCCAACAAACCTAACAAAAACGAAAGGATTCCCAATAAGGTCAGAGATAAGGTTTTCCACAAAATCAAACTCCAAGCTGCCTGATTGAGCAGAATCGGATCAAGTCCTTCCTTTCCTAAAGCGAGATGCATGACCATATAACTAAAGTAGATTGATAAAAAGCTAGTGGCAAGAGAAAAGCAAGTAAAGGTCATGAGTTTCCCCACAAGCAACTTCAGGCGGTTATTACAAGTCAAGAGACTGGTTCTCAAGCTATGAGACTGAAATTCCATAGCTCCCAAAATTCCAGCTAAAATGACCAAAACCATGACCGCCATAGAAGCCCCGTTGAGACCTAGATATTCCAGCGGATCAATGGCGTTTATCAGATTAGGAACCGTCTCAGGCGTAGCATCCAAGCCAATAGACAAATACTGTCGGCCCTCCAGCCAGGATACGACAGGCACCAATAGCAACATAAAGGCCAGACTCACTTTGAAAGCCTTGGTTAAGCGAATTTTCAACCATTCTGAATGCAATAAAGACATCGTTTCTTTCATCTTAAACCTCCTCTGTCAAATCAAAGAAGAGATCTTCTAGACTATTTGAATCTTGCAGCACCTCTTCCAATCGTCCCTGCTCAATAATTCGCCCATGATGAATCAAGACTACATCATCAGTCACCATTTGCACCTCTGACAGGATGTGGGAGGATAGAAGTACCGTTTTCCCTAAATCAGCCTGCTGACGGATGAACTTTCTAAACCACTTAATCCCACTTGGATCCAGTCCATTGGTCGGTTCATCTAATATAAGAAACTGAGGATCACCCAGCAAAGCTGCTGCTAAACCCAACCGCTGACCTTCCCCCAGAGACAGGCTTGACAAGAGGTCCTTCCTCTTATGAGCGATTCCAGTCATCTCCAAAACCTCATCGATCCGAGACTTGGGAATAGCATTACTCGCCGCAATAATTCTCAAGTGGTCATAGACCTTTCGATTTGGCAGACCTCCAATGCCGTCAAAGGCTGCACCTACCGTTCTGAGCGGATAAGTCATCGACTGGTAGGTCTGCCCATCAAAAGTCGCCGTTCCTGCTGTCGCCCGATCTAATCCCAAGAGAATCCTCAAGGTCGAACTTTTCCCTGCACCATTTGGGCCCAGAAAGGCTGTAATCCGCCCGCTTCTAGCTGTAAAAGAAATATCTTCTAAAATCTGCTTGCTGCCATGCTTTTTGCAGATTCCTTCTATTTTTACTATATGTTCCATATTGAACTCCTTTTGATTTTTCTTTAGTATATAGGGGCAAGTTCAGAGAAAGTTCAGACAAGAAAAGAAACTTGCCTTGCGACAAGTTTCTTTTCTATACTTTCAGTTTTCTCAATATGAATTTCTTTTCTTGACTTACTCACTTAGTTCACCTCTTTTACCATTATAGTAATTTTTTAATTCATCATAGGAGTGAATCTCATGTTCTTGACCATCTACAGAATAGTCAGCTTTGATTTTAACTCCAGACAAAGTCTCCTGCCCCTTAGGCGCAAACCAATGAAGAAGTGTGTCGAAGACCTCGGCATTCCCCATTTGATCATAGCGCATGGATAACTTTTCATCTCCATTAATTATTCCCTTTTCTATATTAGGAAACATACTGAACAAGTTGATGTTAGAATCAGGTTTCCCATTACTAGCGCTAGTAATACTTCTATAATCAGTTGCATAGTAGTAACCTATGTCAGAAATACGATCACTTAAATTTGTCATGGAAAGTGAAATAATATCTAATTCTTTTGTGCTAGGAATTTTATCTGAATCAGTTGGACTATAATAGTCTCCCTTTCCTAGATTATAGTAAAGCTTTTCCACTTCAGAGATGGGTTTCCCAGCTTCTAGTACCTCAATATAAATAGTGTCCTTATAGGCTGGTCCTCCAAATGTAGGAAGGCCAATACGTATAACTTCATTTTTTTTATTCTCTTTACGAACTTTTTCTAACACATTGACTGTAGAGCCTTTTTGAGTATCTAAATCATAGTACGAAAAACTAATAAATTCTGTATTTGTGCTCTTAGAATCTTTCAATCTTATTTCCTTGTAGCTTCTGCCAAAAAGATACCGCCCTCCAACTAACACTGTATCAGCACCAGAAAGAATATATTTCTTTTCATCCCCTAACACTTTGATTTTATTTATATCCAATTCATTTACTGATTTAATAATTTTGGGTTCAGATTCTTTTTCTGAAGAGCGCTGATGATAAAAATAAACGACTCCAAGAACTATGAAAGAAATTGTTACAATCATCCCAATCCAATATCTATATCTCATCGTCTCACCCCTTTATATCAAAACGTTGTATTAGAGCCTACTAAATTTGAAAAATACTTAGAATCCGTCGTTTGCCAATCTGCATAAGAGAAACTTTCTATCTTAGATAAACTCAGCAGTCCGTCATATACACCCTGAAAACTAATTTCTTTCTTACTTTTATCACTAACAATATGATTACAATTAACTTGAAATAATTCCTTTACATTAAAAAGTCTTACAACAAGTTCTTATCTCATTTTTCGACTGCATCCCAGAGCTGGCGGATACTTTTTTTCTGCACGGGATCGACAAAGTGTGGGGCGATTTCCACCAGAGATTGCAAGACAAAAGCCCGCTCAGCCACATAAGGATGAGGAACTATCAAATTTGGACTGTATATCTCCTCTTGCCCTATGTAAAGGATATCCAGATCAATCACACGCGGTCCCCATTTGATCTCCCGCACACGCCCTAAATCAGCTTCGATGGCCAAGAGCGTCTGCATTAACTCCTCAGGATTGAGCCAAGTCTCAACTTCAACAACTTGATTGAGAAACGGATCCTGCTCAACGCCACCCCAAGGCTCTGTCTCGATACGGCTTGATGCCTGCAAAATTCTTATATTTTGCTCTGCCATTTTTTCCAAAGCAACATCCAGATTGGCAGCTAGGCTGCCTTGATTGCTACCCAGAGCAATAAAGGCCTTCCGCTTTTGACGCACTAGCTTGACTGAGCAGGTCTCTAAAGGCAGAGGCACTGGTGCCCAAGGCTTCTTGACTTCCAAGCTGACCTTCTGTACCAAAGGGTGAGTCAGAAAAATCCGATCAATCAGCTTGTAAGCCAGCGTCTCAATCAAGTCTTCCTTGCTTTCCTGACACCAGCGGGTCAAATCTTGAGCCAATTCTCCATAGTGGATAGAAGCCGTCAGGTCGCCTGTTTTGGCAGCCCGAGTCATATCATAGTCCAAAATCAGATCCAGCACAAAACGCTGGCCTAATTCCTTCTCTGCTCCAAACAGACCGTGATAAGCATATACTTCCAAATCCTTTATGCGCAGCTGATCCATTCCCTTATCCTTTCTGATTCAAGTTTCTGCATTTCATCCTTGATAAAACTATCTAACCTTTCCGGACACGCTCCACCTCTGATAAGATCAATGTCCCATCAGCTTGTAAGCTTCATTTTTTAGGTCCTTGTCCGTCGCTAAAACACCGCGAGCTGCTGTTGTAACCGTTGCAGTGCCAGGCTTTCTGACTCCGCGCATATTCATACACATATGCTCAGCTTCCACCCAGACCAAGGCTCCCTGAGCACCAAGATAGTCCATCAAGGCTTCAGCAATCTCTACGGTCAATCGCTCTTGAATCTGCGGTTTCTTGGCATAGACCTCTACCGTTCGGGCCAGCTTGGACAAGCCTGCTACCCGACCATTAGGAACATAGGCGATATGAACCTTCCCATAAAATGGCAGGAAGTGGTGCTCACACATGGAATGAAAGAAAATATCCTTCTCCACCACCATATTATTGTCAATGATTTCAAAAGACTTGGCCAGATGCTCCTCAGCAGTCTCACCCAGCCCAGCAAAGATTTCCTGGTACATTTTAGCAATGCGCTGTGGCGTCTCCTGCAAGCCTTCTCGGCTTCCGTCTTCTCCAACCGCCTCAATAATCTGGGCTACAGCTGCTTCAATTTTCTTCGTGTCCATATATGCTCCTATGTTCATTTTTGTTTTTTGATAATTGACTTGACTGAGAAGGACGCTCAGCAAAGTCTAACTTGCTATTTTCAAGGATTACTTTTCTGACTTGAGCCAGAAAATATAGAGAGCCCGTAATCAGCAAAAGCTCATCTGACTCATGCTCTACTGCTAAATAATCTGCTAAATAATCCGACCATTCTTTGTAAGACAGACCTTGCTGCTCAGCCAAGGCTTGCATGCTCTCTTTAGAAAAACTCCGCGGATCAGCAAAGGCTGTCAAGTTTATATCTGCTTTGGGAATCTTTTGTAGCAGCCCCACCATATCATCCAAGGCTTTGGTTTGGATACAAGCAAATAAAATGTGCTTCTTATACGTCTGATAATGCTGATCCAGTGTCGCAGCTAGCGACCGCAGGGCATGGGGATTATGGGCTCCATCCAGAAGGATGAGCGGCTGATCCGATATTCTTTCCAAACGCCCTGGCCATACAGCAGCAAGCAAGGCCCTCTCAACCTCTTCTTTTGTCAACAAGGGCAGCGACTGCAACTGGCAGTATAGGTCACACAAGTGCAGAGCCAATCCAGCATTGTCCGCCTGATGCAGGCCCATCAGAGCTGTTTGATACGAATCTTTGGCCCGATAGGCATTCGAAAAGGAAAAGCACTCCCCCTTCTCTGACTCTTGATGTTCCACTTGATAAGCTTGAGACCAAGCAAAGAGCGGAGCATCTTTTTCAGCAGCCTTTTGCTCGACTACTGCCAGAGCCTCCAGCTCCAACCTACCTGTCACAAGGGGAACTCCAGGCTTGATAATGCCTGCTTTTTGCTGGGCAATAGCCTCTAGACTGTCACCCAGCAAGGCCACATGATCCAGACCGACTGTCGTGATAGCAGTCAGCAAGGGCTGACAGACATTGGTACTGTCCAAAAGCCCACCCATGCCGACCTCGATAATAGCCACATCCACCTGCTGCTGGACAAAATAATCATAAGCCAGAGCAGTTACAATCTCAAACTCAGTCACCCCCTGCAAGCAAGAGTCTGTCGCATGCTGGGCTAAGAGTTCTTGATAAAGACGCAGCAAGGACTGAAGGTCTTGGTCGGAGATCGCATTGCCATTAATGGCAATCTGCTCATTGTAGTTGACTAGGTAGGGAGAGGTAAAGGTGCCAACACGCAGGTCTCGCACTCCCAAAAGTTGGCGCAAATGGGCAATGGTTGAGCCCTTGCCATTCGTCCCTGCAATATGAATGGCTGGTAGCTGCAAATGCGGATTCCCCCGCAGCTCCAGCAAACGCTCCATCCGCTCCAAACCAAAATTGGGACTGGCTGTCCGATAGGCTTCCAGCCAGCTTAAATCAGGTAACTCTTGTTTTTTCATCTTACTTATACTGACCTAGATTGAGATCTTCTGTCTGCTGCGCTAGACGAATCGCATCGCCAACGGCAGCAGCCATCCGGTGCTTAGCAACTTCGTGTACTCTGACAACTTCAACACCTCTGCTGGCCGCAAGGCTAGTCAGATGGGCTGAAGCTATATCACGGTTTTCAAAGCCTTCCTGAGTCTCAGGATTGACCTCAAAGCCGTTTTCTTCTAAGATACTAACGAGAAACCGCTTACGAGAAACCCCAAGAAAAATAGGGAAACCAGCCTGATGGAGACTACCCAGCTCCTGCAAAATGAGAAGATTCTCCCGCTTGGTTAAACCGAAACCAATCCCTGGATCCAGCATGATATTATCACGCGAAAGACCAGCATTTTCGGCCACCTTCAAAGATTTCTCAAAACACTTCCACATTAGTTCTGCAATCGGCAGCTCTGTAAAAAGAGATAACTCTTCCTTTGTGAAGGCTGAACCAAAGCCAAATTCTGGGAAAATCCTTGAGCTGGCATGTTGAGGACGAGCCATCACCGGATTAAACATGACAATGACTGGCGCGCCATATTCCGCAGCTATCTCTGCCATCTTTTCATCGCCCAAGAGACCAGTAATATCGTTGATGATATCTGCACCCGCAGCCAATGCCGCTGCAGCCACTTCCGACTTCCAAGTGTCCACAGAAATTACAATATCACTTTCCCTACGAATAGCTTCAATGACTGGCACCACCCGCTCTATCTCTTCTTGAATAGCCACAAAATGACTGCCTGGCCGAGTAGACTCACCACCAATATCCAGCATGTGAGCTCCCTCAGCAATCAGCTTTCTAGCCTGAGCCAATGCCGTCTCAACCGTATTGTAGCGCCCACCATCTGAAAAGGAATCCGGCGTCGCATTGATAATGCCACAGAGGCCCGTTCGGCCATCTGGAGCAATTGCTTTTAGATTCACCATTTGACTTTCATCTCATTTCTATCGACTGCCCTGCTCTTCAACAAAAAAGGCACACTCATCTAGTGTACCGCAAAGCTCTCAGCAGATGCAGCATCCAGTCCTATGAACTGCACTCGACTTCACAAGAAGACCTTATCTAGTCCCTTGTTTCATTTACCATTTTACCATAATTCTTCTATTTGACAAAACACTTTCTAAAAGCAAAAGGGCAAAAGGCTGAGAATAATCATATTTCGGAGAACATGGGCCAGCATAGACAGCTCCAAACGCTGAAAATAAGGCCTGAGGAGATGGGCAAAGACTAGTCCCAAAACTAGATAGGAGAGAAAACACAGAGTTTCCTGAGGATTTTTCGCAAGAGAAAAGCAGAGCAAACCTAGTGCAATCCCCCAGCTCTTCCGATAGCGAAGAGGGAAGTCCCTACCAACAAATTTCGGTGCCGCAGGAGATAAAACGGCGATGTCAATCCCCAGAAGCAAAAGAGAAGATGATAGAAAACTCTCCGTCAGCATCTGCTCCACCGCCTGTCCTGACTGTACCTCCTTGCCACACAGCAGAAGAACCCCCACAGCATTGACCAAAATCATCAAAAAATACAAGAAAAGCAGGTGTCGATAGTTGCTTGACTGACGCAGAGAACCTTTGATTTCCTGCAATTCCCTGGAAAAATAAAAGGCGCAACAAAAAAGCAACCCCAGCAAGCCCACCATAAAAAGCAGATTAGCATGACTAAAGACCAAGCGATGAGGTATTGGATGGATCATGAGCAGCAGTCCCGTCTGAGTCAACATAGCCATTAGTAACAATTGAATGATTTTTTCTAATTTCAGCATATTCTCTCCATTCTTCTCTTATCATTATAGAAGAAGTAAGAGCAAGCTGGGAGAAATCCCCTCAAATGTCCTAATTTGTGCCTCAAATGACAAAAAAAGCAGATATTCTCTGCTTTCCTACTTGTTCACCAAACCTGTCAGTATCATGATGAGTACTGCAACTCCATTTCTCAGCATGTGTGCCAAAATAGACATTTCCAAACGCTTAAATATATAAGCAACTGCGGCTAAAACAGCACCCATACCTGCATATATAACAAAACTGCCGATGTTGGTCGGACTATGAAAAAGACCAAAAAGAATGACTCCTACAACCAATCCCAAAACATAATGCTTGGTAAAAATCTTCTGAGGAATCAATCCGCGAAAGACCACTTCCTCCAAGATAGGGGCCTGAATTACAGCTCCTACCACTAATAAAATTTTGGGTACATGCTGAAATAAAGCATTCAAGGCATCCTGATTGGCAGTGGATATAGCTTGACCTTCCAGCAACATGATAATTGCTCCCAACATGTTGACACCAATCATGACAACATTAGAAACGGCTAACCAGCCAAACGAAGACCATTTGAAGAAGCTAAAGTCAAGGCTCAGCAGTTCTTCTTGCTTTGCCATTCTCAGAACAAAAAAGATAATCAAAAGATATACCACCAGCACAAAGATAGTCTGTTCAGCTGAAAAACTCTTCTCAGAAGCAGTCATCTGTCGGATAAATATAAATGGTAGCTGGCTGAGAAATAAGACAAACAAAGTCAGTAGGATGTACTCTAATTTTTTTAGAATTGCTTTCATATCTTCCTCCTTTTCCTTCCTAGTATAGCTCAATTTTCTCTTTTTGTATAGCCAATTCTTAACTGCAAGCATCTTGTATATCACGGGTCGGGAACTAATACTGATAGTGGCTATGAGATAGAATAGCTCAATGTTTTCAAGGCCAACAACCAAGAAAATACTTTCTTAAAGCATACAAAAAGCCCAGTCAAACTGAGCTTTTGGATTTTCTTAATTTATTGATTTTTGAAACGCTCAACATCACGCGCAATGACCAACTCTTCGTCAGTCGGGATAACCAAGACTTTAATCTTGGCATCAGGACTGGAAATCACCCCTTCTGCACCATGCACATTCTTTTCTGGATCCACGTCACAGCCAAACCATGAGATACCTTCAACAACCAATCTACGAATGGTCACAGAATTTTCACCGATTCCTGCGGTAAAGATGATAGCATCAGCTCCATTTAAGACAGCAAGATACTGACCAATATATTTCTGAATCCGGTCTACAAAAATGTCGTTAGCTAATTGAGCCTTGGCATCACCTGCCCGCATCGCTTCATGAATATCGCGCATATCACTAGACTTCTCAGAAACGCCTAGCAAGCCAGATTCACGGTTCAAGACGCGACTAATATCTTCTGGAGTATTAAAGTCATCCGTGTATTGCATCAAGTAAGGAATAATAGCTGGATCAATATCCCCTGTACGCGTTCCCATCATGACACCGCCAAGTGGTGTGAATCCCATAGAAGTATCTACAGAAACGCCCTTGTCAACTGCTGTGATGGAAGCTCCGTTACCGATATGGCAAGTGATAAGCTTGAGTTCTTCAATCGGACGTCCCAAAACTTTCGCAGCTTCCTTGGCTACATACTCATGGCTAGTACCATGAGCCCCGTACTTGCGAACCTTGTTTTCAGTGTAATATTTAGTCGGAATCGGATAGCGATAAGCCTTTTCCGGCATAGTTGTATGGAAAGAGGTGTCAAAGACTACCACACTGGTGATGTCTGGCAAAATTTCTCTAAAAGCACGGATGCCTGCAGCATTGGCTGGATTATGCAATGGAGCCAGAAGAGACAACTCCTCTACCTTTTGAATCACTTCTTCATCAACGAGCGCTGAATCCTTAAAGTATTCACCGCCAGCCACAACACGATGGCCCACACCGGTAATCTCATCATAAGATTCAATGATATTAAAGCGTTTCAAATCATCCAGCAAAATTTTTACGGCCTGCGTGTGATCTTCAATATCAATAACCTGCTTCTCTGACCGACCGTCAAACTTCACTGTTGAAATAGAATCCTTGAGACCAATCCGTTCCAGCAAGCCCTTAGCCAAGACCTTTTCTTCTGGCATCAAATAGAGTTGCCATTTTAAGCTTGAGCTTCCTGCATTAATAGAAATTGTTTTCGACATTTCTTCACCTCTTTAAGCGTTTTCAAAATCATTATATCAAAATTTTGTTTGAATTTCACTATCTTTGTACCAGTTTTGAAAACTTTGACGGAATTTAAACATCTCATCATGATCCTGCAAATTCCGCAGAGGATAGATAAAAGGCTGAACGTTATTCGCTTCTTGCTTCCTAAGGACAAATAGAGTCTTGGCATGCTTGCTGCTTGAGAAAATAGACTCTGGCAAGGTTATCATCGCAATAAACTGAGCCTTGGCTAAGAGCCATTTTTTCAGCAGAGGAGCCTGAGCGCTGGTCAAGAGGTCATTCGGCGCCAGAAATATAGCATAGCCTCCCGGCTTCAGATATTTGAGCGACTGCTCCATTAGAAGATGATGAGCATAAGTGTGCTCATCCGGACTAGCCACTTCATAGCGGGAGGCGATACTGTCGTCCGGATAATAACCGACCGGTAAATCACTGATAATGATATCACTCTCTTTCAGAACCTGAGGCCGAACCGCATCCCCCTGAGCGAAGTGAGCCTTAGAGTTCATAACCTCTGCAATGCTGGCAGAAAGGTCAATTAATAAATCATCTAGCTCCAAACCTAGGTAGTCTATTTTCTTCTGGGTATGATTGAGAATAGTCTCAGCCAAATTCCCAGTCCCACTGCCGATTTCTAATACATCAGCTTCCTCTCCGTGAGCTAGCTGGTCCAATAAGAAAGTAATCAGAAAACCAATTGTATCAGGTGTGAACTGGTGGTTGACCTGCATGGGCTCCGTCTGGGCAGCCTTCATCAGGATAAACTGATAGGCTCTCCGCCACTCTTCCTTGTTCAAATGCAGAGCGCGGATTTTTTCATCGTTAGTCAGAACTTCTTGTAAGTCCGTATCTCCATCTAGGTAAATACCGTTCTGCTCAATCAGAGCATCGTAAAAATTGGTCGCCAGAGCGTTTTGAATATTCTGGACGTTTTCGAGAATCAGAGTATAAGCTTGTTCTATCTTTTCAAAATTCATGGAATCCTCCGTTTATCCTATCATACCAAAAATAAGGCCCCATTCCAAGATATATAAAATTACAAAGATTTTACAGTTATATTAGTCCGGCTTACCAGCTTCGTCCGAAATCGCTTTCTCCTTTTTGTCAGTTGCTTTCTTGTCTTCCTTTGCTTTATCCTCATCTTTCTTAGAAGTACTAAAAGTAAAGGAATAGGAATGACCGCTGCTGAGCTGACTGCTGATTTCAAGATTCTTCCCTTGCTTTCTGTAGGATGCTTTGCCCTGTTCAAACATCATCTCCCCTCTATCCTCCTTGGCCCCAGCTTTTGTCAGAACTGCCATTGCATAGGCTTCCGTCCTTTCCCTGTTGAAAAGCTGCAGACGCTGACTGCTGACTTGACGGTTGAGATAAAACTGCAGGAGCAGGCTAAAGACAGCGGCCATCAGCAGCGCATACAGTAAAATACCAGCCTCAACTTTCTTCTTCCACACGATAGACGAACTCCCTCTCTAAACCTTTTTCAAAGCGAAAATGAAGATGGACAAGCTTACCCTCCTGACGCACGTCAGCTGCTTCTAAACCATAAATCATCGGCTGGTAGCCGCGACCACTCTTATCTGTTTTACGGAAATCATCTCCCTTGGATTTCCCCAAGGCTAGGTCTCTGCCATCTTGTCTGATGTAGATTTTATTGTCTTCAACCTTATCAAATTGACTTCGCGAAAGCTCCGTCTCCAGTTGGTCGGCAAACAAAAGCCACTCTTGCTGTTGATTATTCTCCTGCTGATGCAGTTCTGAAGATAAGAGCTGGGTCATAGCCTGAAAGACCAGTATTCCACCACTAAGGACTAACAGGGCAACCAAGGTTTCCAAAAGAGTAAAAGCCTTGACTTTAAGGTTTTTGGACACGGATGACTACCTCCCCTTCGTGATAGACTAGCAGCTGCTTATCTGTCTTAAGCTGACGTACAGTAATTCCGTTGATATGAAGCTCTTCTTGTCCTGTCTGCAGAGCCATGCGAGCTACTCGAAGCACCTCTTCCTGCTGCAGAAGGACCCGCTGCTCCTTACGAGACTGACTAATCTGTCCCAAAAGCAAACTGGCAATAGCAGCAAAAACTGCCATGGCCACCAGAGCTTCCAGCAGAATGCTAGCTTGAAGATGTCGTCTTTTTAAACTTGCCATTGCCCATATAAAGCTGGTAAACAACTGTCCTGTCCTCCGTCTGAAAAATAATCTTGCTGAGCGATGAGTTCCCGCCAGCCCGGTCAAACTGAATGACCTGCTGCTCATGTTCCTGCAAAGTTTGCGGAAAATCCAGCTCTTGATAGCCATTGGAAACCTGCCGTCCTGAAATCTCCAGAGAAAGCTTCTCATGCCCGGCTAAGCTCAGCCTCTGCGTCTCCTGATAGAGTCTCTCAAATTCTAAAAAGAAGAGTTGCTCTTGAACCTGATTGAACCCAGCCCTCACCGAGCCAGATAAGCCTAATAGTAGAAAACTAACAACAAAAAGAACGAGTAGACTTTCCAGCAGTGTAAAAGCCTTAATTGGCAACCGCTTGAGTTTCGCCACTGTGTTTTCCATAGTAAGCCTTATAAGAATCTGCCTGTTTCTGACTGATATTTCCTGCGCTGACCAGCTTGCTTAGGCTAGCCTTTTCATTGGTATTCTTCAGTTCATAGAGCTCCGCCTGGCTTTCTACCACCTTGACCACCGCTGCCGTTCCTGTATCTGAAACAGCATCTTTTTGCTTGGTCAGATTAGGCACAAAGAGCAGCAAGAGCACGCTGATAACCAGCAAAACAATCAGCATTTCCACAAGGGTGAATGCTTGAACTTTTAAGGTATTAAGTTTTTTCATTACAAATGAACCTCCATATTCTGATAAATGGGCAAGAGCATTGCCGCATAAAGTAAAACAATCACTAAGGCAACAAAAATAAATACTAGGGGCTGAATGAAATTCATGGCTCGGTTGATACGTAGGAAAAATTCCTCCCAAGTCTTTTCAGCATAGACTTCCAGCTCACTACCTAGCTTGGATTTGACCTCACCGTACTCGATCATCAAGGACAATTCTTTCTTAAAGAAAGGGTAGCTTGCCACCTTGTCCGCATAGCCTTGACCTCCTTGCAAAGCAACAGCCATATCTGCTCCAATTTCCTGAAAGAGCTGGGAAGGCTGCTCCTGCATAATCGCAAAAATCTGACTCAGTTCCAAGCCCTGACCAATCATATTTCCCCATTCACGAGCATAATAAGCGGTCAAGTAAGCCTGTACCAAATGTCCAATAAAAGGCAGAGCTGCTAGTTTGCTGAAAAAACGAATCTTGGATGACTTTCGATAGTAAAAGAGAGCCACTGAAACCAAGACAGCTAAAGCAAGGCTGCTCCACAAAAAGATCTGAGGCAGGTGATTAATCAGCCGAGTAGCTAGATTCTGGCTGTCCAATTGAGGCAGAAGATAGTTGCGCAATCCCACCATGATAAGGACCAAAAAGCCCAGCAGCATGAGAGGATAGGTTCCTACCTCTATCAATTTTTTCTTAACCTTGGATAGATTTTCCAGATAGGCCTCAATTTTGCCCAGACTTAGAGTCAGATTGCCATGCAGCTCGGATAAGGACAGCTGGGTTACCACGCTGTCGGAAAATCCCAGTCGACTGACAATCTCTGAAAAAGACTGACCAGCTGACAAGCCTCCCCGCATTTCTGCCACATAAGCCTCCTCCAGCAAGGCACTTCGCCTCAGAAAGTCTACAATCTCTGCTAGGTGAAAACCGCTGCTGAAGAGATTATGAAAGAGCTCAATAATCTTTTTCTGCTTAGGCGTAGACAATTTTTTCGGTCTGCCTTTGCTCAGCACTGATATGTCCTTCTGCAAAAAGCTGATCAATCTGCTGATTCCAGACTGCGGCTTCGTGCTCTTGATAGTTTTGACTGACAAAATCAACGACACCTCCTCCCCCAATTAAACGCTGGTAACACACACCTTGCAGCACCATTTTTAGCTCATCCTCGCTAACACCCAATTCCAAAAGCCGCTCATAGACACCTCGAACACTCTTAGCATGAATCGTTGAAAAGACCGTAGCTCCAGTCAAACTTGCCCGAACCACTGCTCTAGCTGTCTCTCGATCACGGATTTCCCCAATAATCAAGAGATCCGGCCGATGTCGCAGAGACAGCTTAATCAGACTATCATAAGTCATGCCAATGGTTTCGTTCAGCTGCAGCTGCAGCATAGCCTCTTGCTTAATCTCAACCGGATCTTCAATCGACATAACCTGCTGACCAGAAAATTTAAGCTGAGCCAAATGGTACATCAAGGTCGTCTTGCCACTGCCGACTGGGCCTGAGAATAGATAGAGGCCGCGAGCCTGAATTTTCTTGCGCAGCTCCGGCAATTGCTCAAACCAAAAGCGCAGCTCCCTGTCTTCATCATGCAGGAGCCGGATAACCAGACTTTCAAAACCACGATAATCACCAACTGTCGACAGCCGGATTGAAACCTTGGCTTCCTCACAATCATAATCGCAAGACCCAAGTTGACTGCGGCGCTTCTCTCCAACATTCATACCTGCGACAAACTTAAAGTGGCTGATAACGGCTGACAGAAGCTCAAAATCATAAGTCTTGATAAAGCGACGTTCATCACCAATTCTCATATAAAGCTCATAGCAAGTAGTCTTAGGAATGAGGTAAATATCCTGCGCCCCTTCTTGCCGAGCCTGCCTGATCATTTCTTTTGCAATTTCTTGAACCATACATCCTCCTCACCTTACTATTCGCAAAAAATTCAAAAAAAGAAAAAACAGCGGAAGAAACTTAACTTCTAAGAAGTTAGGTCTCTTCTGCTGCTCTATTATCAGATTTGCAAAATATATTCTGTCGATTTAAAGAGGCTTAGCGGATTTTAGTTTAGCTGAGCAAGCTCGGTGCTTTTCAAGGCCGTTCTGCTTAGTATAGCCTGGCCGGTACTTGCTCTTAGGAATCTGGCAGTCATTCTCCAGCAAAAACAGCGAGTGATACTGCTGAACATTCTCATCGCACTCCTCGCACCAGCGCTGATCCTCCGGATCCCAAAAAATAGTCATTAAATCACTGCGGCTCTTATACAGAGGTGACTGGTCTGCCATTTGCAACCAGCGGTTTTTATAATACTTAAGGGCTTGATAATAATCATCGAAGTGCTTCTTTGCAATGACATCTTCTTCCCAGCCATCCAGGAACCACCACGGTTCATAGTCCCCGTACATCTCAATTACGCAATACATACTCGTCCTCTCTTTGTACCGTATATTATATATAAATTCCTTTGATAACAAAACTATTTTGCTCAAAATTAGAAAACAATATAAAACCCCTTTTAACCAAAGATTAAAAGGGATAGGCAAAAGACAACTTAAGAATTTTATTGGACTGGGGAGAGGTCATTTTCTATAATAACCTTAATAGCATGATGGTCAGCAGCTTGGCCAAAGACCTTGAAAGCTTCTTCAATTTCACTCAACTTAAAGTAATGAGTCACTAGCTTTTCTGGCTCAATCTTATGACTTTCCAGAGCCTTTAACAGCTGTGGAGTAGTATTGGTAGATACCAGCCCCGTCGTCACATTGATATTTCGAATCCAGAGCCGGTCTAACTCAAACTCGACAGGTTTGCCATGAACTCCACAGTTAGCAATGGTTCCATCAATAGCAATAACTTTCTGACAAAGATCAAAACTGGCTGGAATCCCTACTGCTTCAATGGCTACATCAACTCCACGTCCATCTGTCAAGTCAAAGATAGCCTGCACAGCTTTTTCAGCATCCGCTGAATTTACCTTATCTGTTGCCCCAAAGGCCATGGCCGTATCTAAACGATTCTCATCGATGTCAACCATGATAATCTTTGACGGAGAATAAAACTGAGCTGTCAGCAGAGACGCGAGACCAATTGGCCCAGAGCCAACGATAGCTACTGTACATCCAGGCTCTACTTTGCCTTTTAAAACTCCTATTTCATAAGCTGTTGGCAAGATGTCTGACAGCATGACTAAGGCTTCATCGGATAAATCAGACGGTGTATGATAGAGAGTATTATCCGCATGGGGCACACGCAGATACTCAGCTTGAGTTCCGTCAATCAAATGCCCGAAAATCCATCCACCTTCATCTTCACAATGGGCGTAAATGCCCTTCTTGCAATAGTAGCACTTGCCACAGGCACAAACACAGGAAATCAGAACCTTATCGCCCTTCTTGAAATTGGTTACACTGTCACCAACTTCTTCAACAATACCGATGCCTTCATGTCCCAGAATAGTACCGCTCTTGCAAGCAGGTACGTCTCCTTTAATAATATGAAGATCAGTCCCGCAGATAGTAGTCTTAACCATACGGACAATAGCGTCTGTTGGCTTGCGTACGACAGGTTTATCAACATCTACAAACTGGGCAAGTCCCGGCTTAACATAAGTATAAGCTTTCATAGGCTATCCTTTCTATTGTTATGTTATGATGAATGTTTTCCATTTTATTTTAACAGTTTGTGAAAAAAATCTCAAGGTTTTTCTCCAAAAAAGTGGGACAAACACCGTTTTGTCCCACCCTATTGTCTGCATGATCTTAAGCAGAATTTTCATCTTGCTTGTTTCTGCATTATAAAGTTTCTAAAGCAACCATCGTTGTCACAGCCGCGTCATAGTAATTATCTGACGGCAAGCCTTGGATGAAGAGATATTTATTCTGCTGTACTAATTTGCGGAATTCTATATTGTTATTAGCCGCATAGAATACTGGAGCGGTAAAGCTGCCAGCCTGATTGCTATTGAGAGCCTTGCCTTTCAGGTTGTAGCCCGTATAAATCTTTTCTTGATTGAGGAAGAAGTTCAACATCTTCTTCAGCATTTTTTGACTTTTTTCATCCTTGCTTTGAGCCAGGTTGTAAGGGAGGCGGCAAGCATTATACGAATAATAACCATCATTAGCAGATTCTACTGTATCAGGCTCAGCAGCCCGAACTTTGTCACCGTCAACCCAGATAAAGTCTGGTAACAAACCAGTCTTGTTATCAGCGCTAATTGCTTCAAGTTTGCTGAGCATGTTATCTCGGATTGTCAGCCACTGCTTATCTTTGGTCAACTCATAGAAAGCTTGGAACTGCTGCGGCAATGTATCAGAAGTCCGCATGAGATTATAAAATTTCGATTCTGCATTTGCCCAGTTCCCAACTGTCAAAACACCATTGCTTTCATTATAGTTATAAGCCAAGACATCTTTCAGAATAGCCTGAGCCTGTTCTTGGTATTCTTTAGCCTTGTCCGGCCACTGTTTAGCCGCCTGAATCAAAGCATAGGCAATGTAGAGATCGCCGTCTGTAGCATTGTTTTCGTCTTCATGATTGCTCTTTCCGTCCTTAATCGTCTGTTTCCAAGACATGAGTTGGGTATCTTTCAGACGATGAGCTAGATAATATTGGTAGAGCTTTTCAAAATCAGCCGAACTGGCATCACCTTGCTTAGCTGCATCCACAGCAATCACCATGCCATATCCCTGAGCCTCAGACAGCACAACATCTTCAGTCTTACTGTTTGTCGTCCTGATATAAGACAATTTGTCCTTGGTTACGACATATTCTTTAGACCATTGGCTGTATATCTTCTTTTTGATATTAGGAGTACTGCCCATACGGGTGTACAAGAGGATACTAGCCAAGACAGCCAGAATTATCACAAACCAAATAAATCTTAATCTTGTTCTTTTCACACTTTCTCCTAACCTGCAAATCGTTTTGTTTTAACCCACTTGGTTTCTTTCCGCTTCAAAATCTTGTCCAAGATAACAGATCCTACTGCATCTAAAGAGACCACGATAAAGAGCTGAGAGTAAGTAAAATAGGACACAAGGGCCAGCCAAATCTGTTTGGTAGTCGCCTGTCCAAACTGAGAAGCCAGGGCAATATTGATCTGCAAAAGATAAAGCAAAATCATCAGAAGCCAGTTAAAGAGCATCAGCTGGACGATATAGATATTCTGAGCATCAAAAGCGAAAGGAATCCGCACATTCGGTATAAAGAGCTGGGTAATCATCGCCGCTACATTGGCAAAGAAAACCAAGTTAGATAGGACAATCGCCAGATTGAACCAGAAGAAGATACAAGAATAATTAAATACTTCCAGTTTCACTCGCCAATTACCGCCGCTAAAGAGATGCTTGAAGTTGTCAATAACCACCTCGTAATTCCCCTTGGCCCAGCGCTTACGCTGCAAGTAGTAGGACTTGAGGGTCTCAGGTTCTTGCTGGAAAGCCTCAGAGTTATAAGCCAAGGCAATTAGCTTGCCGCTCTGCATAATCTTAAAGGAAATTTCCGTGTCCTCTGTCAAGGCACCGTTTTTCCAACCACCAATACTCTTAACAAACTCAGTGTTAATCAAGAAGTTTGTACCTGGAATCCGTCCAATCTTGAAGAGATGCCACATACCTACGTGGTAAACACGCTGAGTTACAACGATTTCTTGGTTGATACAGCGTGTCAGGAAGTTCTGGTTGGCATTACGGGTCTTATTGCGTCCGAAAGAAGCAACGTGACGTTCTGGATCTTCTAAGACTTTCTTGACTAGGAAGTAGAGGGCATTCTTTTCAGGCATAGCATCCGCATCGTAGACACAGATATATTCGCCCTTAGCCATCTTCAGGGCATCATTCAGCACCCCTGCCTTACCTCCCGTACCTGTACGGTCTGTAATTGTAACATTGCGTCCAGCATACTCAGGCATAGCCTGTACTTTCAGCATTTCCTGATAGGTATCATCCGAGCAATTGTCCGCAAAGAGCAGAACTTCCACTCGGTCATGAGGATAATCCAAGTCCAGAATGGCCTTGGTCGTCTGAGCGATAACCACATCTTCATTGTGGGCTGGGACAACGACCGTAACCATAGGATAATGCTCCAAGGGACTGGTATCCACATTGAAGTCACTGCGCTTCATCCAGAAATGCACGGAAGAGCATAGAATAACCAAAGCCCAAGCCAGAGACATCCAGATGGAGAACAGGGCGATAATCATAATAAGCTGACTAATCATGACGAGTCACCGCCCTAAAATTTTTATTAACCCGATTGTAAATAACCAGATAATAGATGAAGAGGACAAAAAAACTAATAGCAAAAAAGATACTTAGCACTATAGAGATGATAAAAAATACTTCAGTTAAAGACATGTGTTTACCTCCTAATATTCTACGATAATGTCGGTTTCAAGCTGACGCTCCAGATTGCTTAAAGCGTCATCAAAATTATGGAATTTATCAATATTTTGAGCGTTCAGTTTTAAGCTACCAGACTGAAACTGAATTTCTTGGTCAGTTTTCTTATTTTCAAAGCGCATTGTCGTCAAATCGGCACGCACTTTCTCTTGGAAATATTCCTTGACTTCCTGATCCAGATCTTCTACCAGAACGAGAAAGTTACCATTAGATACATAGTAAACCGTTTCTACATTCTGGAAGTCCCAGTTGATCAGTCGTAAAATTCTCTTGAGCATCCGCTTGTACTCCCGAGAGTGAATTTGATAAAAATGATGATTGTGTGCCCAATGGACCAACAAGGCCTGAAAGGCTGGAACTTCTTCCAGATGCACTTTCTTAACTAGCTCATCATAGGCCTCAGCAGCATCTTCACTGTCATCCTGTACTAATCCCAAGCGCTGATGAAGATAGAAATTCACTCGGCTGGTAAGCCAAGCGCTGACAGGGAAGACGGAAAGCAAGAAGAAAACTTGATTATCCGGCAGATATGTTACATCAAAGAGCAAGACCAAGGTTGCAATAACTACACTTAAAATCATAGCCCAGGTCACCAAGAGATCGGATAGGACAAAGACACTAAAAATACCTAATAAAATCAGCGCGATTCCGATATAAAATATGTTAGCTGCAAAATTCCAGCTGTAGAAAAGAATTAGTCCAATTGCCAGTACAAAGACTGCTAATGATTTTTCTAGTCCTTTTTTCCTAAACATTCTTTACTCCTGTCTTAAATTCTTCTGGCCTAGCCGTCTGCTTAAAATAGTGAGCTATTGCTTGAGCAATCCGCTCCGAAGCCTGACCGTCACCATATGGATTGCTGGCTTGAGCCATCTCTTGATAGAGTGACTCATCTGTCAATAGGGCTTCCATCGCCTCTGCTACTGCTTGAGTTTCTGTACCAACCAGCTTCAATGTGCCGGCTTCAACTCCTTCTGGTCTCTCTGTTGTATCACGAAGTACCAGTACAGGCTTACCTAAGGAAGGCGCTTCTTCCTGTACTCCACCTGAATCTGACATGATAAAGTAGCTTTTAGCTGCGATATTGTGGAAATCCAACACATCCAAAGGCTCAATCAGATGAATCTTCTCATTGTCACTCAGAATTTCTCTGGCCGCCTCCTGAACCGCTGGACTCAAGTGAACGGGATAGACAATTTCCACATCATCATGGGCATCTACAATCTGCCGTAGAGTTCGAAAGACCCTTCTCATCGGCTCGCCTTGATTTTCCCGACGATGCATCGTCACCAAAATCATCTTGCGAGCTGGATCAATACAATCAAGCACTTCGTGCTGATAATCAGCTTGGACTGTCAGCTTGAGAGCGTCGATAGCTGTATTTCCTGTCACAAAAACTGTTTCTGCTGGATGGTTTTCCTTGAGCAAGTTAGCCTTGCTCTGATCTGTTGGTGCAAAATACAAGTCCGTTAATGAGTCGGTCATCTGACGATTCATCTCTTCTGGGAAAGGAGAGTATTTATTCCAAGTCCGCAAACCAGCTTCCACGTGGCCGATACGAACTTGATTATAAAATGCTGCAAGACTAGCCGCAAAAGTCGTTGTCGTATCACCGTGCACCAGCATGATATCTGGCTTGTTTTCCTTTAAGATATCATCCAGCTTATGCAGGATCTTGACAGTAATATCTGTCAGGGTTTGATTCTTCCCCATAATGTCCAAATCATAATCAGGCTCAATCTTAAAAGTTTCAAGCACCTGATCCAGCATCTGACGATGCTGAGCAGTCACAACTGTTGTTGTTTCAAACAGGTCTGCCTGCTCCTTCAGTTCAATAACCAGCGGAGCCATCTTAATTGCTTCTGGACGAGTTCCAAAAACAACCATCACCTTAATTTTCTTCATTTTTCCTCACCAAAAATCAACATTGTTATATTAACTTTTTACTAAAAAATGTTTGTTTTAAGCAACCTTAGTTATTTTACCATCAAGCGTTTCAATAATCAAAGCATGAACTATTATTTTATACTTTCTTAATAGTAATTTACACATTGGTAACTTATTTAAGATTATTTTAATTTTCTTAACTTAACTGTAACTTAAAATTGCTGAGATTTTTCGGTTTTCCCAAAATAATAAATAAAAAGGAAAGAATTTATGGGCTTCAATCTATATTTTATGCAGAATTTTGTGTTTTTTACCTGTATTTTTTAATTTTTATTCATTGTAATAAAATACTATCCTATTTGTAATCTAATTGTTTTCTATTCTTTATCTTTCAAAAACCTCCCTTCATGAATGAAACAGCTAGATAAATTCCAGCTATCGCTCTTTACAATCTCCGACCACTACCATTAAAACCAACCTCCTCTTTTTAAAAAAGTCAAACCTCCCCCTCCTACTATTTTAGGAATTTTAAAATAGTATAACCTAGCGCTATCATACCACAAGAAACCATTGATCTTTCTGATTAAAAATAGACGTGGCATCTCCTATCCTAAAAAAGCTGAAACACGAAATCTTGCGTGATTCTTCTATAATCGTTCAATCATAAAGTGGAGCTTAAAAAGCACCGCTCCTAATTATATTATAGGATAATATTTAGTGGCGGGCAAGAAATTATCGGCTGCAACAAAAAATCCCTCCCGAAAATCGGGAGGGGAAGTTCTTTATTTAAGAACAATATTTTCTTCAGTTTCAAATCCATCTGGCAGTTCTGTCACTTCGTTGATAATTTCAACTTCATTGACAGCCTGAGGTTCCAGATTGCGGTAGCGAGCCATGCCAGTACCAGCTGGAATAATCTTACCGATGATAACATTTTCTTTGAGTCCGAGCAGATGGTCTTTCTTACCACGGATAGCAGCATCTGTCAGGACACGAGTTGTTTCCTGGAAGGAAGCTGCAGACAGGAAGCTATTTGTCTCAAGGGAAGCCTTGGTGATTCCCATGAGGACTGGACGGGCTGTCGCAGGCACTCCGCCTGAGATAACCACATCACGGTTAGCATCTGTAAAGTCTGTAATATCCATGAGAGTTCCCATGAGAAGATCTGTATCTCCTGGATCCATGACGCGCACCTTGCGAATCATCTGGCGAACCATTACCTCGATGTGTTTGTCGCCGATTTCTACCCCTTGGCTACGGTAAACTTTTTGTACTTCAGCAAGCAGATAAGTTTCAACAGACAAGACATCGCGGACAGCCAGCAAGTGCTTCGGCTGGATAGAACCTTCAGTCAAGGCAGCACCGCGAGAGACTTGGTCTCCCACTTCAACCTTCATGCGAGCTGTAAATGGCACCACGTATTCACCTTCTCCAGTTGCACCTGTAACAAAGACCTTCTTGGTACGAGTAGATGCATCTTCTTCGATGGCAGTAACTTCACCCTTGACTTCAGTGATAACCGCTTCCCCTTTCGGATTGCGAGCTTCAAAGATTTCTTGGACACGAGGAAGACCTTGCGTGATATCGGTATTAGAGGCAACACCACCCGTGTGGAAGGTCCGCATGGTCAGCTGTGTACCAGGCTCCCCGATAGACTGGGCAGCGATGGTTCCGACTGCTTCACCGACTTCAACTGCATCGCCAGTTGCCAAGTTAATACCGTAACAATGACGGCAGACACCGTGGCGGGTGTTACATGTAAAGACGGAGCGAATCGTCACTTCTTCAACACCAGCATTGACAATCTCGCGCGCCTTGTCTTCTGTGATCAATTCATTTGGACCAATAATGACAGCACCAGTTTCTGGATGTTTAACCGTCTTCTTAGTGTAACGACCATTGAGACGCTCTTCCAGAGACTCGATCATTTCCTTACCTTCTGTGATAGAAGTGATGAGCAAGCCGCGGTCTGTACCACAGTCGTCTTCACGGATAATCACATCTTGGGCAACGTCAACCAGACGACGAGTCAGGTAACCTGAATCGGCAGTCTTAAGGGCCGTATCGGTCATACCCTTACGAGCACCGTGGGTTGAGAAGAACATTTCCAGAACGGACAGACCTTCACGGAAGTTAGACAAGATTGGCAATTCCATGATACGTCCATTTGGCGCAGCCATCAGACCACGCATACCAGCCAATTGAGAGAAGTTGGAGATATTACCACGGGCTCCAGAGTCCATCATCATAACGATAGGGTTCTTCGGATCCTGGTTGGCAACCAGACGTTTTTCCAATTTCTCACGAGCTGCCCGCCACTCAGCAGTAACTGCATTGTAGCGTTCGTCATCAGTAATCATACCGCGACGGAATTGTTTAGTAATTTGGTCCACGCGCTTGTGGGATTCTTCAATAATCTCAGCCTTGTCTTCAACAACTGGAATATCAGCGATACCCACTGTCAGACCAGCCAAAGTAGAATGATGGTAACCCAAGTTCTTCAAGCGGTCAAGAAGAGCAGATGTTTCTGTTGTACGGAAGCGTTTAAAGATTTCCGCAATGATATTTCCAAGATTCTTCTTCTTAAACGGAACATTGATCTCAAGCTGTTCAATAACTTCCTTGATATCTTGCCCTGACTCCAATAAGTACTTAGCTGGCACACCTTCTGTTAAGTTAGCATTAGTTGGCTCTTGCAGATAAGGCAATTCCTCTGGCATAATCGCGTTAAAGAGAATTTTACCAACAGTAGTAATCAAAATCTTATGCTTCTGGTCTTCTGTCCAAGGCTTATTAAGACTGTCTGTTGCGATACCAACACGAGTATGCAAGTGAACATAGCCGTTGCGGAAAGCCATAACCGCCTCATCCATATCTTTGAAAATCATGCCTTCGCCTTCGCGGCCAGCCTCTTCCATGGTCAAGTAGTAGTTCCCCAAGACCATATCCTGAGATGGTGTTACAACTGGCTTACCGTCTTTGGGATTCAAGATGTGCTCAGCAGCCAGCATGAGGATACGTGCTTCAGCTTGCGCTTCCTCTGACAATGGTACGTGGATAGCCATTTGGTCACCGTCAAAGTCGGCATTGTAGGCTTCACAGACCAGTGGATGCAAACGAAGAGCTTTACCATCAATCAGAACTGGCTCGAAAGCTTGAATTCCCAAACGGTGAAGGGTCGGTGCGCGGTTAAGAAGCACTGGGTGCTCCTTGATCACTTCTTCCAGAATATCCCAGATACGCTCATCTCCACGTTCTACCAAGCGTTTGGCAGCTTTCACGTTCTGCACAATATCACGGGCAACGATTTCCCGCATGACAAACGGCTTGAAGAGCTCAATCGCCATTTCACGCGGCACCCCACATTGATACATTTTCAATGTAGGACCAACGGCGATAACGGAACGACCTGAGAAGTCAACCCGTTTACCCAGCAAGTTTTGACGGAAACGTCCTTGTTTCCCTTTGAGCATGTGACTCAAAGACTTAAGCGGACGGCTGCCTGGCCCAGTAATTGGACGGCCACGACGACCATTATCAATCAAAGCATCAACCGCTTCTTGAAGCATCCGCTTCTCATTTTGAACGATGATACCAGGGGCATTGAGTTCCAGCAAACGAGCCAAACGGTTGTTCCGGTTGATAACACGGCGGTAGAGATCATTGAGGTCAGAAGCCGCAAAACGACCACCATCCAGCTGAACCATCGGGCGCAAATCTGGCGGAATAACCGGCAGGATATTGAGGACCATCCATTCTGGCTTATTGCCAGACTTGTAGAAGGCATCCAATACATCCAAGCGACGGACAGCCTTAATCCGTTTTTGACCTGAAGCAGTTTTCAATTCTTCTTTGAGGACAGCAATTTCAGCTTCCAAGTCCACTTGTTTCAAGAGGTCTTGAATAGCTTCTGCTCCCATTTTGGCTACAAATGAGCCTGCACCGTACTCGCGTAAACGTTCACGATACTCACGTTCCGTCATGATTGACTTGTGCTCTAGCGGTGTATCCTTTGGATCAATCACCACATAAGCCGCAAAATAAATGACTTCTTCCAGGGCACGTGGGCTCATATCCAAAGTGAGCCCCATGCGGCTTGGAATTCCTTTAAAGTACCAAATATGTGAAACAGGTGCCTTCAATTCGATATGGCCCATACGCTCACGGCGAACCTTGGCGCGGGTTACTTCAACACCACAGCGGTCACAGACGATTCCTTTGTAACGAATCCGTTTGTACTTACCACAGGCACATTCCCAGTCCTTGGTTGGACCGAAGATCACTTCGTCAAAAAGGCCTTCGCGTTCTGGTTTCAGGGTTCGGTAATTGATTGTTTCAGGTTTCTTCACTTCCCCATAAGACCATGAACGGACCTTATTGGGAGAAGCTAGGGTGATTTGCATACTTTTAAAACGATTTACATCAACCACTATTTCTTACCTTTCTTCATTTTCTAATCAGTGTGTATTCTTATTCTTTTCCTTCAGCCTCAAAAGCTGCTTTCGCTTCTTGAGCTGCTTTTTCACGCGCTTTTTCAAGATCGTCAACGTGAATCACATCATCATCTTCACCTTCGTCTAGGTCACGCAGTTCCACTTCATTGTCATCTTCATCGAGAACTCGCATGTCCAGACCAAGAGATTGCAATTCTTTGACAAGCACACGGAAGGATTCTGGCACACCTGGTTTTGGAATTGGTTTCCCTTTGGTAATAGCTTCATAAGCCTTCAAACGTCCGTTGACATCATCTGACTTGTAAGTCAAGATTTCTTGCAGAACGTTAGAAGCACCGTAAGCTTCCAAGGCCCAAACTTCCATCTCACCAAAACGTTGTCCACCAAATTGAGCTTTACCTCCGAGCGGCTGTTGGGTAACCATTGAGTAAGGACCTACTGAGCGGGCATGGAGTTTGTCATCTACCATGTGGTGGAGCTTAATCATGTACATGACACCGACAGATACACGGTTGTCAAACGGCTCACCGGTACGTCCGTCATAAAGAATAGTCTTGGCATCGCTGTCCATACCAGCTTCGCGTACTGTATCCCAGAGGTCTTCTGAGCTTGCTCCATCAAAGACTGGTGTTGCAATATGGATGCCCAAGTTACGAGCTGCCATACCAAGGTGAAGCTCCATAACCTGACCGATGTTCATACGAGATGGTACCCCGAGTGGGTTCAACATAATATCAACTGGTGTTCCGTCTGGCAGGTAAGGCATGTCTTCCACAGGAACGATACGGGATACAACCCCCTTGTTTCCGTGACGACCGGCCATCTTATCTCCGACCTTGATCTTGCGTTTTTGAGCGATGTAAACGCGAACCAGCATATTAACGCCAGATTGCAGCTCATCACCATTAGCACGGGTAAAGATCTTCACATCACGAACGACACCATCGGCACCGTGTGGCACACGCAGAGAGGTATCACGAACTTCACGAGATTTGTCACCAAAGATGGCATGAAGCAGACGCTCTTCAGCAGAAAGGTCTTTTTCACCCTTTGGAGTGACTTTCCCGACTAGGATGTCGCCTTCTTTGACTTCCGCCCCGATGCGGATAATACCCATTTCGTCCAGATTGCGCAGGGCATCTTCCCCTACGTTTGGAATTTCGCGGGTAATTTCTTCAGGGCCAAGCTTGGTGTCGCGAGTTTCTGATTCGTATTCTTCCAAGTGAACAGAGGTGTAGACATCGTCTTTCACCAGACGCTCACTCATGATAACCGCATCCTCAAAGTTGTAACCTTCCCATGTCATGTAGGCAACGATTGGGTTTTGTCCCAGGGCCATTTCTCCCTTTTCCATAGAAGGTCCGTCAGCGATAAAGTCGCCTTTTTCAACGACATCGCCAACTTTCACCAAGGTACGTTGGTTGTAAGCAGTTCCTGAGTTAGAACGGCGGAATTTTTGAATTTGGTAAACATCAAGTGACCCATCTTCGCGGCGGACTTCAACCTTGTCGGCATCCGCATAGGTAACCTTACCATCATGCTGGGCAATGACTGCTGCACCAGAGTCGTGGGCAGCTTGGTATTCCATACCAGTACCGACATAAGGCGCTTTTGGATCAATCAAAGGCACAGCCTGACGCTGCATGTTGGCACCCATGAGGGCACGGTTGGAGTCGTCATTTTCCAAGAAAGGAATACATGCTGTCGCTACGGCAACTACCTGCTTAGGCGATACATCCATGTAATCTACTTGGTCCGATGGGAATTCTTGGTTATTACCTTGGTGGCGTCCCATAACGATAGGCTCCGCAAAGCCGCCTTTTTCATTAAGCTTAGAGTTGGCCTGCGCTACGATAAATTCATCTTCCTCATCAGCGGTCAGCCAAACGATTTCGTTAGTTACTACACCAGCTTCACGGTCTACCTTACGGTAAGGCGTTTGAATAAATCCGTATTTGTTAAGGTGTCCATAAGAAGACAAGTTATTGATCAAACCAATGTTTGGTCCTTCAGGCGTTTCAATCGGACACATACGACCATAGTGAGTATAGTGCACGTCCCGTACTTCATAGCCAGCACGGTCACGTGTCAAACCACCAGGTCCTAAGGCAGAAAGACGGCGCTTGTGAGAAAGCTCAGACAGAGGATTGTGTTGGTCCATGAACTGAGACAACTGAGAAGAACCAAAGAATTCTTTAATAGCTGCAGTTACTGGACGGATGTTAATGATTTGCTGTGGAGTCAGTACTTCATTGTCTTGTACACTCATCCGTTCACGAACATTACGCTCCATCCGAGAAAGTCCCAGACGAACTTGGTTGGCCAAAAGCTCACCAACTGCACGAATACGACGGTTCCCTAAGTGGTCAATATCATCTACACGCCCGATACCTTCAGCCAAGTTGAGGAAGTAGCTCATCTCAGCCAAGATATCAGCTGGTGTCACAATCCGAACCTTGTCAGATGGATTTGCGTTACCGATGATGGTCACAACACGATCTGGATCAGTAGGTGCCACAACCTTGAACTTCTGCAAATCAACAGGAGCTGTCAAGACAGCTGAGTCATTTGGAATATAAGTGATTTTGTTCAAACCATTGTCCAGCTGCTCTGCAATGCTGTCAATCACACTGCGGGTCATAACTGTACCAGCTTCAACCAAGATTTCTCCTGTTTCAGCATCTACCAATGGCTCTGCAATGATTTGGTTCAGCAAGCGTGTCTTGACGCTGAGTTTCTTATTGATCTTGTAACGACCAACTGCTGCCAAGTCATAACGATGCGGATCAAAGAAACGCGCCTCAAGGAGAGAGCGAGAGCTTTCAGCCGTCTTAGGCTCACCTGGACGAAGACGCTCATAGATTTCTTTCAGGGCTTCATCTGTACGAGAGTCCATTGGATTCTTGTGGATATCTTTTTCAATAGTATTGCGCACCAAGTCGCTATCGCCAAAGATATCCAAGATCTCATCATCACCTGAGAAACCAAGCGCACGCACCAACGTGGTAAATGGAATCTTCCGTGTCCGGTCGATACGAGTGTAGGCAATGTCTTTTGAGTCTGTTTCCAACTCTAACCAAGCTCCGCGGTTAGGAATAACCGTTGAACCGTAGCCAACTTTTCCATTTTTGTCAACTTTATCGTTAAAGTAAACCCCTGGAGAACGCACCAACTGGGATACGATAATCCGCTCACCACCATTGATGATGAAGGTTCCCATTTCAGTCATGATTGGGAAATCACCAAAGAAGACTTCCTGAGTCTTGATTTCACCAGTTTCCTTGTTAATCAGACGGAAAGTCACAAAGATTGGCGCTGAATAGCTGGCATCGTGAATGCGTGCTTCTTCCAGCGTATATTTAGGCTCACGGATTTCATAGCCGACAAATTCCAATTCCATGGTGTTGGTAAAGTTTGAAATAGGAAGTACATCTTCAAAGACTTCCTTCAGACCATGATCCAAGAAATCTTGGAACGAATCCGTTTGGATTTCAATCAAATTTGGTAAATCAAGAACTTCCTTAATTCTTGAGAAACTACGACGGGTACGGTGTTTACCGTATCGAACTTCATGTCCTGCCAAGTTTTTACTCCTTTATGATAAGATACTGAGCCCTTGATAAAGCGAGAAGAAAGGTATCTTTTTCTCAACGCTTTGAGGGCGAGTTCTGTGAAATGTTTTCAGAGGAAAATCCTCTGTCATTTACAATGCTGCAAAACAGCCACAATCAGTCCCTTTTGTTTAATTTTCAGAAAAATTAAATTATGGTTACATAATTCCTTTTTCCTAAAAATAGGCACAAAAAGAGCAGCTAAATCTGACTTATTCAAGTTTGATTTAACTGCTGTAAGCTTCTATTTGGACAATATTTCAAATAAAGCACACGACAAATTATTGTTATCATTATACCTTATTTAGCTAGAAATTGCAAGGATTCCATCCGCTTTCTGAAAAGTTAAAACTGTTCTTGATGCGCTAGTTCCCCTGCCGGTTATTGTTGGAATTGGAACTTGAATTAGAATTGGAGGTAGAACCGCCCAGAATAGCTGACCAAGCCTTCTGATAATCCGCATCTGATGCCCCGATACCAAAGCGGTAGGTCGTGGTCGGAGCGCCGTTTTTAGCCCAATAGCTAGGCACTGTCGGACCACTGAGATTAACAGAACGGCCGTTGACCGTTACTGTACCTGGTTTTTCCCCTGTGGACTTGAGTACATCAGACTTAATCACACTCGGATCAAGAGTGAACTTATCACCAACGCCCCAAGCATTTGGATCTGCTTGATAGATGGCATCTACCATATAGGCCATGTAGGAGGCGTTATTGTTATAACCAGTCAACGCCGCCATAGAGCTATTATCATCATGACCAATCCAGCCTCCCAAAGTCATCTTTGGAGTAGAAAGCATCAGCCACATATCACCGTTGCTGTTGGTTGTTCCAGTCTTACCAATCCAGTCGGCTCCAGCCAAGGTTCCGTTGACCTGACTGATTCTGGATTTGTAGGTCGTAGTAGCCCCAGAATTGATCACTCCCCGCATGAGCTCCTGCATAATCGTAGCCGCTGCTGGCTGTAAATCTGAACAGGATTGGCCTTATGCTGGTATATCACCTTGCCATCTCGGTCAGTAATTTTTTCAACCATGTATTTTTTCTGGTAGGTCCCATTATTAGCTAAGGTTTGGAAACCATTGGTGTGCTGAGCTACAGATACTTCGATTCCGCCGCCCATCGGGAGACTCTCAATGCTGTAGTCATCGATGTAATAGCCCATTTTTTCCATATAGCCACGGACATTGACCCCTTTTTCGCGTAATCCACGGTAAGTCCAATAAGCCGGGATATTCCAAGAAGTATTGAGAGCTTCTTGCAGGTCCATCATGGCTGTACCACGGCTGTCCACGTGCATAATTGGGTCACCGCTTGAAAAGTTAGTCGGATAATTAGAAAGAACGCTGGCGCTGCCCATCAGACCTTGGTCAATAGCAATCCCATAAGCCAAAATTGGCTTAATAGTTGAACCTGGTGACCGTTCCGTATCAAAGGCGTGATTATTCTGATTGGAAGCATAGTCTCTGCCTCCGACAAAGCCAATTACAGCACCGGTTTTATTATCCAAGAGGACATTTCCCACTTCAACTTCACCAGTTCCGTCATCCAAGACGCCGCCATAGTTGGCTACTGCATTTTGCATAGCGGTATGGATGTTCTTGTTAATCGTGGTGGTGACAGTATAGCCGCCATCGCTTAGTTCTTTAGCAGCTAATTCCTTGTAGGCCTTGACAGTATCGTTGTTTTTCAGCTCTTGCTGGGAAACATTGTCCCGCTGGATCAAGTACTCATACATAGTCTGCTGGGCTTCTTCGATAGCTGTGTAATAAAGGTAGCCATGCGAAGATTTTTCCGAGCTTTCAGAAGGCTTGAAATCCTTGGTCAAGTCGTAGTCCTTGTACTCCTTGTACTCTTTCTCGCTTAGATGGCCAGTCCTATACATATTATAGAGCACATCCTTGGCACGTTCCAAGCCCAGAGCCATATCCCCTTCACTCTTGAGACTGCCATCCGCTGCATAAGGCGAATAAACAATCGGACTCTGTGGCAAGCCGGCAATAAAAGCAGACTGGGGCACTGTCAAATCCTTGGCAGAGACACCAAAAATCCCTTGAGCAGCCTCTTCCACACCAGCGATATTCTGCCCCTTATTGTTACGCCCGAAAGGCGAAACGTTCAAATAGGTCGTCAGAATATCATCCTTGGACATGTAGCGCTCCAAAGCCAGCGCATCGACAATCTCGGTCGCTTTCCGCTTGAAGGTTGGCGCATCGCCCACTACCTGCTGCTTGATTAACTGCTGGGTAATGGTTGACCCCCCGCTGGACGAGCCAACTCCGACAACAGATCCGAGCGTAGCCCGAAGCACAGCCTTGGGCACCACTCCATTGTGGGTCTCAAAATTCTCATCCTCTGTAGCGATAACGGCTTTTTTAACATTTTCAGAGATGGCGTCACTCTTAACTGGGATGCGGAGCAAATCATTGTCCACTTCTGCAATCAAGCTACCATCGGCATAGGTAAGCTTAGAAATACCAGAGATATTATTCACTTGCTTGACTAGCTCTTCCTGCTCGGGCACTTCCACCTTACTGAAAAGACTAGCTGCATAGCCTATCCCAATCCCGGCACCGATTACGGCACCGAAGAAGATAAACACAAAAGCCATATTCATCAGAAGTTTAAAAGTCCGCAAGAAAACAGCAAAAACATCACCGATAGACCAGCCATTCTTGCTGCCAACGGTTTTCTTACCCCATTCTGGAAGATGTATTTTTTTGATAAACTGCTGGGCTTTTCCCCAGAACTCTTTTAATTTTTCTATTAATTGTTCCAAGTTTGATTCTCCTTTTTGTCCTCCCATTATACCAAATATCTATGATTTATTTCAAGGAATCATTGCTATTTAAAAGCTTTATGATACAATAGAGTAACATAAATTTAAAATATAGATAAGCCAATTTCTTGGCTTTTAGAATAGGAGAGACATGATGCACATTTTTGATGAGCTAAAAGAACGTGGCTTGGTATTCCAAACCACTGATGAAGCAGCTTTACGCAAGGCCTTAGAAGAAGGACAAGTCTCTTATTATACCGGATACGACCCAACCGCTGACAGCCTGCACTTAGGCCACTTGGTAGCCATTCTGACAAGCCGCCGCCTGCAACTAGCTGGCCATAAACCCTACGCTCTGGTCGGAGGAGCGACTGGATTGATTGGCGATCCATCTTTTAAGGATGTAGAGCGCAGTCTCCAAACCAAGGAAACCGTGGAAGGCTGGGTGAAATCTATCCAAAATCAGCTTTCTCGTTTTCTGGACTTTGAAAAGGGCGATAATAAGGCTGAAATGGTCAACAATTATGATTGGTTTAGCAGCATCAGCTTTATCGACTTCCTGCGTGACGTCGGCAAATACTTCACTGTCAACTACATGATGAGTAAAGATTCCGTCAAGAGCCGGATTGAGACAGGGATTTCCTATACAGAATTCGCCTACCAGATCATGCAAGGATATGACTTCTACGTCCTCAATCAAAACCACGGCGTAACCCTGCAAATCGGTGGTTCCGACCAGTGGGGCAATATGACAGCTGGTACAGAGCTCCTGCGCCGCAAGGCCGACAAGATTGGTCATGTGATGACCGTTCCGCTCATTACCGACGCTACTGGCAAAAAATTCGGCAAGTCAGAAGGTAATGCTGTCTGGCTCAATCCTGACAAGACTTCCCCTTACGAAATGTACCAATTCTGGATGAATGTCATGGACGCAGACGCTATCCGCTTCCTGAAAATTTTTACCTTCCTGTCCTTGGATGAGATTGAAGAGATTCGCCAACAGTTTGAAGCGGCACCCCACGAACGCTTAGCGCAGAAAGTCCTAGCTCGCGAAGTGGTCAGTCTGGTTCACGGTCAAGAAGCATATCAGGAAGCCCTCAACATCACTGAGCAGCTCTTTGCTGGAAATGTCAAAAATTTGTCCGTCAAGGAACTCAAACAAGGTCTGCGCGGTGTACCTAACTATCAGGCTCAAGCAGAAGATAACCTCAATATTGTAGAACTGCTTGTGACAGCTGGCGTGGTCAACTCAAAACGTCAAGCTCGCGAGGACGTCCAAAACGGTGCTATCTACCTCAATGGTGAACGCATCCAAGATTTAGACTATGTCCTCAGCGCCTCAGATAAACTGGAAGGCGAGCTGACAGTTATCCGCCGCGGTAAGAAGAAATACTTTGTCCTGACCTACTAAAGATAAAAATCCGATTACCTGAATCGGATTTTTCTATGTCTTACCAAGAAGAAGTCATTCAGCTCTATAAAAACAATAGAAAGAGAGAGCCTATGAAACCAAAACTCGCCCGCTTTGCCCAAGCTTCAGCCCTGGCCTGTCCACTCTGCCAGCAAAGCTTAGCTATGGAAGAAAACAGCCTCAAGTGCCCCAATCGCCATTCCTACGACATCGCCAAATTCGGTTATGTCAATCTAGCTCCCCAGGCCAAACAAGCTAAAGACTATGACAAAACAAGTTTTCAAAATAGGCAAGTCATCTTGGAAGCCGGCTTTTACCAGCATATCCTAGACAAGTTGCAGGATCTGCTGCAGACCCTGCCTGAAGAACAGATCATTCTAGACGTCGCTTGCGGAGAGGGCTACTATGCTCGAAAAATTCAGGAAGAATTTCCCAACAAAGAAATTTACGCTTTTGATTTATCCAAAGATTCTATCCAGTTAGCTGCTAAAAGCGATCAGAGCCTTGCTGTAAAATGGTTCGTAGGTGATTTGGCACACTTGCCCGTTCAGGATCAAAGCATGGATGTCTTGCTGGACATCTTCTCACCAGCTAACTATCATGAATTTCAGCGAGTATTGAAAAAAGAGGGGCTTATCATTAAAGTCATCCCAACAGAGAATCATCTGAAAGAAATTAGACAAAAAGCTGCTCAGTATCTGGACAAGAAAGATTATTCTAACCAACATATCATCCAGCACTTCCAGAAACACTTTACGATCCTATCTAGAAAGACTGTAGAATCAACTCGTGCTCTGCATTCTGAAGAGAAAACTGCCTTGCTGCAGATGACTCCATTACTCTTTCATGTTGAAAAAAATCTAATCAATTGGGAGCAGCTTACACATGCCACCATTTCAGCTGAGATTCTTGTCGGAAAACTAAAACAAGCAAAAATCTGAGCACTTTTCAGTAAAAAATGAAGTTATAGCAGCCATTTTAAAAGAGGCTGGGACAAAAGTCCTAGCCTCTCAATTGTCTTTGGATTGTCGAGCAAGACGCAGTGGTTGAGTGGGCTCTACTACGCTGATTTCATCAGCTTTTACAGCCCTACTCAACTGTGCGGAGGTGGGACGACGAAATCGAATTCTAACGAATTACCGATTTCTGTCCCACTCTCTCTTTGTTTATCAACTGATTAATAGACTGTCTTCTCTGTCTCTGGATCAAAGAAGTGCGCTTTATTGAGGTCGAAGCCTAAGTCAATACCTGCACCAGTTTCTAGGTAATCCCGTGAATCCACACGCGCTACAAACTCACTAGAACCCACTTGACAGTAGAGATGAGACTCTGCTCCCAGCAATTCAGAAACAGAAATCTTAGCATGCACAACTGAATTCGGGAAAGTCTCCAAGAAAGCAGCTTCTGCATTAACATCCTCTGGACGAATACCGAAGATCAGCTCCTTTCCCTCGTAACCTTTCTCCCGCAGAACCTTGAGAGCTCCTTCTGGAACTGTCAAGCGCAGACCTTCTGCTAAAATCTCATTCCCTTCAAGCTTAACTGGGATGAAGTTCATAGCTGGGCTGCCGATGAAGCCGGCAACGAACTTATTAACTGGGTTGTTATAGACTTCCTGAGGAGTACCAATCTGCTCCACCCGTCCAATCGTTCCAGTTCCAGCAGGATTCTTGGTCGCTGACATGATAACGATACGATCCGCCAAGGTCATAGCTTCAGTCTGGTCGTGGGTAACATAAATAGTTGTTGCACCGATACGGCGGTGAATTTTAGCAATCTCTGCCCGCATAGAAACACGCAGCTTAGCATCCAAGTTAGACAGAGGCTCATCCATAAGGAAAACCTTTGCATCCCGAACGATTGCGCGTCCCATAGCTACCCGCTGACGCTGACCACCAGACAAATCAGCTGGCTTGCGCTGCAAGAATTCCTTCAAGCCTAGGATTTCTGCTGCTTCCTTGACCCGTTTGTCAATATCTTCCTTGCTGTACTTGCGCAGCTTAAGACCAAAGGCCATGTTGTCGTAGACAGTCATATGCGGATAAAGGGCATAGTTCTGGAAGACCATGGCGATGTCACGGTCTTTTGGCGCCACATCATTAACCACTGTACCGTCAATAGAGGCAGTTCCTTCTGTGATGTCTTCAAGACCCGCAATCATACGCAGCGTAGTTGATTTTCCGCAACCAGACGGACCAACAAAGACGATAAATTCCTTGTCCTTGATATCTAGATTGAAGTCTTCCACTGAGTAGTGGTCGCTGTTGGGATATTTTTTATAGATATTTTTCAGATTTAATTCGACCATAATAAGCCCCTTCTTTTGATTAAAAATATTTTCTTTTAAGCTCTCGTTTGCAAAGCGCTTTCACATTGTCCATTATATCGTTTTTTTTTTACTTTTTCAAGCACTTTTAGTAAAACGTTTGCATAATTTTAAAAAATTTTCTCCATCAAAAAAGAGGCCCAGTGGCCTCTTTAAAATTTATTCTTCTTTTTTTCTACTACGGAGTGTCAATCCAGCTGCGCTTAAAATGCTGATAACTCCTGTAACTGTAAGAAGAGCATTAGAAGCTTGCCCCGTATGCGGCAAGACTGACACACCACTCTTACTTTCCTTGTTTTTAGGCTGAACTAGCTGGGTAATCATAGCTGATGAAGGCTGCTCTTGTACTGATTTGGAAGCATCAACTGTTGATAAAATACTGGTCGTCACTTGGTAAGCTGGTAAAGCTTCAGCCACAGCCGCGTCAGTGGCATTGACACCGCCAGTAAATTCAGGCCGAGTTGCTGTTGCTGCTTCTGAATCATTAACATTTCCACTGAATTCTGGTTGTGTAGACGCCTGTGGAGCAGTATCGGGATGAGTTCCAACTTCATGGTTAGACAAATCATACTCTGACGCTATCGCTGTTGTCGGCTCAGAGTCGCTGACCCCTCCGCTAAATTCCGGTTGTACAGAAGACTGAGGAGCTGTGTCAGGATGAGTTCCAACCACATGACTAGACAAATCATATTCCGACGCCGTTGCCGTTGCTGGTTCAGAATCGCTGACCCCTCCACTAAATTCTGGTGTAGCTTTCTTTGGTGAATCACTTGGAATAGAAGAAGTCCTCTCAGCTTTAGCAGCACTATTGACAATTGCTTCGAGAGTTGCAAGAGCTTTTGTCTGCTCAGCAGCAATCTGTTCCTGCAGCTTTTCTGCTTTTTCTGCACTGTCTACACTATCATCTAGCTGAGCAATCGTATCTGTCACCGCCTTTAATACTGCTCGAATCTTTTCTTTAGCTTGCTTTTTATCGAGTTCTGAAAGTGTTTGATGACGTTCAATTGCTTCAAGCTGTTTGTCAGCTTCTTCTTCAAGCTCATCTAAAACCAAATCTTTGCCAACTGGATGAATCGTGTCCAAACTAGCGATTCCAGCTGCCTCAATTCTCTCCAGTTCCTCTTCGGTATCAGCCTTTCCAAGCGCCGTTTTCGCATCGGCTAGAGTTGCTTCCGCTTCAGCTTTAGCCGTAGCCTGTTCTGCTTCTGACAGATTCGGGTTACTCCGTAAGTCTGCTAGCTTATCAGACAGAGCAAGATCTAGTTTCAGTCCAGTTGTAACTTTCAGCAAACCTTGCTTCTCTGCCGCTACTTGTTCTTGAATTTTTTCAGCATCATCAGGACTTTCAACCCAAGCATTATAAGCTGCAATTGCTTTTTGAGCTATGGCTGCTGCATCTTCAATTTTCTTTTTAGCAGCTGTTTTTTCCTCAGCAGAAAGACTTTGACTCTTCTCAACAGCCTCGATAGTAGCTGTTTTTTCTTCCTGAATTTCTTTTAAAAACTGCTCCTTGCCAATAGGGTGAATCTTGGCTAAGCGGGCTATAGCCGTTTCTTTTGCCTGGTCATAAACTTCCTGAGAATCTGCTCCTTCAATAGCCTTCTTGGCCGCTTCCACCACCTGCTCTATCTCGCCTCTAACTGCTTTCTTTTCTGCTTCTGAAAGATTAGGATTTGCTTCCAAGTCAGCTAACTTAGCTACTAGAGTGAAATCTACGGTTGAACTTGCTATAAATTTGAAAAACTTATCTTCCTCGGTTACTGCTTGCTCTTGAATCACTTCCGCCTGCTCTGCTGTTGCTGCATTAACATCTAATTTCTGAATTGCATCTTCTGCTTCTGCAGCCTTCCTCCTTACAGACTCTTGAAAGCTTTTCTTTTGCTCCTCAGGCAGCAAATCGCTACTATCTACAAGTTTGTCAAACTCTGCTTTCCCATTTTGGATTTCATCTAGAAGTAAATCTTTGCCGACTGGATTGATAGATTTGATGTCTGCCAATCCATCTTCTTTAGCTTGATCAATCCTTTCTTTATCCTCAGCTGCGGCAATTTCATTCTGAGCCTTTGCAGCTGTTTGATTGACTTCGTCCTTAGCTGCTGCAAGCTCCTCATCTGACAAATTTGGATTATTCCCAAGATCTGTCACTTTCTCAGCCAGAAATGTGCCTACTTCCGTGTTAGCAGCCTCCCTAACCGTTGTCAAATCCTGATTTACTGGCGATGCAGCAACTGGGCTCTCTACTGCATTTGCCACTGGTTGCTCCTCATCCGCCGCCACCAAACTGTGACCCAAAAACAGAGCACAAATAAGGACTGACCCAACACCTAAAACGGACTTCCGAATAGAATATCGCAAAACTTTTTCTGTTCTTTTCATTTTTTTCTCCTCTGAACATATTTTATTATCCTGATCATTAATCCTGAATAAAAAGTCCAGTCAAATCTCCCATAAATCTTTCAGATTTGGTTATTTTTAAACTACACTTTCTATTTGACTTCTGATAAGATTTTCTTTTTATTATTTTAACATATTAATTTGTTGAAATAAAATAATTACCGGCTTGATATATGTACAATTTTTATAAGATTGTCTATTTTTAAATAGACAGGATGTCCAGAAATATAACTGAAATTTTTCCATTTAACAATGTGTAAACTTTTTTAGTAAAAATTCTGGGCTATTTTCTAGCTTATTTCAGACAGAAAAAGTAAAATGGTATAGGAGGGATAAAATTATGGCTCTTAATACACGAGATAGGATTTTGGATGCATTTTTTGAATTAGCAGATAAACAGCCAGACAGGCTGCGTTTTACCTTTACAGAAATCGCTAAAGAAGCCGGTTTGTCAAGACAGGCCATTTACAAACGACACTTTAATAACACTACTGAAATTATCGAATACATTCGCCAAGATATGGTGAAGCAAGCTTTTGCTCCCAACTGGAATAGCAACAATTCTGAAGCGGGCTTAGATCCTTTCGCCTTTTTGGCTCAAACGATTCTTCCCGCTATTTATGAGCAACGCCAACGTATTAAAATATTATATACTAGTTCTGTCGATCCCCTGTGGAGCGATTTTATTACTGCCAGTTACAAGGACTGGATCGAGCAGAATCTAAATCTTGACCACCAAAAATTAGGTATTCCTGAAGACCTGGCCAATCAACTGCTGGCCGGCTGGATTAGTTCTCTTATCGAGAATTGGATCACTCAGGATGACCCCGTTCCTTGCAAGCAGTTTTCTAAGACATTTCTCAACCTTGTATCTTCACCCCTAACCAGCTTTGCTGCCTATGATAGTCCAGCTGGTCCTTCAAACAAAATTGTTATCGCATAACCAACTAGAAGAAAAACAGAGAGATGACAGAACCGGTCCTTGTTAGGGAAGACTGGTTTTTTATATTAAATTTTAAAAATAATTGGACATTTCCACTATAAAGTGTTATCATTTTAGTTGACAAACGGTAAACTGCTTTGTTGGAGTCTGCTCTATTCTTTTAGACATACCAGCAAGAACTTAATAAAAAAGAAGGAAGGTACTTATGCCCCAAGATACTCGAGACAAAGTCGTCAACGCCTTAATTGAGCTGGCAGAGCAAAATCCTGAAAAGTCTTATTTTACTTTTTCAGAGATTGCTAAACAAGCCGGTCTATCGCGCCAGGCTATCTATAAAAAGCATTTTAGTAATGTTGAAGACATTATCCAATACATCCGCCAGACAATTATGACTCCGTTTTTGCCCCTGTATGAAAGCTACGAAGAAGGAAATGGAGAAAATCCATTCTGCTTCTTTGCCAAGCATATGATTCCTACCCTCTATGAACATAGGAAATGGATGAGGGTGCTCTACACTACAGCTATCGATCCTTTCTGGAGTGACTATCTATCTACCTTCTTCACTCAGTGGGTCGTACAAAATTTAGAAATTGACTCTAAAAAATTGGGGATCTCAAAAGAGATGGCTACTGAAATTGTCGTTAGATGGATTAATTCCCTCATTGAGATTTGGATCATCAAAGAAGACCCTATGCCTGCAGAGGATTTCGCCAAGCTCTTCCTGAATGTAATTTCAACGCCTATGGAACAGTTTGTAATTTCTCAGAAAGAGTCCTAATTCAACTAAAAGCTATAAAACCTGCCTAATTTAGGCGGGCTTTTTTGTCGGTAAAATTTCTTACTTTACAAAAGAAAAAAGAGCAGATGTTTTTCTGCTCTAATCAATATATAAGCTATAAAACTAAAAGCCAAGCTTCATTTAATCTACTCGATAATAGAAGCTGCCTTGTTCGTCAAAGCTATTCAGGCCAACCCCTGTCCAGATTCTATCTTGGCCAGCATCAGAGTTGTCTGTAAAGTTTTCCTTGTCTGCGACCTTAACTCCCTTAGGAAGAAACTCAATCAGAAAACCTCCGCTTTCTCCGCCGTAGACACCACCAGCAGCAGTGCCATAGTCTGTCAGAGAAGCTCCATACAATTCATAAACACTTGAAACCAAGCCCTTGTCATCAAAAACAAGCTGGTTGCCAGAAGCATCCTGCCAGGTTCCTTTAACGCTGGCATAATTGCCATTTGCAAGTGCTGAAATGTCCATCGCTTCTTTCTTTTCCTTAGTTTTTTCTGTGCTCGTACTCTCTGAGCTAGTACTGCTAGCCTCTGAAGATGCTGCTGCAGTTGATTGACTGGATACCTGCTCCACAGAACTTGTTACCGATCCAGTACTGCTAGTAGGCGTCTCTGATTGATTCGTAGCACTGCCCTTTGAGCAAGCTGTCATAGCTAATAAAGCAGCTCCTGCTAGTAAAAAAGGTAAAGCTTTTTTCTTCATTTTTCTCCTCTTTCTCACGGTAAGATAAATCATGTGATTAGTAACATTATAGATTATTTTATCGCTTTTTACAAGAAGAATTCTAGCAGCTGGTCAGGTGCAAAGCTACTGACTTTATTCATTCAGCTTCTGCCACATCCAGAACCCTGTAGATTGTCTTTGCCAGAGCTGCTTCATAATCAGCTGTACCATAAGGCTTAGCAGTCGTGACTTGTGCTGTCTGCTTTTCTAGGTCTACCGCCACATCTGACACTCCCTCCATAGACAGGAAGTGCTGGGTGACGTGTTTGACACAATTTTGACAAGATAAGTTTTCTAATTGGACTGTTTGTTTCATAGATTCATTCCTCCGTATATTTAGTTCATTTTAAAGCGTCCTAGACGCAGAGCATTGACGACAACTGACACCGAGCTCAAGCTCATGGCTAGACCAGCCAGCATCGGATTGAGCAAGGGACCACCGAAAAGATGCAATAACCCCATAGCAATTGGGATTCCCAGGGTATTGTAGGCAAAAGCCCAGAAGAGATTTTCCTTGATATTTCTGATAGTCGCCTGGCTGAGTTTGATAGCCTTAACTACATCCTGCAAATCACTATGCATGAGCACTACATCTGCCGATTCAATAGCTACATCTGCGCCTGAACCGATAGCAATTCCTACATCTGCCTGGACCAGAGCAGGTGCGTCATTGATACCGTCTCCTACCATAGCCAGTTTTTTCCCAGCTTCCTGTAATTTCTTGATAGCAGTGGCCTTACCATCTGGCAATACACCTGCGATGACTTTTTGGATTCCAGCTTTCTGGGCAATAGCTGTCGCTGTTTCTTCACGATCCCCTGTCAGCATAATGACTTCCAGCCCCATAGACTGAAGTTCCTGCACAGCCGACAGGCTGCTGGATTTCATTTCATCTGCTACCCCTAAAATACCAGCCAGCTGTCCATCTACTGCGACAAACATGGCTGTCTTTCCTTCTTGGGAAAGCTCTAACATCTGCTCTTGAAAGGCACTGCTGTCAATGTTATTTTCTTTCATCAAAGACTCATTTCCCACCAGAAGCTGCTTACCTTCAACCTGAGCAGCCAATCCTCGTCCAACTATGGCCTCAAAATGACTGACAGGCAGTAAGTCAAGCTCCTCCCCTTCAGCAGCTGCCAAAATGGCCTGAGCCAAAGGGTGCTCAGAATGCTGCTCAGCACTAGCTATGAGCTGCAACAAGTCAGAGCGATTCAAATCACCCAAGGACAGCAGGTCTGTCAGACTAGGCTTACCAACCGTAATCGTCCCCGTCTTATCAAGAACAATAGTATCCAGTTGATAAGCTGCTTCCAAAGCTTGTCCAGACTTAATCAGAATCCCATTTTCAGCCCCTTTACCAGTCCCAACCATGATGGCTGTTGGAGTGGCTAATCCCAGCGCACAAGGGCAGGCAATGACCAGAACTGCGATAAAGATTGACAGAGAAAAGCTAAGACGCTCACCAGCCAGAAAATACCAGCCCATCGCGGATAAAGTAGCCAAGCTCAGCACGATTGGAACAAAATAAAGCGAAATCTTATCGGCTAAAGCCGCTATCGGTGCCTTAGACCCTTGCGCTTCCTCCACCAATCTAACAATCTGAGCTAAGGTCGTATCCGAACCCACCCTAGTTGCTTGGTAGTCAATACTACCATTTTGATTAATTGTTGCACTGGTGATAGTGTCGCCGACCTTCTTTTCAATCGGGATGCTTTCACCAGTCATCATAGACTCATCTACAAAGGTCTGGCCCTCCGTCACAAGGCCATCCACCGGCATACGCTCCCCTGGCTTGATACGGATAATATCTCCAACTCGGATATCCTCCGTATCAATGGTCACAGCCTCTCCATAGCGAATCACTGTCGCCTGACTAGGCACTAGCTCAAGCAGAGACTGAATTGCCTGAGACGTTCTGCCCTTAGCCGAACTTTCCAGATATTTACCCAGAAGAACCAAGGCAATAATCACTGCAACCGACTCAAAATAGAGCTGATGAACGAAGGCATGATAGCCTAGAAAAACCTGACCGACCGAGTAGAGGCTGTAAAAAAATGCTGCGCTGGTTCCCACCGCAATCAAACTATCCATATTAGGATGCCTCTTGATAAGATTGCGAAATCCTCTCTGATAGAAGCCGCGCCCAATCCACACAGCAGGCAGAGTCAAAAGAAGTTGTGACAGAACGAAGACCAAGGGATGCGCCATATGGTCCAAGAAGCTGGGCAGAGGAAGACCGACCATACTGCCCATAGAGATATAAAGTAAGGGCAGAGCTGTAACCAAAAGAATTAGTAATTCTTGCTTTTTCCTTCGCAATTCCTGCGCTTTCATCGCAGCCTCTTCATTTATATGGGACGGTCGGTCTTTTCCTTTTTCTTCTGCCTGATAACCAGCCTCGGCTACAGCATCCAGCACTTGCTGACTGTCAAATCCCTCCTTAGGCAGCAAACTGAGACGTTCTGTCGCCAGATTGACACTGACGTTCTCGACCGTTTCTAAGTCCTTGACCGCCATCTCAACTGTCATAGCACAAGATGCACAGGTCATTCCTGAGAGCTTGTATTCTTTTTTTCCATCATAATCTCCTTATCTGTGCCCACAACGACACTGACCTTGCGGGCAGTCGCATTTGATTTCCAATGGTGCCGACACTCTTTTCTTATCAATGACCTGGCTGAGTCGCTCCAAGTCCCCTTGACTGAACTGACTTCTCTCAATCATTGAAATCAAAAGGTCTCCGTGTTTAGTATTACAGATATTGTCAAAAAGAGCCTGCCAAGTACTTTCCAGATGATCCGCTTCTAAAATCCGAGCATCGTAGTAAAACTTGCCCTCGATTTTTTCCATAGCTATAAATTCTTTTGTCTTCAGACGATTCAAAAGGGTCTTAATGGTTGCCGGTTTCCAGGAAAAATCGGCTTCCATCCGCTCTATAATCTCTGTACTGCGACTATGTGGATAAGCCCATAGCACACGCATCACTTGCCATTCTGCTTGGCTAATATTTTGCTGTTCCATTATTTAATACTCCTTTATCATTTACATTTGTAATCTAACTCTTTATTAGTTTACATTTGTAATCGTAATTTGTCAAGTATTTTTATCGCTACTTTTCAAAATGTAAAAAAGAAGGCGGGATGGTCCCGTCTTCTTACTTTATTTATATTAATGCGCCAACATCTCTTGGGCAATTTCTTGACCAGTCAATTTACTTGGGTAGTAGGTTGGCCAGTTTTCCAGCTCGTCAAAGAGTGCTTCCTGGCTTTCGCCGCCATAGAAGATGTGGAAATGAGCTGCCTTGGTCGGTGCAATGTTGTGATCGCTAAACTGAACATACTTGTACTCACCAGCATCCTCGTCTGTCGCTTCGAACATAAAGCGAACTCCACGATTTCCCTTAGAGTAAGTCAGAGTATGCTTGCCAACGTATTTATACGTATATTTCTTGGATTTTCCATCTACCACAAATTCCATAGTATTGTCTGTGATATTGATATTGGAAACATCTGTCTTGTAGCCCTTGTCATAGTAGTCCTTGTATTCAGCTGCTGTCATTTTTCCAGTCAGCTTAGCCTTGTAGTCAAAGACTTGGTCCAAGGTACCGTCTTTCAGATAAGGGTAAACAGACTGCCACTCGCCAGCATAGTCAGACAAGGTCCGATCCTTGACAGCACTGTCTTCAAAGTAGCCGTTTTGGACTGTCTTATCGTCTTCTTCTTTCTCGGCTGCAATCTCCGCTCCCTCTTGGTCAGTTGTCTTCTTGAGAGCCTTTAGATTGGCCTGCATGATAGAAATATAGTCTGCCCCATCCTTGGTCTGCTCTTCGGTCAAGCTTTCCAGCGGATTCAAGACATCAAGTTCTACTCCTGTTTCCTTAGCCAGAGTAGAAGCCAGAGCCTGAGAGGCATTCTCTTCAAAGTAGATATACTTGATTTTATTTTTCTTGATATACTCAGTCAATTCAGCCAAGCGTGAAGCGGATGGCTCGCTATCTGGTGAAAGTCCAGAAATTGGCACCTGCTTCAAGCCATAGTCCAATGCCAGATAGTTAAAGGCTGCGTGCTGAGTGACAAAGCTTTTTTGCTTGGCATTTGCCAACCCATCTTCATATTCCTTATCCAAGGCTTCCAGCTTCTTGATATAAGCCGCTGCATTTTTCTCAAAAGCAGCTTTCTTGTCAGGATAAGACTTGCTCAGGCTATCACGGATGTGCTCCACCATTTTAATAGCCCGCTTCGGAGATAGCCAAACATGGGGATCATAGGCATGATGATGTCCCTCTTCACCATGGTCGTGGTCTTCTTCCTCTTCACCACCAGGCAGCAAGAGCATGTCTCCTGTTGCTTTAATAACCGTTTCCTCCTTATTTTTCAAAGTTTTTAACAGTTCAGGAACCCAAGTCTCCATGTTTTCATTTTCATAGACAAAGGCATCTGCATCCTGAATAGTCGCAACTGCCTTAGCTGAAGGCTCATAATCATGAGGCTCTGTACCAGCCCCGATTAAAAGTTCAACATTGGCCTCATCTCCAGCCACCTGCTTGGTAAACTCATAAACCGGATAAAAAGTTGTGACAATATTGAGCTTGCCATCTGCATTTTTTTGATTGGAACAAGCTACTAAGAAAATACTCAGTAAACCTGCTAATAGTAAGCTAATTTTTTTCATTTTCTGCTCCTATTTCGTAAATTTTTTGACCAGATTGACCAGCAAGAACAAGCTGACGAAAATAATCGTAATGCTGGCACTAGCTGGCGTCTCTGCATAGTAAGAAATATAAAGTCCAGCAATCATACCAAAGAAGCCGATGGCATTTGCCAGCAAAATGACCGACTTGAAATTTTTCCCAATCCGTAGAGCAATACTAGCCGGCAAGACCATGATGGTCGAAACAAGCAAGGCTCCCGCAGCTGGAATCATGAGGGCAATCGCAACACCCGTCACGATATTAAAGAGAATAGACATGGTTCGCACAGGCAGCCCATCCACAAAGGCCGTATCCTCATCAAAGGTCAAAATATACATGGGGCGAATGAAGAGGAAGGTCAAGACAAGCACCACAGCAGCAATGACAAAGAGAGAAATCACCTGCTCCCTACTGATAGTCACAATGGAGCCAAATAGATACTGGTCCAGACTCATCGAGCTAGAACTCTTGCCCTTACTCATAACAATCAAGGAAATAGCTAAGCCGGTTGACATGAGAATGGCTGTACCGATTTCCATGAAATTCTTATAGATCGTCCGCAGGTACTCTAAGAAGACTGCTGCGACAATGACGACAAGCACCGTTGTGAGAGTGGGTGATAGTCCAAGAACCAAACCAAAAGCCACACCTGCCAGTGAAACGTGACTGAGGGTGTCACTCATAAGGCTCTGCCGACGTAAAATCAGGAAGGTCCCCAGAATCGGTGAGAAGAGGCTCATGGCAATAACTGCCAAGAAGGCTCGCTGCATAAAATCATAGGAAAATAGATTAAGCATGGCTCACCTCCTGTCCATTGTCGCTTTCATGCACATTGAAACAGCGCCAAGGTGAGTCCTGATTACGGACCAGATGAATGTTGCGGTCAGCATATTTACGAACTTCTTCCGGATCGTGTGTAATCATCAAGACAGCTTTCCCATGCTGATGAGCACTATGGTGCATGAGCTTGTAAAATTCATCCTTGCTGCCTGCATCCATCCCTGTTGTCGGCTCATCAAGGACAAAAATATCCGGATCCGAAGCAAACATCCGAGCAATCACAGCCCTCTGCTTTTGCCCGCCAGAGAGAGAACCAATTCGCTTATCTCGATGTTCCCACATTCCAACCGACTCCAGACTCACCTTGATATGCTCCTCATCATGCTCATTCAAATGACGAAACCAACCCTTGCGCGGATAACGTCCCGACTTGACAAACTCATACACCGTACTAGGAAAACCAGCATTAAAACTAGCGATCTGCTGAGGTAGATACGCAATCCGCAGTTTCTTGCCTCGCACATTAGTCTTGGAAATCTTCACTTCCCCATGCTTGGGCTGCAAAATACCCAAACTAGCCTTGACAAGCGTCGTCTTAGCAGCTCCATTCTCCCCCGTCAAAGTTACAAACTCACCGCTGTCTAGAAAATAATGAATATGCTCCAGCACAGGCTCCTTGTCATAGTAAAAGGAAAGATTATCCACTGTGATATATCTCATTTGCCGATCTCTCCCACTAAGGCTTCCAAAAACTTCGCAATTGTCGCCTGTTCACTAGCGGAAAACTGCTCTGCCAATTTTTGATACGTCTCCAAAGTATGTGCGTGATGATGCTGGTGTTCCTTTGCAATCGGCTGAGCTAACTCAGTCAAACGGTAAAAGGTAACCCGTGCATCTCTCTTATCTTTAAAAGCTTGCAGCATCTCTTGCCGAACCAAAGATTTCACAGCCTTAGTCACAGCAGCTTGACTCACATTCAATTTTTTTGCCAAATCAGAATTTGTCAAAGATTCCTCAGACAAAAGCATCAAAATATGCTCCTGCGTATTGGTTAAAGGCACATCGCTCGTGCAAGAACCAATCAGAATCTCATGCTGATTTTCTGCTTTCAAAATAACTTCATTTAAAAATTGATCGATCTTCTGCGCTAAATGAGTCATTCCTTCCCTCCTTCTCTTAACCGGTTAAAGCTTTACTGGTTAATTATACCACAAAACAGAAAAGAGTCAAGAATTTTCAGTAAAAGCAGGTTGCTTTTCACAAAAAATATTTAATTATACAATTAGATTCTTAAGCCCTAAATAAAACTCAATCAGAGAATAAAAGGAACAAACCAAGCTGCCTCGTATTAGCATTCTAGATCTTATAAGCCATTTAATGGTGAAATTCTTCCATATCTCTTACACTAGTTGAGTGTAAATTTACAAGCAAAATCACGATTCAACTTTCCGCCTTAGCTTGCAAATAATTACTAAAGAGAAAACAAAAAAACGAAGTAAAATACTTCGCTAAACTTAAGCTATACCGGCGGCCGGGGTCGAACCGGCACGTCCGTGAGGACACTGGATTTTGAGTCCAGCGCGTCTGCCAATTCCGCCACGCCGGCTCAAGTTTTTAACTGGGGTAGCTGGATTCGAACCAACGCATGAGGGAGTCAAAGTCCCTTGCCTTACCGCTTGGCTATACCCCAATAATATTAAATAGGCGAGTGATGGGGATCGAACCCACGCATGCCAGAGCCACAATCTGGTGTGTTAACCACTTCACCACACCCGCCATATTTAAACACGGGCAGTAGGAATTGAACCCACACTGAAGGTTTTGGAGACCTTAGTTCTACCTTTAAACTATGCCCGTAAAGGTTATGGAAGGGGAGGGATTCGAACCCCCGAACCCGAAGGAGCGGATTTACAGTCCGCCGCGTTTAGCCTCTTCGCTACCCTTCCGATTATAAAATTATGGCGCGAGACGGAATCGAACCGCCGACACATGGAGCTTCAATCCATTGCTCTACCAACTGAGCTACCGAGCCAACTATTGCGGGAGCAGGATTTGAACCTACGACCTTCGGGTTATGAGCCCGACGAGCTACCTAGCTGCTC